>NZ_CP150301.1:2736666-3073333 GCF_045040795.1 Oceanobacillus sp. FSL H7-0719 | reverse complement strand
AATTGCTACAGCGAACAATCCGATACTGATTATTGTTGTAATCACTAAAACTATCATATATAAATTATCGCCAAAAAAACTAGCAATCTTTTGGGCGTACACCCCTAAAAGTATGGCAAATAAAAAAGTAAAGAGAATAATTATAAAATTTTTTTTAAATTTCATACAGATATCACCACCCCGCTTTCATTCATTATCAATTAACATTTTCAGATTATCAAATTATATCTACAAAATAATACATAATTACATAAAATAAATTAAGTAATTTCATATTTTTACTTGATTATATGGAATTATGTAGTAACATGTTTATTAATTATAGAATAAAAGAGTGGTTAAAAAATGAGGAAAAATCATGTTTTATTTATCTTTTTAACTTTATTGTTAGCGCTAACATTTATAAAAGGATCTCCTGTAGAAGCTAACAATGATATCGATGAGAGGAACCTAGATATTTCTAGTGAAAGCTACGAAGAATTAATTCAAAACGGTATTTTATCAAATGATATAGACTATGAAAGCTGGATTAAAATAAAGAAACAAGCTAAAGATGAAGAATCTATTTATTTAGAAAAAAACAAAGCCCATTTAGAAGAATATAAATCCTCCCTCTATATACTTTAATTTTCTTCAAAATACTCCTGTTTACTTAGAATTTCTCAAACATAAATTTTCTGAATGTGTTGGTGGACCTAGTTGTTAGTGAGAGTGCGGAATATTCTAACACGACTTAATCCATCCTAACAGCCAAATTGTGAACATTTGGTTGAAATGGTATGACCATGCTTCTTTTCTCCACACTACTTATGGTCGCTCACCCTCCCATGTATCACGGGATTTCGCTCCATACATTCCTTCGTCCTGCGTATCCACAAGGTGGAGGTCGGAAAAAGCTCCTATGCTGGGTCTGGTGCCCGAATGGATTAAATAAGCTCCGACTCTGCATTATTGGTGTTTGTTTATTCTAAAATATTAAAGTGCATTTATTAAATACATTGTAAAACTTAAGCTGCCTGTAATGGTTGAACTTGAGGTAAACCTGTTAATAACTTATTTCCATCGAACTCACATTGTTTTGTGCCAATCACAAATAGAACACGTAATAGTTTTCCACACAGCGCAATGAGTGACTGTTGCTTCTTTAAAGGATTGTGTGGGCGGGTAGTGTAATAGTTATGCAATGCCTTGAATGTTGGATTGCTGGCTACCAAGGGGCGGACAGCTAAATACAAGGCTTTTCGCAGTTTCTTCCACCCTCGTTTTGTTATTCTAGTTTGACCTTTAAACTTCCCTGAACTGTGTTCTCGTAATGATAAGCCTGCCATATTCACCAACTGTTGTGGATGATTGTATTTTGTGAGATCACCTATTTCAGAGAAGAATGTGGCAATGGTAATTGGGCCAAGCCCCTTAATATCTATCATTTCTTGGGCGCCAGGGATGTCTTGTAGTACTTCTGTGATTTCTTCATCCAGTTCAGTTAACTGACTTTGATACAATTCATATTGATCTAAGAGGCTGTGGATTTCTTTTTTCGCAAAACGGAGTCCTGTTTCAATCCCAACGCTCTTTTTTGCCTTCTCCACCAAACTTGTTGCGCGTTTGATTCCAACCCCTCGTTTAACGACGGTTTTCCACTGCGCTAAGACTTCCTCTGGTGTCAGATGACGGAGATCAGATGGGAATGGGAATTCACGTAAGGTGAATAGAGCTGTTTTGCCTTCCCAGTCTTTAAACACATCATCAAATTCTGGAAAATACCGCTGAATATGATTCTGAATGCGGTTATCGATCGTAATTAGCTGTTTGACGAGTTGATCTCGCAATTTGATCCCTTCCCGTAATTCCGCGTAGATGCCGTCGAGAAGATTGGGTACAGAGTATCGTCCGTCCTTTATCAGCTGTGCGATGACACGCGCATCCTTGGTATCATTTTTCGTTGGCGAGTTATCATCCAGTTCTTTCGACTTTTTAACGTGCATCGGATTTACCAACACGAAGTTAATATCCTTCGCTCGTAAATAGTAAGCGAGGCTTAACCAGTAGTGTCCTGTCGGTTCAGCGCCAATAATCAGTTCACTTTTACCGTGTTCCTGTTGAAGTCTAGAAATCCAGTTTAAAAGCTGTTCAAAGCCGTGTATCCGATTGTCAAAGATCAGTCTCTTTCCAAATTCGAATCCTCGGTCGTCCTGTGCACGTGCAACGTGTTTATCCTTGGCAATGTCAATTCCTACAATCAATGTAGATGGTGTGATTTGCGATAATTTGTGGTTTTGGTTATAATTCATTTCGAGTCCTCTCCTTGGTATTTAAATTTCGGGGTCAATGCATCGACACCCAGTACTATACCAGAGAGGCTCTTTTTTGTTCAAACCTCAAATATCTTCATTACAGGAATGCTCTTATAACATAAAAACTAAAAACAATACTTCAGTAATGAAAGGAGATATACTAATAACTAATGGGACGAGCTTGAACGGATTTACAGGACATACTGGAATTGCCGTTAGTTCAAATGAAATCTTGCATACAGCAAATAAAAACAGTGTTCCTGAGATCATTAGCTTAAATGAATGGATTGAAACTTATGGATTAGAAGCCCCTGATGAAGGATTTATTCCAACAAATACAGAAGTTTACAGACTGGAAAACATAAATAGTTCCATTTTTGGTGTTTACGCCGAATTAGCTGCTGATTGGGCTCGTGCAAACTATGAAAATTCAGGATATGAATACCAAATCACTACTGATTTATTTACAACTAACCCAACCTATTGCTCAAAAATTGTTTGGCAAGCTTATTACTATGCTGCTGGACAATGGGGCCCTAGATTTCTAGATATTCCTATAACAAATATCCCAACTCCATACGGTATGCCAACATACTTTAAAAATGGTTTTGAATTAGAACTAATTACTATCATATAAAAAAATTCCTAAACACAAAAGATATGAAAAAACACACCCATATCTTTTGTGTTTTTTCTCATATATTCACTCATTTATTCCATATCCCTTTAATTACTCATAAAAACAATAACTGTATTTCAACACATATTTTCTTAGTCTCCGGTGGATTTTTGGATACACAAAAGCAATCTTATTATTCTTCCAGCTAATTATAATAAATCGATAGATCCCGACCATTGCTTTCTTTTTTAGCATAGTTACTATTTGCTTTAAATATTAAATTGTCTGCCATCTCAGCTGTGATGCTGATTGGTGTTTATGGCAAACTAATAAAGTAGGTATTGGCATTTAATTTATGTATGGCCCGTAGGGCCATACATAAATTAAATGAGCCACTTGCCAACTCCCGCAAATAACTTTAAACTCCTCGTTGGACCAACAACGTTCGACAGGAGGATATTAGGAGATGTTAGCAGTGGCTCAAGTAGATTATATCAGACATGAAGCAAATCAAAAAGGTGAAACTTATGCCAGCATAGGTAGAAGAATGGGAATCGACCCCCGGACAGTAAAAAAATATGCAAATCAAGAGGAATTTAAAAGAAAAGAGAAACAAAAACGAAAATCCCCAGTGATGGATCCTGTGAAGCCTATCCTGGATAAATGGATTAAGGAAGATCTTAAAAAGAAGAAGAAGTATCATAGAACGGCAAAGAGAATGTTTAAACAGCTAGTTGATTTTCATAGTTTCAAAGGTTCTTACCGAACCATCTGTGATTACGTATCTCGTCGTAAACGAGAGTTAAAAGAAACGATAGTGGAGGCAGCTTTACCACTAGAATCATTCCCTGGAACCGCTCAGGTTGACTTTGGTACAGCTCCATTTAAATACGAGTCAGAAGTGATTGACCTACCTTATTTGGTTATGTCTTTCCCCTATAGTAATAGTTTTTACTTCCAAGTGATTACAGCCATCCCATTGACCCAGTTATGCCATCTTTTTGGTCCACCTGAGACAAGAAAATAATCTAGCTATGACAAAGTTGATCCACTTGCTTAGAACTAACTCTATCTTAACCACAGCTTTAGCTGCTTGCTCTTTACCGCCGTGCCACTTCTTAGTGATTGTCCGTGGTACGCTACTGATGCGGATGAAGCTCTTAAGGCTGATTTTCCGCCATCAATACCGCTACCACGGACAGAAACAAGGTCAAGGGTGGTGGGAGTGTTGCTATATATAGGATTAAACTTACTGGTACTGTCTTGGCAACGGTGGATCAAAATTGTGTCTTAAGTGGATCAAAAAGATGGCAGAGGTGGGATTAGCCTATGTCCTTCTTCACCAAGTCTTTCCTTCGGAAAATACAGAGTGTTTACTAGAAGGATTGCAACGAATGTTTCACCATATGGGTGGGGTACCAAAAACCATTCGGTTCAATAATCTAACCCCAGCTGTTAAGAAGATACGTGCAAAGGGAGAACGTGAACTAACCGAGACATTTGATAGGTTTGTTTTACATTATGGATTTGCTTATGAATTTTGTAATCCAGGTAAAGGAAATGAAAAAGGGCATGTAGAAGCGATGGTTAAATATGTAAGGAATAACTTCTTATTACCCGAGAATACTATTTTAGACTTAGATCAATTTAATACGAATCTATGGATATTGGCCGAAGAAGATCGAAATCGTCCGCATTATGAAAAAGACAATCTTCAAGCTGAACTCTACGAAGAGGATAAAGCTAACTGGTTAATTCTCCCTGAAAAAGAGTTTGACTGTGCATTTTATCAAGGGGTAAGAGCTGATAAATATGGAATGATTACTTTAGATAAAAAGCAATACTCTACTTCACCTAGATTCGCAAAACAGAAAGTGAGTATTCGCTTTACATACAATACGGTATTTATCCTGAATAGTAATCATGAAGTAATTGTAAAGCATTCTCGATTATACGGAATTAGGAGAAAGTCCATGATATGGCAGCCATATCTCGAACTATTATCGAAACGACCAAGAGCGATTAAATATTCAAATGTATACGAGAAATTTCCAGTAATATGGTCTGAATATCTATCTGATTGTACCGAAGAGGAACAAAAAGATGCATTACGTTTATTAGGAAAACTCCTAAAGAATGACGATTTTTCCTTATTAAATGAAGCGTTACAGACAGCATCTATTCATGGTCATCCTAGTGTTGATCAAATCAAGCATTGCTTTTACAGTTTACTAAATCAAAATACTTCTCATAGGGCAATAATGCCGAATCTGCCCATACCAAAGGTTCCGGACATATCAAGGGGGCTATCCCATTATGACAGCTTCTTTCAAAAGGAGGGAACCGTAGGTGAATAAACAGATAGAGGAATATGCCAAGCGTTTAAAATTAAGCTGGATCAGAGAGAACTATCACGAAGTTGAAGCAAGCAATAATCAGGAATACCTTCTCAAGCTGTTTGAGAAGGTAGTGCAGAATCGTGAAGAAAGAAGAATAAATTTATTACCCAGACAAGCACGGCTTCCTAAAATGGGCATGTGTTACGAGAATAAGAGTATAGTGATAACTACAAATCTACAATTTGGTCAATGGAATCACGTCTTTGGAGACCCTGTATTAACGGAAGCAGTAATTGATAGATTGATTCACCATTCACATTTACTGCTTTTTACAGGAGACAGCTTTCGATATAAAAAATCTTTATTACACGGATAATTGGAGCTGGCATGTGGCATGCATTTTTAATTGCCGTTTCATACATTTTTTACTTGCCAAATACAAATGGGATTGGATACCGCCTGAAGCCAGTATTGGTAAGGGACCCGAGGAATATTGAACAAAGAAAAAGAGCTGAATCCGCTATTGGATCCAGCTCGAATTGTATTGATTTGGGATTGGAAAATCCTATTGAATAATGATTGAAAAGCCGGCCGAATACATAGTGTTTCTCCCGTTCTTCTCTCCGTCTTCTTCAGACTCGGATACCAACTTAGTTCCATCAGGGAAGGACAAAGTTGCTTGGGGAAGGAGAGAGTTACAGGGAGATAATTCATCACAAACAGAAATTCCTCTTCCACCATATCTATCATAGTGATCAAGTTTTTGATTTGTGCACCGTTGATGTAATTGAGTCCAAATATTATATAATCTGGACCATCTCATTCCGTGAGTTTTATTTGTTTCCTTCTTTTCAAGAAAAACGCAGTTCTCGGGATAGTACCCGTCATTCTTGTCTTTTCTGACTAATTCTAACCCTTCTTTGTAACCATTTTGTCTTGCCCAATTAACAAATGCTAGGGGGTCCTCTCTCCACTCATCGCAGACCCATAAATTTTCCCCTTTATAGCGATTATCTATATTACTTCCATAGCACTTGAGTCTAATAGTTTTCCAAACTTTATATTCTTTGGTACCACTTAATCCGTGTCTTTTACCCAAAACCACTATATCACCTCGACTTACAAGTTTTTCACACGAAAAAGAATCAATTGTAAAATATTATAGCGTTTCTCCCGTTCTTCCACCTTGATTCCACGCTGTTCAAGTACTAAATTATTTACAACAGGGAAGGGAAAAGTTACTTTGGGAAGATGAAAGTTACGGGGAGAAAATGGGTGATAGATACACTATTTCCATTCGTCTATAGTAACACTCATTGCCAAGTTCCTTAGCATAGCAACATATTTTGGTACAATATATAATTGACCCCATACATCGAAAGATCTTATTAGGTAAAAAAGAAAGATTAAACAGTACTTATATTATTTACAAAAAGGGCAATACGGTCTTGCTAATAAGTGATCACTACGTTTTTCCCACTCATATGAACAGTTGTTACATTTAGCAGTAACTTTTTCCTTGCTTGATATGTAATTAAATACAGTAATTTTATCATTCGATCTCACTTTTATTTTTTCTGCATATTTTTCTGCCCTAGTTTTAATAGTTTTATTATTTTGTACCACAACTCTGTTGGTTGTAGCTTTTGATCTGCGTTTCTTTCTAATTCTAGGTAATTTCCTTGATATTAACCTTTCTACAAACGGGTTATTTTGCAGATTCCCATAAATACATTCTTCTAGGCAAGGGTATGATTCTGAAACTTTAACTTCAAATCCTGTTTCTTCATTAATCAATTGCTGAATTTCATTTAATACAGCAGATAATTGAACCAATTCTTTGTCTTTAATTGTGTAATCATTAATCCCATGCTTAAATTCAGAAAGGATAGAGATAAATGAGTTATCCTGTTCATTATCTATTAAACTAGTAATTTTAAAATTCTCTGGTCTGAAAGCAAACATACTATAAAAATCTTGTTCATTATACTTATTTCCAGATTGACAATTTCTTGTAGTCTCATTTTCAATATAATGCTGTTTTTCGTTTTTTGTTCCTTCATCATTTATGTAACAATAATCTATCCTAATAATATCAGGGTCTTTTCTAATGTAACTCCTACTTAAAGCATTATTTGATATGTAAATATTGATATGACAATTGTTAAATAAGTTATCATCCTTGTTTATTTCCATTGTAAGATCTTTAATATTATCACCTAAAGCGAAAGGCTCTAATTGGCATGATGGAAATATCATTTTATATCTTACACTTCTATTTTCAACTTCCCTATCCAGGATTTTATCAGCTATCTCTTGATAAGGTTTATTATTGTTATTTTTAATTTCATATTTATTCTGTACTTTAACTATATGGCTTTGAAAAGTTCGATAAAAATCTACATCACACTGCCTAGATTTTAAGTAATCTTGGAATTGCTCTTTATGCTCCGAGTTCTCTTCATAAATTACACTGTTAATAAAATTCTCTTTTGCTTTCTCACTATATAGTTTATATTTTCTAAATTCATTATTTATCTCGCTTTTAAAAGCGTCTAAAGCTCTACTATATTCAAATCTAGCGACTACATAATCCCCATATAGTTTATCTTTCTTATCAATCATTGGTCTCATTTCTTCATAATCGGGTTTATATTGGTTATACAGGTCATAAAGGTCTGAATTCACTTTTTCAAACTTTAATAGAGTTTCCTTTCTCCATTGTCCTTTTTCTTTCATCAGATAATCAATATCTTTAGGTGTAGGCATTGAATGTTCAAAATTAAATCTTGTAAACCCATAGTTATAATAAACATGAATCCCTTGAATGTCTTCCATAATTAAATCCAAATAATCATTTATTTCCTCTTCATTCATTTGTGTATTGGAAAATCGAAATGGAAGGCTCTTTAAAAAAGAATTCAATTGATTAAAACCGAAAAAAGAAGGCAGTAACCTCCGAAAATATTCCTGCTCCTTATCTTCTAACCTCATCTAAAATAATCATGTGGAAGTCTTGTAAAGTGCAATTGTTTTCTAGCATATATTTGAATATCTTACAGGATTTAAAATTCCCTTCGTAAAAAGAGGAACCTTTGGAAAAGAAATAACGTTCGTACTCATCATACGAAAGTCTATTTAACGCAAGTATTTCAGAATAATGTTGTTTATATCTTCTTTGTATATCCTTTGATTGCCCAATATATATAGGAACAACTTCCTCATTAGTAAAATGATCAATATAAATCATGTATATACCAGAAATTTTGTACTTGGTGTGTGGTGTAACTTTTTTATGTGGGTTATCCTTTATAAGTTCTTTTACCTGGTGCTTGAACTGATTTATATCTTTTACTCTATTACTCATATAGCTCCCCCTAAGCATTATTAACTCTTATTCCACTTTTAATCTATGAATCAAATGAAACACACCCTAAATCAGTACTTACCCCTCTATATAGTATAACATTGATTATTGCGGATGAATTGAGCCGCTTATGCGTAGTTTTGAGCCACCGATTGCGGAAAATAGATCCACCATTTGCGGAGCGGAGAGCCACTAATAGTATAACTGATCTTAAAGTATATAGTCAGAGCCACAGCGGAGCTGCTTGCCATTGACTGTAACGCCCGATTCTTTGCTTTTGCTGGAAGGGGTCGGGGCCTCGCCAGCGAATGCTTAGAATCGGTTTGTCCGTGTTATCATACTTTAGCAGGTGTGCCTCTTTGGCATTATTTATGACAGACCTGCAATGGTTCCTCAACACGGACAAAAGTTAAGTCAATGGTGGCGGACTACAGTACCTACGCTAATTATGGCAAAGCGTTAGCGATGGATCTCCATTCCGCAATTACTGGCTCAAACGTCCGCATACAGTGGCTCAAAACTCCGCACTGTTGGCTCAAACTGTCCGCAATACTCATAACATTACGTATTTGTATTATTTCTAACTCTTAACTCTTGTTTTCTATATTATGGTTGAAATATTACAAACCCAACTTAATTTCTTTTCTCTAATATGTAGCATTAAAATAATCTTTCCCGAAAACCCCCACCTCTCCAACCCGCATTCCACCGTTTCAGTCATAATAAAGATTTGCTACGGAACCCCTATTTTGAAGGTTTTTCGGTTCAAAAATGATCGTTTTTCGGGCCTTTTTCGGCTGTTTTTTCATGGTTTTTTCGGAGTTATAATAGAGTTTTGCTAACAAAACAAAGATAATGGAGATAAGAGGTCTAGAATAAAGAGAATAATATTGGATGAGTATTGAATTGTTATTGAAATTATATTGAATGAGATATTGAAGAAACCCAGTAATATCAATGGTTTAGGTACATAACCTTATTGAAAAGATATTGAAAAAGATATGAAAAAACTCGGGATCCTGATTAGGAAAGCCCGAGAATTTATTGGATTATTTCTGAAAAAGCAATTGTTTATTATGACAGAATTGGTGGTGAAGTTAGCAAAAGTTTATTTTGACAGTCAAGTGTTTATTATTGATCTACATAGTAGAATGAAGAGTTTTAGATACAAGAAAATAGATTTGCTACTTAAATTACTTTCTTAACCTTTTGGTACAAAACCCACCAAGTAAGTTATCATCCACACTACCTTTAAGAAGTGAATTATTTTAGAATATAGAATCAGACCGAACCTGTTATAGCATCCAGTTCGATATTATTTTAATTGTTCATTTTCAATTTATCTATATGTCCACCTATTATGAATTCGAGATTATCACTAATTTTCTTAGAATCCCAATCCCACCACTTTATGGTTAGCCATTCCTCTATTACTTTATCTGAATAACGTTTTTTTATAATTTTTGCAGGATTTCCTCCAACAACCGTATAAGGGGCTACATTTTTTGTAACAACAGATTGTGCAGCAATAATTGCTCCATCTCCAATTTTGACTCCAGGCATAATTGTTACATCTCTTCCTATCCATACATCATTTCCGACTTCAGTATCTCCTTTAATCGGCAGGTCGTCTAGGGAAGGTACATGCATTTTCCACCCACTGCCAAACAAATGGAAAGGATACGTTGAGCCATCCATTTGATGGTTCGCTCCATTCATAATAAATGTTGATCCTGGACCTATCGAACAAAACTTTCCTATAATCAGTTCATCACCTATTACTTCATAGTGATATAGAACTTGTTCTTCAAATGACTCTCCATGTTTACTATCGTAGTACGAATAGTCACCAACGGAAACATTTTTTCTTGTTATAGTTGGCTTAATAAATTGAACATTTTTATTTCCTTCTAATGGAAATGGCGTTTGTGGATTTGGTCCAGGAAAATTTTTAGCAGACATAAACTCACTCCTTTATTTCATTGTTTAAAGATGACTTACTAATTTAATCACAACGCATTATTTTACACGGGCCGAGGCAGCGAGTTATATTTTCCAAAAAAGATATAATTAATAGTCATATTCTTGATTTCAATTTACATTTATTCAAAAAACACACTAGGATATTCAACAACTCCTGAAACTTTATCGAGTGTATTTTCACCTAATTCAATTGCCATGAATGCCTCATCCGGTACTTCAAAAGGAGCTTTTATACCCCAAGTAGATGCTTTTTTGAACCCGAACTTCGGATAATACTCTGGATGCCCCAAGACAACAACTGAATGAAATCTTAGCTCTTTTGCTTTTTTCAATGCTTCACTAATTAATAACTTACCTACGCCTTGATTTTGATATTCCGGTAATACAGATACAGGTGCAAGAGCGAGTGACTCTACAACTTGAACGTCATTCTTAATTCTGATCTTGGATAATAGAATATGTCCCACTATTCGATTATCATCATTATCCATCGCCACTAAAGATAATTTCGGAATAAAGACATTTGAGTTTCTAATTCGACACACCAAATTATGCTCATTTTTATCACTATGTTCTGCATTAGCAAATGCACATTTTACTACTTTTTCAGTTATTTTATAGTCCTTAACCTGTTCTTGTTTAATTATTATGTTCATTTTCTTATAGCTCCTGTTCGAATACAAATTTTCACTTTACTCTTTCCCTAGAAATGTTGTAATAACTCGGGTAAACTCTTCAGGTCTCTCTTTCTGCGGCCAATGTTTACACCCTTCCATTACATACATTTCGGAGTCCTTAATAGCCTCATGTGCTTCTATCGCATGTTTTATAGGAACTGTCGCATCTTTTGAACCATGAACGATTAATGTTCGTTTCTTAATTTCAGATAAACTTTCTGCCAACTTCGTTCTAAGTCCCGTTCGTGTAATCTCACTTCTCTGAAATGACATAAATGCTTTACCAGCATGTGGTTCTTGTAAAAAGGCATAAATTTCATCTACAAGTTCTTCTGATACATTATTAGGATTTCCAAACAAACTATTTAGCAGAGTCCACTTCACAAATCTTCTGCTTTTACTTGACCATTTATACGAAATCTCATTTAGGAATGATTTTGTATACCAATATGATAAAAGATGGTAAGGAAGTTTACTAAATAGCCCCCATGCACCTACTAATACTAGCTTTTCTACTCTAGCTGAATGTTCGAGCGTAAATCCAAGAGAAATTCCTCCACCTAAAGATAGTCCAATCAAGTTAGCCTTTTCCAGGTGAAGACTATCCATTATTTGTTTCAAAATATCAATGTAAAAGGAAAGTGAATATTCTACATTAGGTTTATCACTTTCTCCATACCCAGGAAGGTCAGGGACAAATACACGGTGTTTTTTTGATAAAAAACCTATTACCTCACTCCAAGAAATTTTTGCTGAATCAACTCCTGCTCCATGCAAAAGTATCACTGGAGAACCAGATTCCCCAGCCATGTAGCAGTTGACATCTATATCATTTAGTTTAAGTTTTACCGTTTTAATTTCTGGCAAGTTTCCTAGCATAGTAATCCTCCTCTAAAGATGTTTATTTATCAATGGTTAGCTTAACAGTACGATCTGAAAGCTATTCTACAAAATTTAGACTACTCAAAGAAATCACCCAGAAATATCCCGTCTATTATATCCACTAAAACCAATTATAGATAGTACAAAAGAAATCAGTATTAATACCACCATCGCCATAAAATTCACGTTATCTATCGGAATTTGCGGGATATAATCAAAGACTGACAAGTTATTCATCCATTCCGGGAAGTCAAACAAGTCTCCAAGATAGACAACAACAAAACAAAAGACAACATAAAGCCAAATCAATCCAGTTAGCTTTGGAACTACCCCAACCAATCCTATTACAAGGCTAATTACTACCCATATCGCTGGTAAATAAACATAAGCCGAAGCAAAAGTTGTATCAAACGATATCGCTTCATCCATCACTACTTCACCTACCGACCATAACCCCAGAGCAACAAGGGATTGCATGATAAAACTGACAACAACCGCTAAGAGAAAGTGACTACCTAGTACACGAGTTCGTGATATTGCACGAGTATAATAGTTTTCTGTAAGATTCCTCGTCTCTTCACCTTTTACCTTTAATATTACCATCACTGCAGGAACAAGGCTGATCAATGACATGATTGCCATTAGCAATGTAATAAATTGCTCCGTCATCGTATAATCTGAATCGATCACAATAAATGCTTGCATAAACTCATTTTCAGCAAAATAGGTTTCTAAATCTCCTAAAATTGCCCCAAAAGAGCTACTTAAAATAAACAGTCCAATAGCCCAAGCAATTATATTCGTACGCTGTAACCTTAAAGCAAGTCCCAATGATGTTTGTAAAAATGGGGAAGCGTGTGTCTTACCTTTTCTTGCTGCTATAAATCCAGCCCCCAAATCACGTATAGAGTGTAAATAAAAAGCAATAACTCCAAACATAATAGCAACGATACATGATAATACAACCGGCCACCAATCATTTTCCACAAATACGCCAGTTTTAACTGTCCAGCCAAGTGGCGATATCCACGACAGTTCCTCACTACTCACATCTCCTATGGCTCGAATAAGATAAGCTATTATTAATAACATAAAAGAAAACATAGTAGTTCCTCTTGATGTTTCTGTAACCTGAGCAAAAACTGCTGTGAAGCTAGCAAATAGAAGCCCCGTTGCACCTAAAATGGAACCATATAATAAAGACCCTTCTAAATCCACACCTTCTATCCCAAGGGAAGCCAAGCCAATCCCTGTTAAAATAGCTAGTAAAATATTTGTTGATACGATAACAATCATTATCGCACTTACAGATGATAAGCGACCCACAGAAAGAGCCCGAACCATTTCAATACGACCCTCTTCTTCATCCCCACGTGTAGCCCGCCCTACAAGTAATATACTCATGATAGCTACTGCAATAGCCGTAAAGAGCAACATTTCATTGGCAAACATGGCACCTACAGAATTTACATATTCCTCCATTTCATAACCTGTTCCAAGCATCGCCACCATAACCGGATTATCCATTGTCAGTGAAGCAGCTTGCCTCGATTCTTCATCGTTATAAATACTTGGGTAAGCAGAAGCAACAGACAAGGTGATTCCTATCAAACCAATCAACCAAACGAGGATTTTAAATCGTTGTTGTTTAAAATAGAATGCTGTTAATTGATTCGTCCCTTTAAAATATCTCGCAACCATTATAACGACCCCTCCATCTTAGAGTTAGAGTATTCTTCGCCTTGATAATGACGCATAAACAAGTCCTCTAATGTTGGTGGGGAACTTTCTAATTTTAAAATCCCAAACTCAGCTATATACCGAATAACTGTATCCATTTCCTCTGCATCTACTTGAAGAGTAAGCTCTGAATCTTTTTCTTCCAAATTATGAATTCCTTTTAGTTCGTTTAGAGAAGTTATATGTTCTTTTGTTTTAATCGTTAAATGAGTACGGGTTAAGTGTCTTAGTTCATCTAATGTTCCTGTTTCAATAATCTTCCCTTGACGGATAATCCCTACCCGATCACATAATTTTTCTACCTCTGATAAAATATGACTCGATAGCAGAACACTTTTACCCGCTCTTTTTGCATCAAGAACACATTCCTGGAAAATATTTTCCATCAACGGATCAAGTCCTGACGTCGGCTCATCTAAAATATATAGATCGGCATCAGATGCAAACCCAGCTATTAACGCAACCTTTTGTCTATTCCCTTTCGAATACGTCCGGCTCTTTTTCGTTGGATCAAAATTAAATTTCTTTATTAGTTCCTCTCTTTTTGTTAGATTTGTACTTCCATTCATCTTCATAAAAAGATCAATTACTTCCCCACCAGTTAGATTTGGCCATAGATTCACATCGCCAGGTACATATGCTATACGTTTATGAATGTCAACCGCATCGGCCCAAACATCCTTACCAAAAACTCTAGCCTCTCCCTGTGTAGCCTTTAACATACCAAGTAATATTCGAATGGTCGTTGATTTCCCCGCTCCATTTGGACCAATGAAACCAAACACTTCCCCTTTTTTCACTTCCATATTCACACCATCTAATGCCGTAAACTTACCAAACCTTTTCTTCAAATTGGTTACTTTTAATATACTCATATTTCAATCTCCTTTTTAGTTATGAAATATTTTTATCCATTTAGTTCATAATATATAAAATTACTGGTTCTTGCAATAGTTTTTGAACTATTTATATTGTTTTATTACATATTTTTTATTAAACTATCAATGAGGTGAAGAAAATGGATGGGTTTGAAAAACGTAGGGAGCAAAAGAAAAGAGACATATTAGAAGCCGCATTAGCCTTATTTATGGAGTATGGAATACAAAAGGTATCCATTACAGAAATAGCTAAAAAGGCCAATGTATCGCAAGTCACCATATATAATTACTTTGAAAGTAAAGATAATCTAGTTCGTTTAGTTTTTAAGTTTTATGTTGATGAGATATGGGATGAACAAAAACATCTATTAGTTAATGACCTTCCATTTAATGAGAAGATTAAAAAGATTATATTTGAAAAAGGTATTGCCGCTAATCAAATAAGCGAACGATTTTTTCAAGACTTTATGAAAGATTATGCAAGTGGGCAGAGTTATGTTGAAGAAGTATATCAAAAGGAAGCCCTTCCACTCTTCATTAAACTTTTTAATGAAGGTAGAGAACAAGGATATATTGACTCTGAGATATCAGATGAAGCTATTTTATTCTATTTAAAGATGTTTCAAGAATATTTGCAGCGTGAAGATGTTGCCATAATGACACTTCCAATAGCAGAGGATCTTACCAAGCTGTTCTTTTATGGCATAGCTGGTAGGAAAGAAGATTAAGATGCTGCCCAACTAGAAAAGTTGGGCAGCACTTTTTAAATTAAGTAGCTTTTAGGACAGAAAACTTGTTTATTTTCGGATTACTCCTTGGGCTTATCTCCAATTAAGCCAAACAAGAACATTTGAGAGAAAGCATAATTATTGTAAATTTTTGAAACAACTGATGGAATTGTCAAACCATAATCCAAGTAGGTGTTTAAAATTTGCTGTGTAAAATCTTTCTGATTCGTTAAAGCACTTTCCTGCAATTCCTTTACTAACTGTTTACTAACTTTTTCCCTTCCACCAAGTGCTTGTTGCAACTGATAGCCTGCCCTATACAATTCAGTAGCAAGATCTTCATCTGATTTCTGGTGTTCAGCTACATAGTTAGAAATCCAATCCCGCACTAGCGAAGAAGCATCTTTATTATTTTCCTTTGCGATCTGTTGGAAACTCTCTTTTAGTCCCTTCGATATACGTAAATTCAAATTCGTATCCATTTTAAGATAATGCCTCCTTAATAGAATAAGTTAATTATAATCCTTTGTATTTACGAAGTCAATACATCGTGTTTACAAAATCAATAAATTTTGGGAGTTGGAATAAAGATTAGTGAAAATAATAAAGTAAAAGATAAAATAGTAGATGAATTTTGACTTTTTATCGAAATAATGTTGAGTGGAATATTGGATAACCCAACAAGATTAAGAGTTAATATAAAGAAAGGGAAGAAATCAAGCTCTATTATTTCCTCTCTTTCATATATAATCTACTCATAACATAGTGTTAGTTCTAATAGATGTAAAATAGCAAAAAGGTTGAATCTAGTTTTAGATTCAACCCCTCATTTTATCTACGTTTTTTTCTCTTTTGTTCATTTAAAAATTTCCTGGCATTCTTCATGCCGCCCATCTCACTAAACATATTATTTAGCTTTTCTTTTTCTAGCATTTTAGAATTTAAGCCTTCATACTTTGTTTCTTTTTCTAGTTTTCGATAGCTTTCTAACCTTTCAATTGACAAGGTCCCAGCCTGAATTGCCTTTTGTACGGCACATTTTGGCTCATTCGTATGCGTACAGTCATTAAATTTACACTTTTCCACTAAGTCCTCAATATCGACAAATGTTTTTGACAAATCTGCACTAATTATTCCAAGTTCACGCATACCTGGAGTGTCGATCACAACACCAGAATCAGGCAGCATGATTAATTCACGCCTTGTAGTAGTATGCCTACCTTTATCATCACTTCTAACTTCATTTATATCTAAAAAATTTTGACCAAGAATTCGATTTATTAGCGTTGATTTTCCAACACCGGATGAGCCAATGAATGCAACTGTCTGCCCTTTTGAAAGATATCTTTTCAATGATTGATATCCATCGTCAGAAGCACTTGTTACATGCACTTCTACACTTATAGCTATAGAAGATACTTCATTCAGTTTGGTATCTACATCAGAGCATAGATCTGATTTGGTTAGGACAACAACAGGAATCGCACCACTATCCCACGCAATAGAAAGATAACGTTCCAATCTTCGTAGATTAAAATCATTATTTAGCGACATACAAATAAATACGGTATCAATATTTGTAGCGACAACTTGTACATTTTCCTTTGAACCTGCTACTTTTCGTGCAAAAACACTTTTCCGTGTTAAGACATGATGAATAATCCCATTTCCTTGAGAATGATCTATCCTGTCGATCATTACAAAATCACCGACTGCTGGAAATTCAGATAAACCTTTAACATTAAAGTGAAATTTCCCTGATATCTCAGAAAAAATCTCACCGTTTTCCGTTATCACCTTGTATACGTTTTTGGTTTGTGATGAAACTCGACCGATAAATAAATCTTTATATTGTTTAGACTCCTGAATAAATTGTTCAGTAAGTCCTAAATTTTTCATATCACAATTCAATTTCAGATCCTCCTAAAGTTTAGATTAAAGCCTTTGGAAGGTTCAATGCTTGAATTTACTTTGCATATACCTCCCCGTTTGTTACAATCTCAACATTTAGCTTGTTAATCATAAAACAACATTCCTTTCTTATTAATCTCTTCTCATTTTAACATGATGATAACCTTAGGCTTAATCAGTCATATTAAAACAGTTTTAATATGACTTGATTAATAATCGCAGATAGTTAAGATTTAGTGATGTTTACACGGGAAGCGAGCAATTTCTTTTTATTAGCCAAAATGTTTAGTGCAGAACCGTGCATTTACTTTGCAAAGTTCCACACGTTTATTTGCCATAAACACACACTGCCGATCTTTGTTCATCCCTGTACTTCTAATTATCTATTGAATAATTTATAAATTTTGAAAAGGGATAAAAACTGTTCGTAACTTACATTTTTTAAATCATTTACATTCGCATGTTTTATGGCTTTATGAAATTGATTTTTGGTAAACAGTTTTTTGTACTCCTTGTTAACCCATTTCAACACAAAGTATTTATATTTTTTTCTATCTTTATATGACATTTTTATAGGCTTTCTTTTCAATACAATTAATGAGCTATCCACTTTAGGTTTCGGATGAAAATAATGCCTAGGAATTTTTGCTAATATAGAAATATCTACTTCTGCCATTAAGAGCAATGCTAGTGATCTGTTTGTATTTAATAATCTTTTAGCAAAACCATATTCCACTATTAAATAACTTACTGTAGCCGTACTTTCATAAACAATTTTTCTAATTATACTTGTGCTTATGTTGTAAGGTATACTTCCAAAGATTTTATATGATTTATGTTTAGGAAAATTAAATTTCAAGATATCATCATTTACAATTTGATAGTTAGCGTAATTTAAAAGTTTATCCTGAGTTACCCCACATAATTTAGGATCAATTTCTATAGCTGTCACATAATTACACCGATTTACTAATTCAATAGTAAAATGCCCTTTACCAGCACCAATTTCAAAAATGTTATCATTTTCGTTTAGATCTATCTGTTTCATTATTTTTTCAATATGATATTTTGAAGTAATAAAATTTTGACTATCCTTTATATTTACCTTGTTCATTATAACCTCTCCTATTTAGGTTATAATGAATTCCGTTTTAACAATTCATTATAACCATTTATTTTTCGTTTGGTTGATAATGAACTGTGTCTATTACAAAAACACTAAAAATACGCATAATTTATTTCCCTTTCATTATTTATACAAATAACAACTTTTAGTATCAAATCTATATTATTGTTATTAACTTTCTTGTTCACCAACTCTTTTTATACTTTCTCTACATTTATATTAGCTTTTCAATATTAATTTTTGCTCTTCGATAACATATACAGAATCAGCCACTGACTTAACAAAGGTCCGATCATGTGATACTAGAAGAACTGTACCTTCATATCCATTCAAAAATCGTTTTAATGCCTCCATACAAAAAACATCCAAAAAGTTTGTCGGTTCATCTAAAAACAATACATTATACCTTCCTAAAAATAGCTGACACAATACTAAACGAGTTGCCTCTCCACCACTTAGATCCTGGACATTCTTTTTTATATCATTACTAGTAAAATTCATGGCGTGAAGTACAGCACGGATTTTGCTTTCATTGTAATCACTTCGATTTTTAATAAATTCCAATACCGTTTCTTCTTTTGAGAATTGATAATCCATTTGTTGATACGTTCCTATGACAGCTTTTGGCGAGCTCGTTATCCCTTCCCCATGTCTTAATATATAATGAAGCAACGTTGTTTTTCCTGAGCCATTTTTTCCTGTTATAGCAATCGTCTTTCCTAAAGGAAATTGAAATTTCACATCTCTGAGAAGTGTTTTTCCCCCTGCTTTAAGCGTTAAGCTCTCCCCCATGATCGGAAACTTATTGTGTAACTCTAGAGCTTTTGACTGATGAAAACGAATGATTTGCTCCTCTTTAGGAGCTTCTACCGCTTCTAGTTGTTCCACTCTCTGTTCGATTGCTTTTGCTACACGTTGCATCGATTTTTGACTCGTTCCTTTTGACTTCGTTTCAAACGTTCGATTTCCTTTTACTTTGGTTACTCTCTTATCTCCTTGTGTTACTTTTTCTGCCTTTTTCATTTTTTCTTCAGCAGCTTTCATAAGACGTGTTTTTTCTTTTACATATTTTTCGTGCTGTTCTAATAGTTGTTTCTTCTCTAGCTCTTTCTGACGGATATATTCAGTGTAATTCCCTGTATATTCCGTTACTTTCCCATCTTCCACTTCCCAGATCTTTGTCACCAGTTGATCTAACACATACCGATCATGACTTACAAGTACGAGTGCACCATAATAGTACATCAATTCTTCGATAAAAAACTGCGTACCTTCTGAATCAAGATGCGTGGTAGGTTCATCAATTAATCTAGCTTCATGATAGCTGGAGAAGATTTGTGCAAGTTTGAGTCTCGTTTGTTCACCACCACTAAAGTTACTAATTTCAGTTTCTGGAATCGCCAATTTTCCTTTTAAATCGTAATCAATCTCTGATTCTTCAGGTGTTGTTAATTGGTCAAAATAAGCAAAATCTACGTGACGTTTGACGGAGCCACTTGACGGATGTACGATCCCTGCAAGCAACTTTAACAATGTGCTCTTTCCTGCACCATTTTTCCCAACAATTCCGATACGATCAAACTGATGTACGGCTAGTCGCTCTATCTCTAATACTGTTTTATCTAAATAATTCAATTCTATACTTTCTATTTCAAAGCATACTTTTTCCATAATTGCTACCTCCCGAAAATGATTCATTTCGTACCGATAGCTAGGACCGATACGAGCTTTTTGCTTTTATCTCAAGTTCAAGCTCGTATCAAAAAAACAATAAAAACTGCATGAATATCTCCTCCTATTTTGCTTTCCTTGTTATAAATGCATTTATGACAATCAAAATACCGATTATAGAAAATAATGAGGCAACACTTGTTAGTTCAATCAAAACTCCAGCTACCGCATAACCAATCGGTGTCGCCAATAACGAAATACTTGTCACAAAGCTAAAAACTCTCCCCAAGAGATGAGGTTGTATTTCTGTTTGAATAAGGGCATAGAATGGTGCTGAAAACAATGGTCCAGACAAACCAACCAAACCAGCCATCACAATAAATGCAATGAACAATGAAGGCGGGACGATACCAGATATGAATAGTGCAATCCCCATCAACAGCATTCCTACAGCCATTGTTTTTATTTTATCGAAGCGATCACCTAGTAAACCTAGTAGTGCCCCCCCAACAATTAATCCAATGGCAAAAATCACCTCCACTATACCTGCTTCTACAACACCTCTTTCGAAATGATTCCGTGTCATAAGTGGAAAGTAGGTACCTAGTGGAATATAAAGCATAGCGACGATGGTCATTGTCATAGTTAGCTTCAAAACAACAGGATGCTTTACTATCGCATAATATCCTTCTTTCATTTCAGTAATAATACTGATAGAAACCTCTCCTTCTTTTCTCGATACTCTTGGAATGTGAATGAACAATAAAATACTACTTGCCATCACAGCACCAAGAACATCTAACATCAATACCCATTCAAGTGAACTAACTGCAAGCATAGACATCCCAACTGCAGGCCCTGCAATATTTGAAATAGAACTTATCGTCTGTCCCCAACCTGCTACCTTGGTAAGATGCTCTTTAGGTGCAAGTAAAGGTATGGATGCTTGCATTGCCGGCATATGAAATGCAGTTGCAAGTGAACGAATAACTAAAACAAATAACACCAACAAAATACTTGGTTCATAAAAGTACATCGTAATAAATAAGGTTAAACTCCCAAGTGCAACAGTCGTGTCTGCCAAAATCATCATCAATTTACGTGAGTAACGATCCGTAATCGTTCCTGCAAACGGACCAACTAATGCTTGCGGTAATAACCCAGCGAGGCCTGCTAGTGTCAGTACTAGGGGTGAACCGTCCGTTGTATCCGTTAACCACCAAATAATACTAAATTGAACAGCAGCACTACTCAGTAATGAAAAGAACTGCCCAGTAAAAATCGCAATAAATTTTCTTTTCCAATTTTTATTTTCCATTAATGTTCCCTCCAAAATAAAAAATCACAAGCATCTGCCTGTGATTGAAGTAAAGGGAAAAAGCCCTATCCATATTATATTAGGAAGCCATGAATAGCCATCCACAAATAAACCTACCTTTAGTGAAGGTAAAGCTAATTTGTACAAAAAATAAAGAAAGGCAGAACATTCCGCCTTTCTAACCATTCCATATCATTATCCGGAATAGAGAATGCTGTTAGTACCTATCGTGAAATAGGTTAAAAACACTCCCATATCGGGATAATAGATAACTTTTCAAATATGAAATGAAAGATTATTAAAAAAGGACAGACTAATCTCATTACTCTGCAAACACATAACAGAGCCTTTGAACGTATTCAATTACTGGTTCAAAGTTGGGAAACGTAGTCTCATCGAATGTGTCATTTTTTAATAATCCCCCTTACCGTTTATAAATACAGTGACTAGTATAGTTAATCTTTTGTCAAAAGTCAAAGGAAAATAATCCCTATACAACTCAAGTGATCTATTTTTTAACGTAAGTAGAGTTAGAATCGAAAATGTTTATCTTGGAGTCTCATTCAATCATTGACTAGCTTCGGTAAGTATTTCTCACCATGTTTTCCCTTTAAAAGAATGTACCATCATTTTTATAATCTGCTAAAACCCCATCACACTTCATAATTGAAAAAGTTTTTAAAAAAGAAATAGAACAACGATTACTAATAAACCACCCAAAAACCTAAACGTGGTTTTTATTGCTAATAACTGTACAAGTATTAAAACAGCTGGAAATAATAGAATTGTTCCAATCAAAAAAACTATAGGATATAAGCATTAAGGTCGGACGTGTATTATATGATAAGCTGTGAAGAGAGCATCTTAATCTTTATTTACCATTTCTAGATGAACTAGATTTTTTCATAGAAAATAAACCAATAGCCCCTCCAATAACAATCAATAAAATATCTATCGCAATTTCCCAACCTTGAAACATATCAATATAATTCACCAAAAACCAACTTTTTCCGCCATTTGTCAAATGATTTATCAAACCTCCTACTCCCTGAATTAGGAAAAGTAAACTAATTCCACTAATAATTTCTTTCATATTAAACACCTCGTTCATTTTTTTTAATTTAAGATACCTCTAATACCAATATTAAAAAATACTGCACCTACTACACCTATTGCTACTAAAACTGAAGAAATCGGTGCTTCATTTAATTTTGTTTTTATATTTCTCAGAAAGTGCTGCAGTTTATCTTTAAACACAATACTAATTCCTAACAATAATAAGGAAGGTAACACCATTACAAAATTGTACCCAATTATTACAAATATAGAAGAAAAAGAATTAATTGACAGATGATTTAATAAAAAAATCGAATAGAAATAAGGCAATGCCGTCACAAATTCAATAAGAAACACAATAATACCCAAAATAATTATTCCCTTTATTGTTGTCTGTCTTGGAATCCATGACGTAAGACGTTCTATTGTGCTTTCTTTTGGTTTTATGAAGCTAACTAAAACAAGAAGTGTTCCCGTAACAGTATAGAACCAATTGATAAAGTCAAATTCAGATAACTGTTCAATCAACTCCAATAGTGTATCTCCACCAAAGTACAGTAATAAACCTATAATGAAATAACCTAACTGAATAACAAGCAAAAATACAAATAGACGAGAAGATAGCTGATTAGGTTGTGTAAGTAATAAATAGCCCGTAATAGCTAGCACACCAGGACTTAATATATCAACTAAGGCACAAATGGAAATAATAAGTAGGGCTACGGATATATCTATTGATGAGGAAGGCATCATTGTCTCAATGATTTCAATCAAATAATTAGTCCCCCTTTATAAAATGTGATACCATTAAAATAATACAATGTGCTAAAAAAATAATAACACACTGTATTAAAAAAAGGAAGTGGTTTTCTTTGCCCAAATTAGTTAATCATGAGCAAAAAAGAAAATTAATTGCTGAAGCTGCGTGGAAGATAATTATAAACGATGGAATTGAAAAAGCATCTATACGGAGGGTTGCAGCAGAAGCCGGTATGTCTTCTGGTGCTTTAAGACATTACTTCTCAACTCAGGATGAAATGCTCTTGTTTATTATGGACTACTTTTTTGATGCAGGAAAAAAGCGTTCTGATCATAAAGAATGGTCAGAAGATCCATTAAAGGCCGTTGTGGAAGTTTTACTAGAGCTTGTGCCTATCGATGAAGAAAAGAAAATTGAAACGAGTGTTTGGTGGATTTTTGCACTCCGTTCTCTTACGAGTGATGCATTAAAAGAAAAGAAAGACGAATTGACTGATGGTACATATGTCCTAGCAAATTCAATGTTAGAGATATTAACTCAAAAAGGAATATTATTGGATTCAGTTAATGTAGATTTAGAGAGAAGTCGGTTATCTGCATTGATTGAAGGGATGTCATTTCATGCTTTGTTAAGACCAGATGTGTATACTCCAGAAATGGTGAAGGAAGTAATCAGTTACCATTTAAAAACACTCTGTAATAAATAAAAAACACTCGGAAGTAGATAATTCATTCTCGTTAGATTATCTACTTCCACCCTTATTATTATTAATAAAATGAGTATTGATTTGTTATTGAGATTATATTGAGTGGGATATTGGATAAACCCAGTAATATGAATGAGTTAGGACATAAGAGAAGATATTGGAAAGGGATGAAAAACTAGGATTCTATTTAGGAAAACTCGAGCTAAAAAAATGACTAAAGCAGCCGGCATTTTTGTATCTTTTTCAACAAAGAAATCTTGCTTCTTTATCCCCCTATACTAAATTTTATATTGAGCGAACAAATTACTTTCTCTTTTTAGCCGAGACAATCAACATCATAGGGCGTCGCATTTCATCCTTCATACTTGGAATATTCATCATATTTTTTGGCGGTTGTGGCTCCACAATCTGATTTATTATAAAACCATTTGAAAGCAGTGTATTTAGATATGTGGTCAGTGTTCTATGATATTTTGTAACCTTTTCTCCCAAAAATACAGTTGTCCGTTTTCCCTCATAATAATAATTATCCACTGGGAAATGCAGAATTTCTCCTTTTTCGTTATAATACCAGTCTTGTGTTCCATAGGAAGTAAAAACAGGGTGTTCAACCGTAAAAATAAGTGTTCCATTTGGTTTTAACATTTTATACAAGTTATTAATCAAATCCTCATAGTCTTCTATATAATGAAACGCAAGTGAACTTAATATTACATCAAAGCTCTACTCTGGAAAATCCACATCCTCTATGGCACAGCATTCATATTCAACTTCTGGAAAATGAGTTTTTTCTTTTGCTACTTCAAGCATTTTATGAGAAATATCAACACCTACAACAGAAGAAGCACCGTGTTCCATCGCATAAATACAGTGCCATCCATAGCCACATCCTAAATCAAGCACACGCTTATCTTTAAAATCCGGCAGCAGCTTTTTCAATGTTTCCCATTCTCCTGCACCAGCCAATCCCTGTAGTGAGCGACTCATCTGACTATATTTTTGAAAAAATATATCATCATCATATTTGTTTTCTTTCATCTGAATTCCCCTCGTTTAAAAGTTAAAGGTTGTATGCTTTCCATGCTGCATTGCCTCATCTATTACTGCCATTTCCTTTTTACATTATTAACCCAAGGATATAGCAATGAAAAAAATGTGAAAATTACAGTAAAGAAATAACAAGATTTATAAGATAAAAAGTTCTGGTGGGATTAGTACACCTAAATTTTACAATTCTTTTAAAAAACTAACCAAAATCCCCGTAAATTCCTTTGGCTTGTCGTAGTGAATATCATGTCCAGGTGTATCAACATCTACTCTCTTACCATTATCCAATAATTCAATAACCCGATCTGCATCTTCATCTGATAAAGCTGCTACTAATAAGTCTCCATCATAAGATGTTTTAGCTTTAATGAATACAGTAGGACTTTTGATTTTTGATAACACTTCTGATTGATTGTAATCTTCAAACCATGAATGATCATAAAATGTTTCTCCGAATTTACGGTCATAAGTATACGTTTCAGATTCAAATATTCTATTAATTTGTGGAGGTAAATACACTAAATGTACTGGCTCATTTGGGTGTTTCTCACGATACCTGATAGCATCTTTCGAAAATTTATTCCAGAGAAAATTTCCAAATAACTTCTTCCAGTAACTGTGCTCTAAAGAATAAGAAAAATAATCCTTCACTTCATGTTGATTATTAAAATCTTCATACATTTGAAATCCATATACCCACACATATGTCTTTTCTCTTCTATCCAATTCTGTTGCAAAGAAAGGTGAATCTTCAATCACTGTTCCTAGCACAAGTTCCGGATAATGTGCTGCCATCCATACTGCAATCATACCACCAGACGAATGACCTGATAAAACTACTTTATTACCGATCTCAACTTCGATAAATTCTGCAAAATCCTTTGCCATTGCCTTAGCTGAATATTTTTCAGGATCCCAATCGGATTCTCCATGACCATGACAATCTACAGCATAAACGTGATAGTGATTTGATAAATCAGGCAATACTTTTGCATAATCTTCCCATGTCATACCCTGACCGTGAATTAATAATAATGGAGTTTTTCCGTTGCTTGGTCCTTCACCATAGTTTAATACAGTACCATTTTTTAATTGTATTTGCTTTTCAGTAAATCCATTATTGTACATTTCTTTTAATGGTTTTTTAATATAAGTCTTATTGTTATAAAGATAAGATCCAATCAATGCTAACAACAGCAGTAATATGATAACGCCATATATCATTCCGATTCCTCATCCGATTCTTTTATAAGTCTTGAATTCAAAATTGCATCTGCTAATTCAAAGAACGCTTCTTGTTTAACTAGTGCTATACCTTGTTTCTCATCACCTAGCATTAGTAAAGAGTCACCTGGTTTAATATTAAATATATCTCTTGCTTCTTTTGGAATGACAATTTGTCCTTTAGTACCGACCTTCACCGTACCAAAAATATGTTTCCCCTCCGGATGTGCCATTATAATTCCACCTTTCCCATTGTAAATATATTTTATCTCTTATTTGTACAACCGAGTATATTAAGTATTACTTTTCATACAAATTATACTACTTTGCTTATCATAGTTCAAGGTACTACATCGGACCAAGAAATAACAATTGACCTACAAACATTTATGGAAAGGGAATATTGAGATCATATTTAGTAGGGTGTTGAGAATATAAAGGTCGAAAAGATATCGAAAAGGCAGGAAAAAACTCGGGATCCTGTTGAGGAAAACCCGAGATATTATTGGATTTATTATTGAAAAAGCAATTGTTTATTATGACAGAATTGGTGGTGAAGTTAGCAAGAGTTTATTTTGACAGTCAAGTGTTTATTATTGATCTACAATTTTTGTACTATAAAAATAAACTTTCCTCAAATTCCACCCCTCAAACCCGCATTCCACCGTTCGAGTTAAAATAAAGTTTTGCTATGGAACCCCCATTTTGAAGGTTTTTCGTATCAAAAATGACCGTTTTTCGGGTCTTTTTCCGGCTGTTTTTTCACCTTTTTTTCGGTTTTATAATAAAGTTTTGCGATAATGGAAGGAAGAATATTGGAGGAAAGAGAACAAAAAAGACGTAAGAAGACATCGAACCATATTGAACCAGAACAGGGTTATTATTGAGATAAATCGTGAATAGGATATTGGACAAACCCAGTATTAACAAGGGATAGATCCCTAATTTATTTATGAAAAAACTATTGAAAAGATATTGATTTGTATTGAATAAGGCATAAAAAATCCCGGGTTCTTATTGAAAGAAACCCGAGAAATTATTGGTTCAGACCCCGAAATCGGAAATGTTTATTTTAACGAAAACGGGGTCGGAATCGGAAATGTTTATTTTAATTGCGGATTGTTTATTTTAGTTAGACAACTTCCTCTCCAACTAAGTCACTGCCTCGATATGATTCATTTGCGGGAACATATCAACAGGCCGAACTTCTTCTCATAACTACCATCTTACAAAAATTCCTAAATCTTGTGTAAAAGTCAATAAGTTCAATTGTGTTCCATACCAAACATTGTTTGCAGTAACTTGTCTAAAGTATAGCAATTTATGTATACAAGATCGTTTATGAATTCATTTTTCTCCGCTTTTCTTTTTCTTATTTCTACAATATTTAGTTAATTTAATATATAACTAACCTTGAACCATTTGCGAAAGTGCTGGAATAAATGGGGAAATTAATGTCATATGGTTTGCCGCCCTAGTAATAAAATTTGTATACGTTTTGTTAAAGCTATTGGTATTTTGGCTATTTTCCATTTCATTAACTATTTCCCTTAGAGATCTTAGCTCAGCTTCATCAGAAATACCTTCTTTAAGAACATTCCTGATTTCATCAAATAAATCAGTCGGTGACATATTTACAACATTAATTGAGTGATCATTTGAATTGTTATTTACTCTCGAGTTCGCACCGTTTAAGTTGTAGATGATTGTTACTTTTTTTTCTTCTTCTTTTATCTTTTTATATTCAATTTCAGTTAAGTAATACCCTTTTTGCTGTAATGCTTTTCCATGCACTATATGAGTTTTTATATCTTCAATAAAAAAATAATTATTTGAAGTTTTTCCCCTTATCCAATCTCCAGGTTTAATATCTGTTGTTGGATAAAATCCTACATATGCTTTTTTAGTAGCCTCCTCGTGGTTCGGCAATCCCTCTACCTCTGATATCCTTTCATCATTTCTAAATACTTCAAACTTCTCTCCTCCTATTTTCATAAAGCGTCTCAAATCAGGCACATATATTCCCCCTAAATACTTTTCTTCAAAAACCCTCCAAAAGTAAAT
The DNA here is from genome assembly GCF_045040795.1 of Oceanobacillus sp. FSL H7-0719. GTDB lineage: Bacteria > Bacillota > Bacilli > Bacillales > Amphibacillaceae > Oceanobacillus. Next base: position 3,044,943 of record NZ_CP150301.1, on the reverse strand, counting down.
CAAAAACAATATATCTTAGCAACAAAAGTATATTCCTATTTTTGGCAACTTAACATCTATTTACTAACATCTATAATAGCAACAATTTTTTGATCTATTATAGATATCTTTGATAACACATAATAGCCTCATCCTTTTTGACTATGTTTATTTTACCATATAACACCAATTACAATATCTATTTTTTCCTGCTTAACCACTATCCCCCTATATTATCTTGATTCTATCCTTTTCTTTCATCTACTATATATACCTGTAACTCCCTCCTTCCCAACCCAAATCCCCCCCCCATCACTTCTCCCCCAAGGCACCACCTCCTCTCCTCTCCCTCGAGGCAATGGAACTTAGTTCTTCCCCAAATCACTCGATTTCCCCCTCTTTTTCTCCTTCTGGGTTGTATAGAATATTCGGACATCGTAACTAAGTTCTTCCCAGAACAGAATGAAGAATTAAGAGAAAAGACTGGAAAAAGTGATGAAATGCTATTGGAAAATGATTGAGAAAGACATGGAAGTTGACTTAAAATCCTTCGGATTGATGTAGTTGGGTTAACAACTGGAAAGGTATTGGACACATCCCAAAGCCACTATTGGCAAGGGATTGAAGGGATATTGGACATAAAGAAAAGGACTGGATCGTTATTGATCCAGCCTGAATTTGTATTGATTTTGTATTGGTAAAAACCGATTGAATAATGATTGAAAAATTACCTGAGTACATAGTGTTTCTCCCGTTCTTTTCTCCGTTCTCTTCCGACTCGGAAACCAACTAAGTTCCATCAGGGAAGAACAAAGTTACGTGGGAACCGAGGGAGTTACAGGGAGATAACAACATCAAAGTCCCCCTCAATCCCCTACTCCACCGTCACACTCTTCGCAAGATTCCTAGGTTTATCCACATCACAATCACGATGGAGCGCAGCATAGTAAGCCAACAGCTGAAGCGGGATGACACTAACCAGTGGTGCGAGCAGCTCATGAATCTCTGGAAGAACAAGCGCATCGTTCTCCTCATTCAATCCATCCATACTGATTATCAGCGTATTTGCCCCACGTGCTGCTACTTCTTGAACATTGCCGCGAATGGAGTAATTTACATAGACTTGGGTTGCAAGTGCTATAACCGGTGTGCCTTCCTCAATCAGCGCAATCGTTCCATGCTTGAGTTCACCACCTGCCAAGCCCTCTGCTTGAATATAAGAGATTTCTTTCAGCTTCAAAGCACCTTCCATCGCAACATAATAATCCGCGCTTCTGCCGATAAAGAAAGCATTTGGCGTTGTTGTCAGATAATCACGTGCAAGGTTTTCTATTGTTTCTTTTTGATCAGTCAGTACTTCGATTGCATTTGCTGCGATTGCCAGCTCCCTGATCGGGTCAAAGTCGAGCGTAACTTCTTTCGTCTCCGCTGTGTCTACAGCTAATAATACAAGGACTGCGAGCTGTGCTGTATATGCCTTTGTAGAGGCTACCGCAATCTCTGGTCCTGCATGGAGATGTAACGTATAATCTGCTTCACGAGAAAGGGTTGAGCCCGCTACATTTGTAATGGTTAATGCCGGGAAGCCCATTTTTTTAATCTGAACCAGTACAGCACGGCTGTCCGCAGTTTCTCCGCTTTGGGAAATGAAAATAAATAAAGGACTATCTGATAGAATTGGCATATTATAATTAAATTCACTTGCAATATGCACTTCCACAGGAATACCTGCTAATTTTTCAATAAATCCTTTGCCAACCAATCCAGCATGATAACTTGTGCCTGCAGCAATAATATAAATTCGGTCCGCTTGCTGCATCGCAATTCGAATGGCTGGGTCGATTGAAATCCCATTATTTTCATCTTGATATTCCTCAATAATTCTCCGCAATACAAATGGCTGTTCATCAATTTCCTTCAGCATATAATGCGAATAGGTGCCTTTTTCAATATCGGATAGATCAAGCTCTACTGTATAGGATTCTCTTTCAAGCTCTTCGCCTGTTAGAGTTTGAATGGTAACTGTATCACTAGTAAGCAAAACAACTTCTTCATCGTGAATTTCCAAATAACGATTCGTTTCCTTTAAGGTGGCCATCGCGTCACTTGCTACTACGTGGAAGCCTTCGCCAATTCCAATCAATAACGGACTTTTGTTTTTAGAAACATATAGGGTATTCCTGTCTTCTGCATCAATCATCGCAATCGCATAAGAACCCTTTAACAGCTTCATTGTTTCACAAAATGCTGTCCGCGTATCCTGAAACCTTTCAAAAAGCTTTTCCATAAGCTGAACAATAATCTCTGTATCTGTATCGCTAATCAAGGAAACATCCTTGAGATATTCTCGTTTCAATGCTTCATAGTTTTCAATTACACCATTATGAACAATGATGAATCGGCCTGTGCCGCTTTGGTGCGGGTGAGCGTTAATAATACTTGGCACCCCATGTGTCGCCCAGCGGGTATGACCAATTCCAAGAGAGCCAGATATTCCTTCGTCCGCCTTTTCTTCTAATACAGCCACTCTTCCCTTCACCTTCGTCATTTGAATCCCGTCTTGGTTCAATAAAGCGATTCCTGCTGAATCATATCCTCTGTATTCCAATCTTGCTAAGCCATTCAGCAAGATTCCTTTTGCATCGTTTTGTCCAATATAGCCTACAATTCCGCACATGTTATTTTCCTCCTAAGAGGGGGCAGGCAAAACGGCCACTTTTAATCAAGGGGCGCCATGCATGCCCCTTTCCCGTAAATTTTTCTTTGCATCTTGCATTTCCCTCTGTCCAACGGGTCGCCCCATTGTTTTATGGAAAAACATACGACTGAGATGCACAACCGGGAGGTATCCGCCGAAAAAACTCGATAAACCCCCACCTCGTCAGCTATTCCTCTTCCGTTCGGGCAATAGCTCTGGCGCTTTATTTTAATTTTAAACCTTCATGCTCCTTCCTTCTATATTACTCTTAGCGAAGAGTACATTATATTTTATAGCAAAAAGGAGAAATTGGTCAATCATTTTTAATAAATAGGCGGCTAAACAGGAAAGAATTCCGCTAATTTCTGACAAAGTTATGCTATACTTTAGCCTAGGTAAAAGAACCTAATTTTAGTTACATAAATTCAGAGTGAGATATACTTTGCTTCTCTGTTTATAAAGGGGTTAAATGATTTGAAAACATACATAAAGGTTATGATAACAGGAATTTTAGCCAGTGCAGTGATTGTCTTTTTTATTTTTTACGATTTTAATAAACAGGAAAAAGAAGCTGCTGGAGATTACGAAAAAGAACAGGCAAAAAATGAAAACGTGCAAGCAGTGGATATAGCAGTGCAAGATTACCTGCTCCCTTTGGAGAATTCAAAGAAACGTCTTACACCAATTAGTCATGTTATGCTGCATTTTACTAGTAATGTAGCGGAAAATCCTAAGGATCCTTATCTTATGGAGGATATTTATACTATTTTTGAAGATTATGGTGTTTCCGCTCATTATGCAATTGATCGAGAGGGAGTTATTTACAGGCTTGTTGCAGAGAATCGCGTCGCCTTCCATGCAGGCACGGGAAGTCTGCAGGACTTTCCAGCGTACGAAGATAATTTAAATGATTATTCGATTGGCATTGAGTTGCTTGCGATTGGTTCAAAAGAAGAAATGAACGAATTTATAGACGAAGCTACATATGATTCACTTGATCCTTCTCTGATCGGATATACGGATGCACAATATGCTGCAGTAGAGCGTTTACTGGATATGCTTCATGAACAATATCCTGAAATCGAAAGAAATAGAGAGTACGTTGTTGGACATGACGAATATGCTCCAGATCGAAAAAGTGATCCTGGTATTTTATTTGACTGGTCGAGAATTGGCTATTAGCAATCCTTTACGCTAATTATCAGTTACTTCCTATAACGAACTTTTGATTATCGTGCTATAGTGTATTCAACACAATTTATATAGGAAGTGTCTGATGATGGATAGTAAGAAGTACACAATGAAGGATTACTATTTTTGGAAGATTTCATTCTGCTTGGCACTAGCATCTTTCTTTGTCTTTGCTAGTCTTTATGTTGTTCAGCCGCTCCTGCCGCTCTTTGTAAGGGAATTCCATGTTTCTGTATCCGAAGCGACCCTGACTTTGTCATTTACAATTATTGGCTTAATTATCGGTTTAATTATCCTTGGGTTCTTTTCTGATCGTATTGGCAGAGTATCACTCATTAAATATACATTGGCTGCTTCAGTCATTCCCTTTCTGCTCATACCAATTTTGGATTCTTTTTATATGATTGTAATGCTTCGATTTATACAAGGTTTTTTACTCGCAGGTTTACCAGCAGCATCTCTCGCCTATTTGAATGAAGAAATTGACCGTTCGAGTGTCGGAATTGCAACAGCATTATATATCGCAAGTAATGCACTCGGGGGCATGGTTGGAAGAGTTGTCGCAGGTTATTTGACTGATGCTTACTCCTGGAAGACAGTATTTTACACATTTACTGTCGCAGGGCTTATTATTGCAGCACTTGTATTTATTTTTCTGCCAAAGTCGCGATTCTTTAAAACGAGTAATCTTCCTTTTCGCAAGGATCTTGAAGGCATGGTCTTTCACCTTAAAAGCCCAATGATGCTTACAATTATTGGGATGGGAGTGGTTCTGCAGCTCTCGTTTACATCAATATGGACGTATTTGCCATTTCACTTGGAAGCGGAACCTTTTTCACTTTCTGTAAAAGCCATATCCTATACCTTTTTTGCTTATGGTTTTGGTGTTATTGGTGCACCGTTTGCCGGATGGCTCGCTGGCAATCTGGGACTGCGGGTCGTGCGCATCACTGGAATAATTATCTTATCCATCGGAATTTTAATGACAATACGACCTTCTTTACCTTTAATCATTATCGGTCTGTGTGTTTCCTGTCTAGGTTTTTTCACTGCACATTCTTTAACAGCTACTACAGTAACAGAGCAGGCAACACATCATAAAGGCAGTGCGGCAAGTCTTTATCTAGTAGCCTATTATGTCGGGGTGACTCTCGGAAGCTCTGCGGTCGGTCCACTCTGGAATATCGCAGGCTGGAATGCAATTGTCTTGCTGGCTGGTCTATTACCAGTCGCTTATTTATTATTTATAAAAACGGTACAAAGACAGGCAACTAAAAAAGCCCATTAAAAAGAGATGAGCATTTGCTCATCTCTTTTGCGTGTTAGTTATCTAAAAACTTCCGGGAAACTGTTTGCATCCATTCCAAGGAATAGTGGAACGAGCACATATACCGTAATTGTGATTAAAATAATCGCTATAATATTTAAGAAGAATCCTACCTTCGCCATATCAGGTATACGTAAATAGCCTGAACCAAAAACAACAGCATTTGGCGGTGTTGCCACTGGAAGCATGAATGCACACGAAGCAGCTAAAGCTGCTGCAATCATTAATACAAATGGATGTACATCCACCGCAAGCGCTAGTGCCGCCATAATTGGAAACATCATTGTTGCAGTCGCCGTGTTCGAGGTTATTTCAGTCAGGAATGTGACTAACGCTGTAACTGATAGAATTAGGATAATGATGTGAACACCTTGCAGTCCTGTGAGCTGCGTACCAATCCATTCTGACAATCCTGATGCAGTAAAGCCTGCTGCGATTGCTAACCCTCCGCCAAAAAGAAGTAAAATTCCCCATGGCAGTTTCACAGCCGCATTCCAATCCATCAAATGACTGGCTTTTCCACTTTTGGCAGGGATAAGAAATAGTATTAAAGCAGCTAAAATAGCAATCAATGTATCATCAATATTAGGATTAATTTTATTTAAAATAAAAGTTCGGGTAATCCAGGCAAGTGCCGTTAAAACAAAAATGATAAATACTGCTTTTTCTTCATAAGACGCTTTCCCAAGTTTTCTCTTTTCCTCTTCAAATATCTCACGTCCGCCGGGCAATGATTTCAATTGTTTCATAGGAAAGGCTAATTTTGTTAAGTAAATCCATGCGATAATAATTGATATCCATGCAAAAGGAACCCCAAATAACATCCAGGAAGCGAAAGATATATCATAACCATAAAGTTCTCGCACAGTACCTGCTAGTATAGCATTTGGCGGTGTACCAATTAATGTTGCCATCCCTCCTAATGATGCAGAGTATGCGATTCCAAGCATCAATGATTTGCCAAAGCCAAAGTTTCCTTTTGACGTATCAATAGAAGGATTACTTTTCAACGAGTCGGATACCTGATAAATAATCGCTAACCCAATTGGAACCATCATCATCGCTGTAGCTGTATTGGAAATCCACATAGACAGAAAACCTGTCGCTACCATGAAGCCAAGGACAATCCGATCTGTATTCGTTCCCATCACAGAAATAATATTAATTGCTATTCTTCTATGCAAGTTCCATCTTTCCATTGCTAAAGCAAGGACAAACCCACCCAGAAAAAGAAATATTGTTTCATTTCCATATGCAGAGGTTGTTGCGCTTAAATCTAAACCATTCGTCAATGGAAATAAGATGATTGGCAGAAGAGAGGTAGCGGGGATAGGTATTGCTTCTGTCATCCACCATACTGCAATCCAAATTGTACTGGCTAACACTCCTACTCCCTCTTTTGACAGCCCTTCAGGAGCTACAAATAATAAGGTAATTAAAAATAATAACGGTCCAAGAATAAGACCTGTGAGCTGAGCTGAAGTATATGGACGTTTAGATCCCTTCCCATTCCCGCCGTATCCGCCTTCAGTTACTCCGGGATTTTTCTTTTTATTATTTTCTATTGTTTCTTCCGTTTTAACAAAAAAGCGAAATAGGTCTTTCACTTGATCATGCTTCTCCCAAAGCCAGTCCCAAGTCGCACTTATCATATGGTTTCCCCCTTTAAGTTATATATTTAGTCAAATTGTAAATGGTTTTCTATTAAAATGCAAATTGTTATACAATAGATACTTATTGCAATAGTAGAGTTTATCTGTTCCAATAGATTGATTGAAAAACTGATATACAACAAAGCTGGATTCATCGAGTATTTACTATAATTAACGTATAATCAATGCAGAGAGGAAGTGTTGCGTCTTGAAAAGATTGCTATTAACTGGATTTGAACCTTTTTTAAAACACCCTGTCAATCCTACAGAAAACATTGTAAAGAAATTAAATGGCGAGCAAATAAACGGTTATCAGATTATTAGTGAGATTTTGCCCGTTGAATTTAGCAAGTCCGGGAATAGATTTGTTGAATTACTGAAAATCCATCAGCCGGACGCAGTTATCTCACTCGGTTTAGCAGCAGGCAGAGACAGAATTACACCTGAACGAATTGCAATCAATTGCAATGATGGTCCTGTTGATAATCAAGGCTATAAACCAAACGGAGAAAAGATTTTTGAAAGTGGGCCAGATGGCTATTTTAGTAATTTACCCTTACAAAGGATGGTTAAAACTTTGAAGGAACAAGGATTGCCAGCAAAAATATCGAATACTGCCGGGGCATATCTTTGTAATAATGTAATGTATCATGGCTTGCACTATTTCTCAGAACAGCAGCAGGATGTTCCTTCTGGTTTTATTCATATCCCGGCTTCCCATCAATTAGCAGTAGACAGCAATATTCCAAGCTGGTCTGATGCCGACTTATTAAGAGCTGTCCAGCTGGCAATTGCTTGTCTGTGAACAAAGCAGACACAGCAAATCTACTGTCAGAATATGATTATAAAGCAAAAAAATGCATATAAAAATGACATTCACGATTAATTAATCATGAATGTCATTTTTATATGCGTTAATCACTTGTTTGAAGGATATGAAAGTTTTCCCCGCTAAGCTTTATGACCTCTGTGCTTTTCTCCGAATCAAATGCGATTATAAAACAGGTTGCAGGACCCGCAGTTATATCAAGATTAAGGTCGCATTCCAGCTTCACTTTCCGGCCTGTCCACTTGTAAAAGGTTTCTGCTATTCCTTTGGATCCAACTGGAGCAATAGCCTTCACCCCAGTAGTCTCAGTAAATTCCTTTAAAAGTAATACACTTGGAATTCTTTCTATGTTATCTAAGACTTCCTGTCCGACAAACGGTTTGCCAATGACAGCAAAGCTTTCGTTACCTGTCCATTCGTATACAGCTCGCTTTTTCCTTGTTCCAACAATCGTCAGGCCTAAGGCAGATTGCATACTGGAAAAGTTGCTCTCTGTACTGCCTGTCACAGGCAGATTAATGAACCCTGCCTCTGCCAGCACATCACCAACGCCCGCCTTGTACTCATGCCAGGCGCTATCATCTGTAAAGTTCTGCATGACAATAGTTCGGGGCTCAGCGTATGCTGCCAAACACTCCATTAAGGCAACACGACAAGCGAATTTCCCAACAACTTGATTCGGGGCTTTAACATTGTCTGCTGCTTTTTCTCCAATCGTTCCGCTATTATCCGCAGTTATTACCAATTCCATTTCTGCTTCTAACGGTAAAATGACAGCATTTGTCATGCTCTTTACTTTTTCTTATTGCTGCCGCGAAAGACTCTGGCACTGCGCTCATATTCTACGTCAGAAATCTTTAAGCGTGCATTAGCTATTCGTGCTGCCGCAAAAAAGTAGTCTGACAGACGGTTCATGTATTTTAATGGAATTGGATTGATTTCTTCTACTGCATTATATAAGGTAACAATCTGTCTTTCAGCCCTTCTCGCAACAGTTCGTGCAACATGAAGAGCTGCCGCAGCTTCAGAACCGCCTGGCAGGATAAAGCGTTCAAGCTCTGGCGCTTCATCTATCAAAATATCCATCCGTTCTTCCAGATATGTGATTATATCCTTTGAAAGTTCATGAGCGCGTTCTTTCTTAGATACGTTGGATAGTTCAGTCCCGCAATCAAATAATTCGTGTTGAATCTTCTCAAGATCTTCGATGATATCCTTAAATAATTCCTTATCCAAATAGGAAACTGCCAGCCCAACAAATGAATTCGTCTCATCAATGGATCCATAAGCCTCCACGCGGATATCATCCTTGCTTGCTTTACCGCCAATTAAAGCTGTTTGACCCTTGTCACCTGTTCTTGTATAAAGTCTCATTTTAACCTCTCCTTTATTTTATTTTTTCCGCAATTCCATACCAAATTTTGTCCACTCGTTCCGCGTGTGCAGCAATTCTTTGATAAAGCCAGCCTGTTATATCACGCTGCAGTCGTGCAGTTTTATCAATTGGAACAATTCCCTTAGAGATGTCAGTTCCAATTAAAACAAGTCTATGTTCTGTTTCCCGTTGCTCCCACGCCAGCCATTGTTCTAATTTTTTGATGTTTCTATCTAAAAGTATATCAGCTGAAAGGTCCAGGTCAATTTCTTTCTTCACCCACACCTCAATTCCTTCTAAAATAACGGTATTCATTATTCCTTCTGCAGGTTCCGGCCATCCAGCGCGTTCATAAGCAGATAACCAGGTTGTTTTTACTGGATAATGCTGTTTCACCCATCTTCTCTTGCCATTAAAGGCACCTCCTGAAACGAAATGCATTTCCCTCCACCCTTCCAATTATCAATTTCCCAAATTAAGCGGATGCCTGCATCATGTGAGACACTCCACTCGAAAAACTGCTTGTCCTCTGTTGTTAATTTCGTTAATAAATAGCGAATAACACCACCATGTGCAACAAGCAGTATATTTCTGATTCCGTGCTCTAGTACGGTTACCCTCAACTGCTCAAAACCTGCATCTATCCTCTCTTTCATTGCTTGAAAACTTTCGCCGCCTGGTGGAGTAATGCTTTCTGGTGCATCAATCCATGCTCGATAGTCCAGATTACTTTTTAAATCATCATAGGTTTTCATTTCCCATTCTCCAAAGTGCAGTTCACGAAAAGCTCTTGTTTCCAGTTTCTCAAGCTGAGGGCAAAGCATTTCTGCTGTTCGCTTGGCACGTTGTAAATCACTTGTCACGCAATAATCAAACTGCAGGCCAAAGCGTTGGACGGCTTTTAATTTTTGAATTTCAGATTCGAGCAATGGAATATCCGTCCAGCCGAGATATCTTCTCTCCAGATTCGCCTTCGTTATACCATGGCGTAAGAGAGTAACAGCCACAATGTCAGCCATAACAGCAGCTCCATCCCTTCCGAACTGGCACCCAGTGTGTCACCTGAGATTCCAGTGAAATTTCTCTTAATAAAACCTGCAATAAAAAAGCTCATAATCATAAATACTGCAGTAAAAATAATATATGGAATAATAAGTTCGAACCGCAGCCAAACAAGCAAACTGCCAAAAAACAGAATGTAAAAAATATATACAGTCAGGATATATTTGGTCTTCCCCTGCCGGAAGAAATGGGCCATTCCTTCATTACGCGCGAGAGGCAAGCCTTGTAAATAGATACCAAGCAAGGATTTTCCAAAGAAAGGAATAAATACTACGAGGAGGTATGTCGCTGTATCTGCCAGCTGAGCTATTTCATAAATGATAATAAACCTCACGAACAAAAATACAACAACAGATAATACGCCAAATGCACCTACCCTCGGGTCCTTCATAATTTCTAATCTCTTTTCGGGATCTTTATAAGAGAAATAGGCATCACTCGCATCAATCCAGCCATCCAAATGAATACCGCCTGAGAGGATAATTAAAAACAGCCAAAGCAATAACGCTGACATTAAATCGGAAAAAGGGGTGAAGCTCTGCAGGACATATAAAAAGCCTGCATACATCCCCCCTTGAATAAGGCCAAGAACCGGAAAGGTCTGCAGTGCATATTTCAACTGTTTTTTATCTAGATGGAACTGCTTGTTAATTGGAATACTCGTAAAGAACTGCAGATTAATAAGAATACCTGTAAAAAACAAACGACCACTATGAAACATCAAGAATCCCCCTTCATGATTTCTATTAATTCTTCGATATCCAGGTTAGCCTCAAGATGGGCTGCAAGCTTTTCATATTCCATTTCTTTACTCGTTAACTTCCGTTTTTCCGGCCGACTCACTCCTCCAAGGCTATCCTCTTCCTCAAGCTGATGATCAATATAGGGGATAACTCCCAGTACAGGGAGCTTCGTATAATTTTCCAGCCAGGTAATTCCATCCGAAAAAAGAGCTGGATTTCCAATAAATTTATTAATGATAATTCCTTTCACACGTGCCCGCTCTTTCTCAGTAAGCAATGCTAATGTCCCAACAATGCTTGCAAATATGCCTCCTCTTTCAATATCGGCTACTAAAAGAACAGGGATATCTGCAAGTTCTGCAATCGCCATATTTGCTAGATCACGGTTCTTTAAATTCATTTCAACTGGACTGCCGGCCCCTTCAATGATAACAAGATCACTGTTTTTCTCAGCTTCAGCTAAGGATTTTTGAATAATAGATAATGCTTTTTCGTAATACAGTTCCTTAAAGCCCGTCCCAGAAATTACTTCTTGAGACTCACCAAGCAAAAATACTTCTGTTTGCATATTCTCTAACGGCTTTAATAATACAGGGTTCATCCATGGCTCAATTAATCGCCCTGCAGCCTCTGCCTGTTCATATTGTGAAATACCAATCTCTTTCCCATCATCAAGCCGTACAGTATGACTCGACATGTTCTGAGACTTGAAGGGTGCAATTTGAAATCCGCGCTTCGTAAGCAGCCGGCAAAGTGCAGTTGTAAGAATACTCTTTCCAACATTTGAAGCTGTCCCTTGAATCATGATTCCTTTCATTCCAGTCGCCCTTTCTTCCATATCGGTATGCCGCCTTCTACCAAAATAGCTATGCCTGCTTTTGCAATCACTTGTTGATGCACACGTCCTAATATGGATTGATATTTTAGTGTAAGCGCGTCATCATATGGCATATCCTCCAGCACTTCATTCGACACAATAATTATCTCCCCTGCCTGTGCTGAAAGCATCATTATATCCTCTATCACATATTGTAAAATTGCATCCGCACTATTAATCCTCTCCTGGAATAGGTAGTTATTAAGCAGTGTCGTCACACAGTCCAGTAAAATAATATCTTGCTTTGAAAATTGGTGAGCAATATCCCTTAGCTTAGTCGGTTGTTCCCATGTAGTCCAAAAAAATCCTGACTGCTTCCTGTCCAGCTGATGACGCTTAATTCTTTCCTGCATTTCTCTATCAAACGGAATCCCGCAAGCAATATAGTGGAGATTTCTATTCATCCTGCTTGCATGCTTAATTGCTAAGTTCTCGGCAAAAGCACTTTTTCCGCTCCGCACACCACCAGTAATAAAAGTTAATTTTTCCATTTCCATGCAGCCAATGCCTCCATAAGAAGATGATTCTCTTTCGTCTGCTTAACTGCTGCCCGGAGCCACTTTCCTTCAATACCAGGAAAATTTTCCGTATGCCTCAGTACAAGCCCCTGCTCGAGTAAATGATGCAGCAGCTTTTCTTGTGAAGGCAGTGCTGGATCCCGCAATAAGTAAAAGTTCAACTGAGACGGGCTATATTTAAAGCCTAGCTCTTCCAGCTTTGTAAAAACTGTTATTCTTTCCTTTAAAATAAATTTTCGTGTTTCTTTGACATGGTTTTCATCCTGTAAGCATGCGACCCCCGCTCTCATTGCTAATGCATTGACACTCCAATGGGGCTGTGTTTTTCCAATTTGCCTCAGCAATTCAGGACTTCCAGCAAGAAAACCTAGGCGCAGACCGGCAATGCTGTACATTTTCGTTAGCGAACGGATAATTAGCACATGCTCTGTTCGCTGCACTTCCTGAATAAACGTAACTGGCTCTGGTAAAAAGTCGTAAAATGCTTCATCAATAATACAAAGTGTGTTTGTTTTCTGACACGCTGCAATCAGTGCTTCCACTGACTCTCTATCATAATGAACACCAGTAGGATTATTTGGATTACAGAGAAAAACAGCTGCAGCATTTTCAAGTTCATTTTCCAATTTATGAAGTTCGAGCTTCCAGTCCGGTGCAGAGAGAATAACTTGCACAATTTCACATCCCTCATTTTTACAGGCTGTTTCATATTCCGAAAAGGCGGGGTGAATGACAATAACTTTTCTTCCCGCTAAGTGCCTAGCAATTAAAGTGATCATCTCGGCTGCACCATTACCTGTAAGCAAATGTGTTGCAGGTATATTTTCTTTTTTTGCTAGTGTTTCAAGCAATGTGCTTGTATACGGGTCTGGGTAGTCATTTATAGCAGAAAACCACTGTCCCCATTTTTCCCGAAGTTTAGATGGTGCACCCAGCGGATTAAGGTTTACACTAAAATCAACCACCTTTTCAGGCTCCTTCATTCCAAAAGATGCATATAAATATTTTGTATTAGAGCCATGTGCTGGCAACCGCAATGACGCCACCTCCAATCCATAAGAACATTACAAAGACAAAAACTGCCTGCCTCATAATATTTATTGTATGTAAGATATCCTTCGCCGCCAACTTCCGTTCATCCCTGCCCATATGGGCACGTACCGATTTAATACCTTTATAATAATTTACCCCGCCAAGCTGAACACCTAAAAAGAGCGCAACAGCAGCTTCCAGGAAACCGCTGTTCGGACTGGCATGCTTCTTCGCATCTCTATACCACTGCTTGACAGCAGCTTTTTTCTTAAGCTGAGGTGTGTCGTTGTTAGTCAGCATCATGAGAAAACCTGTGATTCGGCTTGGAATCCAATTCAGTACATCATCAAACCTTGCTGAAGCCCAGCCAAAATCCTGGTAGCGCTCATTTTTGTATCCAACCATCGAATCACATGTATTCACCGCCCTGTAAAGAACGGCAAGTGGTGCACCGCCAATAGCTGTCCAGAAAAGCGGTGAAGTAATGCCGTCTCCAATACTTTCTGCAACTGTTTCTACTGTAGCACGTGTAATGCCTTCTTCGTCAAGCCCTGCAGTATCTCTCCCAACAATCATGGAAACTTCCTGACGAGCTTTTTCTAATTTACTTGCAGATAGAGGTTGATAAATGCGTAATGCAGCTATTTTTAAGTCTTTCTGTGCGATAGACGTTGCAATAATCAGCGCCTCCACCACTACTCCTGCCACTATATGCAGCTGGTAGGCTCCCCAGCTGATTAAAAGCGTAATTATTAAAGGAATTGCCGTTACGAGAAATAAAAGCAGAAGCCCTTTCCACCGCCTGTAATTTCCTTTATTGAGATACTTTTCAAGCTCGGCAATAAGAGCCCCTATCCAGCGTACAGGATGCGGCCAATTGGGCGGATCACCAATAATACGGTCAATGATTAAAGCGAGTGTAATGCTAATTAAATGATGTATAATCATGATTTTCTTTCCTATTAGAGTAACGCAGAATAGACTGTTTCATCTCATGATAAACAGCCGTCCCAATAAGGTGTCCGAGCTCTGTAGCAGTTCCTGCATAAGAAAGCTCTTTTCCTTGCTGTGTCGCTGCCACTAAGATACTGTCTGTTGATGTTCCTGTTGCTTGCGTTTTTGTGAGCGGGTCACGAACATTCAAATCACGCAGCACTTGAGCCTTTGACTCTGTTGCTGTAATTATCGATTGAATAAAGGCTTCATCAGTAAGTTTTCCGTTTATAAAAACCCACGTATTAATGGTTCCCGGTTTTACCGGACCTGCAATTGGCGGACTTGTTCGTGTACTATCAACAGCATTGCCAACCCCAGCAGTCACCACAACTAGAATTGAAAAATCATCACCCTTATAAACATTAAAGCTTTTATCATCTAAGCAAACCGCCGTCATCATACCAACAGTTTGGGAGGGGTTAAATCCACTTTCCATTAAATAATCGCACATTTCCTGCCTGTGATCTGCACAATTATAGCTGGCATCTACACGGCGATTCACAAAGTTGCTGTACCAGCCAAAGCCAGCTCCAGTTACGCCAGAAGATACAGTCTTTAGTGGCTGCTTGGACTGAAGCACAATGCGATCCGAATCAAATGACAACAGGGATGCTTCAACCTCCATTGGCTGTCCCTCTCTTTCATCTTTCTTACCAGGCATCAGATGAAGCTGGGGTTTTGCTATTTTGGAATGGGGCTGTTTGATAACTTCCGTGTTGTATACATGGTTAATCAGCTCTTCAGAGAGGACCTCATTGGGAGTCGCAATTGCCTGTGCCTCTCCCTCGTTCATCAGCATCAGCCGATCACAATAAAGACTCGCAAGATTGAGATCATGCAAAATTGCAACAACCGTTAGACCGTCTTTTTTTGCATTTGTCCGCAATAAATCAAGCAACTCTTTTTGATATGCTAAATCCAAATGATTTGTCGGTTCATCAAGCAAGAGGATTTCAGGCTGCTGCACCAAGGCTTGCGCTAGGAATATTCGCTGCTGTTCCCCGCCAGAATGTTCCATGACGGAATCGTCCTGAAAATGACTGATATTCGTTTGACGCATAATTTCCTGGACGATTTCCTCATCTTTAGCAGTCCATGACTGAAATAAACCACGGTGGTGGGCATACCTTCCAAGCGCCACTGTTTCCTTAACGGTATAAGGGAATACCTGTGGTGACAGCTGCGGCAGGACAGCTATTTTCTTTGCAAGCTGTTTCTTTGTCAAATCCTCGATGTTTGTATCCCCGACCTTCACACTTCCTTGCTGCAGCTCAAGTAAGCCGCTGATCATTTTAATTAATGTCGTTTTGCCGCTTCCATTCGGGCCTAAGATACCGAAGAATTCTCCTTTTTTAACAGAAAGACTAATATTTTTCACAATTTCCTGGCCATCATAACCACCGAATACATTTTCAATCGTCAGCATCTCGCCTCATCTTCCTTTTCTTTGTTTAATTAATATAATTGCAAAAACGGGCGCGCCCACCAATGCGGTAATTACTCCTACAGGCAGAACCTGCGGTGAAATGATTGTCCGGGACAGCAGGTCTGTTAATATAAGAAAACCTGCACCAGTAATAATCGACAGCGGCAAAAGATGAATATGGTCTGGTCCCCATAATTTCCGTGTCAAATGCGGGATAACGAGGCCAACAAATCCAATAGTTCCTGATACAGCTACTGCTGCACCTGTTAAAATCGATCCAGCAATCAAAATAAGCATTTTTCTTTTTCCGACATCCACACCAAGATGCTGTGCACGTTCTTCTCCCAGTGACATTGCATTTAACTCTCTTGTATTCATTAATAATAGTAAACCGCCAATAATTAAAAATGGCAGGATAATTCCAACATATCTCCAGCCGCGCATCGATACACTGCCAAGCAGCCATCCGATAATTTGCTGAAGCTCTTCACCTGTTAAAGCAATAATTAACGAGATAATTGATCCTAAAAACGAACTAAATATAATCCCTGTCAGAATAATCGATTCTACACGCATCGTTCGGTCAATTTTTTTGGCGAAAAAAAGAACGATAACAATTGTTGCTAAAGCTGTAGCAATGCTGAGCAATGGTAAAGTATATAAACCAAGAAAGGGAATAGAAATATTAAAAAATAATGTCGATACTGCTCCAACTGATGCACCGGAAGATACACCAAGAATATAGGGATCTGCTAAAGGATTTCGCAGCAACCCTTGGAAGGCCGCTCCTGCAATCGCAAGAGAGGCCCCCACAAGTCCTGCCAGGATTACCCGTGGCAAACGTATATCATAAACAATACTTACATACATCGGATTAACATCCTCTCCGATAGGGAGATGAAACACTACAGATCCGATGATTTTAATAATCTCAGGTATAGGCACAGATACACTGCCAACAGAGATGGCAATAAGTGCTGCGACTATCAAAAACGCTGCTGAGAGCGTATATTTAAACCAATTACTCTTCATCAAACAGCTCCGGATAAACTGCCTCTGCTACACCTCTGGCACCGTCAACTAAACGCGGTCCCGGGCGTGACACCATATCAGAATCGACATCATAAATGCGTTCATTCGCTACTGCATCAATTGCTTCAAAACCATTTCTGGAAGTAACTTCTCCAATTGGATCTTCTACATACGAGCCGTACGTTGTAATAATTACATTAGGATTCAGCTCCACAATTGCTTCTGGATCCATTGCAACCCAGCCATCCTGATCACCAGCGGCATTATCTGCATTGATTACTCGGAGCAATTCATGCAGGAATGTATTTTGTCCCGCAGTAAAAATATCTGGAGATGGAGAAATCTCAAAGAATACAGATTGACGATCTTCTTCCGCAACTGCAGAAGTAACTTCCTCTAATTCTGCAAAGCCTTCCTTCATTTCTGTAATTACTTCTTCCGCTTCTTCCGTAGCACCAACAACTTGACCAATGCTTTCAATCGTCTCGTATGTTGTATCAATATCTGTTGCATCAGCGACTACAAACACTTCAACACCAGCATCTTCTAATTGCTGGAATGCTTCCTGTGCTGCGTCTACCCCAGATTCATGTGCTAGAACTACATCAGGCTCCTGGCTTATAATAATTTCTACATTAAACTCCATGCCGCCCACTTTTTCGATATCCATTACTTCTTCCGGATAGGTATCATTGTCAGAAACACCAACAACCTTGTCACCTTGTTCTAAAGCAAAAACAATTTCTGTATTACTTGGAACGAGTGTTACAATCCGTTCTGGTTCTTCTTCAAATGTAATCTCTTCCCCTGTCGCATCCGTTAATGTTAATGGATAAGCGGATTCGTCATCTGTATCCTCTGAAACAGCCGCTTCTTCCGTTGTGCCTTCACTTTTTGCTGCATCCTCTACCGCTTCATTTCCATCACTGCAGCCAATCAAAAATCCTAGCAGCAATGCTAATAACATGACTTGTAATAACTTTTTCATTTGTCTTCCTCCTCATATCTTGATTTCAACCATTTTGCTGACGCGATTCATTTGATAAGGGCTTTCTGAAAACAGAAAAAACATCTCCACGACAAATGAAGATGTTTGAAAGATCGCTAATCAAATCTATTCACCTAACTATCCTCGTAGAATTGGCGTAAGCTTAAAAACAAGCAGGTTTCCTGGCTCTTGGTCATTGCTCACAGATCCTTCCCATACTATGATGTACAGTGGTCATTTCTGTTCGCTCGCAATTACAGTGGCGGGACCGCGCTGGAATTTAACCAGCTTCCTCTTTTCGGCATATATGTCGAATTCACCTGTTTTTGATTTTATAAAGTTGTCTTAAGACTATATTAACATACTATAATGTTTTTGGGTGAAAGTCACCTTTTCGGAGGAGCTTGTCAAAAAGCAAGATCTGGACGGATGCAGTATTTGGACCGTTGCTGCTCACAATCTGATACCCAAAAGACTTCAAGCAGCATCGATTTTCGATACCGCTTGAAGCTAATGATTCCTAGTCCTGGTATTTTTCCATAAATTCAAGCATGCTGGTGTAGACTTTTATCTCATTTTCTTTTTTCGAAAAGCCATGCCCTTCGTCCTCTAACACGATATACTCAACTTCTCTGCCTTTTTCCTTCAGCTTTGCAACAATCTGATCCGATTCTGCTTTTACTACACGCGGGTCTTTTGCTCCTTGAATGACAAGCATTGGCTTCCTCATCGTATCCAAATAGGTAACAGGAGAATCTTTAATAAATCTTTCCTTATCACGAACAGGGTCTCCTACCCAACGATCCATCAATGGCTTCCAATGCGGTGGTACAGAATCAACAAAGGTAAAGAGATCAGAAGGTCCGAAAATATCGATAACCGCTTTAAAATATTCTGGGTGGCGTCCATGGAGCAAGAGCGCCATATAGCCACCGTAGCTGCCGCCAACAAGGAATAGTTTATTACGATCTGTGATTCCATTCTCAAATAACCATTCAATACCAGCAACATTATCTAAGCGCGGTCCCTCTCCCCAATCCCGCTCAACTAATTTTACAAATTCAGAGCCATAACCAGTACTGCCGCGGAAGTTCGGGGCAAAAATTGTATAGCCGCGATTAAGGAAACATTGGAACATGGAGCGGAACTGTTTTCTTTCTGCGGCCTGTGGCCCGCCATGCGGCCAGAAAATAGTGTAACCATTATCATATTCTGGCTTCGCCTTAAATAATAATGCTTCCATTTCCATCCCATCAAATGATGTATATATTACAACATCTGGATCAACCATATCCTCTTCACTTACACCGAGAACATTATTATTGGTCAGCTGCTCCCAATCCTTAGCGTTCGTGCTCTTATAAATATTAAAAGGAACTGTTGCGGAACGCCCAAG
This sequence comes from Oceanobacillus sp. FSL H7-0719, assembly GCF_045040795.1. Classification (GTDB taxonomy): domain Bacteria; phylum Bacillota; class Bacilli; order Bacillales; family Amphibacillaceae; genus Oceanobacillus. The sequence goes on along the minus strand of NZ_CP150301.1, from coordinate 3,025,822 downwards.
CACGTACAAATTGCCGGCTTTTGTAACAACAAGCTTTTCAAGTATTGCAGTTGGCGCAGTTAATCTTTCAAGTTCTTCATTATCTGGGCTGAAACGATAAAGCAAATCCTCGACACCTTTTTCCGTAGTTAAATAGAATACGTTATTTTTCTTATTCCATTTCAGAACAGAAATGCTTTCCTTTTCAATTTCCAGGACCTTTGTAAATCTTTTATCCTTGATATCAAATTTTGCCAGATAACGATAGTCACTTTCGAAGTCTGTCAGAAAATATATTGTCTGATTATCTGTAAAAACAGGTGCTGCTGCCACATGTACCTGATCTGGGTCGGGCACTAAATGATGAAATTCTTCACCAGTCTTAACAAATGATTTTACATATGTGTTAGCGAGTGCTTGCGAAAATACAAATGCCTTCTCATCTTCAGATACTGCTGAAAGCTCAGTCGGTGCGTCTTTTCCTTGATGAATTAATGTATCTTCATTCGTTTGTAAATCACGTACATATACATTCAGGAATGAAGGATTTCCTTCTGATGTTTCATAATATAGCCGGCTGCCATCTTCACTTAGATGCGAGAAAAAGTACTTTTCCTCTGCTCCACCAGTAACTAATGGCTGTGGCAGTCCCCCCTCATATGGAACCGCATAAATCTGATGGTTCTCATCTCCATCTTTGTCATAGCCTGCCAAAACAAAACGCTTCTCTGGATCAAATGAAATAAAGCTTGTCGCTTCGTCCTTATAGGCAAACAGATACGGAAAATTATCCGGCAAATCCATTGCCCAGAGATTAATTTTACCATTCAAATTCGAACTGAAAATCAATCGTGTTTCATCACTGTTTACCTGAAAATCACTAATTGCATACGTACGGAAAAATTGTTCAACTGTTGGCTTTGGAAATTTAATCATGAAATTCCTCCTTAAATTTAGAATGAAGATAAACTTACGAACAACTCCTGTTCTATTAATTGCTGTCCCTTTTTCAGCGGGATTCTAGAACTGCAACTGCCAGCTTTTAATAAAGATAGATCTTTCTTTTATGTATCAGCCTATCTTTTTGCCGACTATAACATCATTATATGATTAAATCCATCCTATTTTAACCATCCCGCGTTGTATTGTTTATCCGTCCCAAGGTGGAGGTATTTTACCTGTAAAAGAAGTTGGAACAAATTCATTATGAAATAATCACACATGTGTAGATCGCCTTCAAGTATACAATAACTACCGGATTACTCTAATGAAAAGTTGATACAAAATCCTGATTACCTTAATTCAGAATAGCTTTTAGTTTTGCTGTCTTTCTATTCGTTTGGAAGTCCGCAGTCCGAATACCCCTCGCAAACCTTTAGGCGGCTGGTAAGCCCCCTACGTGCTACGCACTACGTGGTCTTACCGATGCCTTAGCTCCCCAAGGAGTCTCGGAGTATTTGGACTGCTCCTAGTAAAAACTAACGGTTATTTCATTGAATTTTGGCAGGATATGCATGTTAATCTCACTAGACTATTTTAAAGCATACACATAAAGGTATTTCAGCTGATAGCTTAAGATAAGGAGCCACTCTTTTATAACTATAATTAGAACGCAAAATAAGCTAATCAGCACTTAGCAGCCCGAATACACGAAGACTCCTAGGGGAGGAAAGGCCTAGGTGAGACTGCGAGTGCGTTAGCGCGAGTGGCTCACCAGCCGCCCCTGAAAAGCGAAGTGTATTCGGGCTGCGATTTTCCAGAGGTGTCCGTAAAGCACTGAATTGAAGTAATCAGGATTCCACTTAAATTGTAGAGCTCGTCAATGCTGCTGTGTAAGTATTCCTCGTATTTAATTTAAGATATTTCATTGACACATAGGTTAATAATTAATTTCTAAGTCAAGCTCGTTTTCTGCGTGTTAATACATCAAAAATAACTGCAAGGGCCAGGACTCCTCCCCGAATGATATATTGAGGGGCAATTCCTACTCCCATTAAGTTCATACCGTTCGTTAGTGTGGCCATTACCAGGGCACCAATAATAGCTCCCGTCACCTTTCCTACTCCACCTGCTGCGGATACACCCCCGACAAAAGCAGCAGCAATTGCATCCAGTTCAAATAATGTTCCAGCTGTTGTAGTCGCCGATTGCAGTCGAGATGTAAATAAAATTCCTGATAAGGCAGAGAGCATTCCCATGGATCCAAATACTAAAAATGTAATTTTACTGACACTAATCCCACTTAGATGAGCGGCTTCCGGATTACTGCCCACGGCATATATATGTCTCCCCAAAACAGTTTTTGTTGTAATAATATGATAAATAATCACAACGAACAGCATAATCACAACAGTCCAAGATAACCCGTTATAACTGGATAATATCCACGTAATATAGCCAATAATTGCAGAAACAAAGATTAATTGTAAAATAAAAATCTCTTTTGAAACCACTTCAAAGTTATATTTTATTTTGTTGCGGCGAGTTCTGATTGTACTGTATATATAAAAGATAATTGCCAGAATTCCTATGAGCAAGGATAATAAGTGAACACCGTTTACAATCATCAGAGATGGAATATATCCATTCCCAATTGCATTAAATGCATCATTATTAATAATGATGGTGCCTGACTTTTCTGTTGCCAAGAGTATGGCCCCTCTGTATATAAGCCATCCGGCTAATGTTGCAACAAAAGCTGGTATACCCACCTTTGCTACAAGGAAACCTGTAGCCGAACCAGCGAGTATCCCGAGAACCAGTATAATAGGGATAACCACATAAACTGGCCAGCCAACATGCATGAGTAAGATTGCAGCAATGGCACCAAGAAATCCTGCTAAAAAGCCAATCGATAAGTCGATATGTCTAATCACAATGACCAGCATAACACCGACAGCCAGAACGGCTATATATCCTGCAGAGTCCAGTAAATTACTTATATTCCTCGAGGACATAAAGAGTCCGTCCGTTAAGATAGAAAAGATAATCATAATTACAATCAAGGCTATATACATCCCATAATCGCGAATGTTATCTTTAATTAAATGCCTCGCTTCATTTAATAACTTCATAACTTTTACCCCCTATTCCGTAGCAAGCTCAATAATCTTTTCTTGATTCGCTTCTTCGGATGATAATTCACCTGTAATTCTCCCCTCATTCATCACATAGATTCGGTCACTCATCCCCAACACCTCGCCTAATTCCGAAGAGATCATGATAATACTCATACCTTGTGCGATTAATTCATTCATTACGGAATAAATTTCAAATTTAGCACCTACATCAATGCCTCGCGTCGGTTCATCTAAGATTAATAATTTCGGACCTACAAATAGCCATTTCCCCAATGAAACCTTTTGTTGATTCCCTCCACTAAGATTCCCAACAAATTGCTCCAAAGAAGCTGCTTTAATTCCTAAGGACTTCTTGTAACGCTCAGCAACTTTAATTTCTTCATTTTCATTGACCATGCCATTTGCTGAAATTCCATTTAGATTGGAAACAGAGATATTGTTTTTAATGTCTTGCAGCAAAAACAATCCATCTCCCTTTCGATCTTCTGTTACATACGCAATACCAGCTTTTATTGCGTGACTTGGATGGTGCAGCTTTGCAGGCTTTCCATTTACAAATAGATCCCCTTGGAGTTTATATCCTTTGGAGTTACCAAAAATACTCAACGCTAATTCAGTACGGCCCGCTCCCATCAGCCCGGCTATTCCAATAATTTCGCCCTGGCGCACATGAATATTAACATTACTGGCAATATTTCTGCCGATTTGCGGGTCATAAGCAGTCCAGTTAGACAACTCCAATACTTTTTCTCCATAAGATTTTTTCTTTCTTTTAGGATAAATATCTTCAATCTCCCGCCCGACCATGTTTTTAATTATGGAGGTTTCTGTGATTTCTCCTTTCGAACCGTCCAATGTACAGATTGTTTCTCCGTCGCGGATTACCGTGGCCTTATCTGCAATAGCTATTACTTCTTTTAACTTATGTGAAATCATTACACAGGTAATTCCTTGTTTTTTTAACTCACGCAGCAGATCTAATAGATTTTCACTATCATCCTCATTAAGCGCTGCAGTCGGCTCATCTAAAATCAATAATTTCACATCTTTACTTAGTGCCTTCGCAATTTCAACTAGTTGCCGTTTCCCTACCCCTAAGTCCTTTATTAATGTTTCCGGGTTCACTTTAAGATTTACTTTATTAATCAGTTCCTTTGACTTCACAATCGTTTCGTTAAAGTCTAAAAATCCAGTCTGATGTACTTCATTGCCAATAAAGATATTTTCATAAACGGATAGATCCGGGAATAAAGCTAATTCTTGATAAATGATAACAATGCCGGTTTCCACACTATCACTGATTCTATGAAACTGTTGTACCTGGCCATTAAAAATAATATCTCCCTTATACATGCCATATGGGTACACCCCGCTAAGTACTTTCATCAAAGTAGACTTGCCAGCACCATTTTCACCAACTAGACAATGAATCTTGCCTTTCTCTACCTTGAAGTTAACATTGCTGAGCGCCTTGACTCCTGTAAATTCCTTCGTTATCTGTTTCATTTCCAGAATATATTCACTCATGCTCATCCTCCTTCCACAGCATGAAAGCCATTAGGAAATAGTGATAGACTTTCATCCATCACTATTGTTAAAAAACATTTTATTCTAAACCTGTAAATTCACTTTCCTCGTAATATCCCGAATCAATGAGTTCACTTTTCACATTATCTTGATCAACTACGATTACTTCTGTTTGCTTGGCAGGAACTTCTAAACTTCCATTATCATAAGTTCCTGTCGTTTCAGGTGTTTTTTCATCCAGCAAATCTACTGCCATTCCCATTGCATCTGTTACAAGTGAACGTACATCTTTAAAGACGGTCATTGATTGTTTTCCATCAATAATATATTGGATTGAAGCCTTTTCAGAGTCTTGACCAGTAATAACGTAATCAGAAATATCAGGATCACCCGCAAATACATCTGCAATCGAACGTGAAGTTCCATCATTCGGTGCTAGGATAGCAACATCACCTTTTAAATCTTTATCAGCAGCGGTCAAATTTGTTTGCGCTTTATTTTTAGCTTCATTCGGATCCCAATTTGTTGTAATTTGGCCAAGAACTTTACCTAATTCATCGCGTGTTAATTCTGTTTTTTCTTTTAGATCTTCTGCGACACTAGAATTTGCGACTAAAAATGTTCCATCCGCAATCTTAGGCTGCAATACTTTCCATGCTCCTTCAAAGAATAAAAACGCATTATTATCTGATGCTGCACCAGCATATAGATACAATGGAATGCCCGAGTCTTCACCGGCATGATCAATTAAATACTGCCCTTGTGCTTCTCCCACAGCAATGCTGTCAAACGTAACATAATAATCGACTGCATCTGTGTCTGTTATAAGACGGTCATAAGAAATCACTTTGATATCATCTCTCTTAGCTTCCTCCACGGCTGCACCTGCTGCGGCAGCATCATGCGGTGCAATAATTAAAACGTCAATCCCTTTGCTGATCAGCGTCTCAACGTTTTCCTTTTCCTTTGCTGAAGAACCTTGGCTAAATAAAATTTCTGTTGTATAATCAGAATCCTTTAAAGCATCCTGAAATCTTGATTCATCCTGTACCCATCTAGGCTCATCTTTCGTAGGAAGAACAATGCCAATATTAACACCACTCTTTTTATTATTACTTGCTCCATTGTCATCACTGCATCCAGCAGCGAGAATAGTAACGAACACCGCTATAAACAAAACAGCCGAAAATTTTACCTTCTTCATTACAAAGCCCCCTTCATATTCCTTTTATTATCTTTTACAATTAGAGTATACTAGCTCTAATCATTATTGATAACGCTTTCTTATAGCACATTCTTGTCATCATCTGCATTTTTTTAATATTCTTACATGCAGAACCAATAAAAAAACTAGGGTAAGATTACCCTAGCGGAAATATACATACATTATTTTTTTGTTGTTTGATATACCCTATCTCTAGAATGAAAACCATCGGCGATTATTGTTTCGTCGATATTCTCACTATCGACACCTATCGGAGAAAGAAGCAACGATGGTACTTCTGACTTTCCATTATTGACAATCGATTCAACCCCGACTTCTTCCCCTTTAGCCATTTTTACAGCAATTTCAGCAGCTTGGTCAGCCAGTTTCTGTATAGGCTTATACACTGTCATTGTTTGAGTGCCCTCGATAATTCGTTGAGTGGCTGCAAGATCGGCATCTTGGCCAGCAACTGGGATTTCACCAGCCAAGCCTTGTGCAGCCAAAGCATCAATCGCTTGACCCGCTGTAGCGTCATTTGCTGCGATTACAGCGTCAATATTGTTATTATTTGCTTTTAATGCCTCTTCCATATTGGCATATGCGTTCTTCGGCAGCCAATCTTCTGTCCATTGGTCATAAACAATCGTAATGTCTCCCTTTTCTATTAAAGGCTGAAGGATATTGAATACACCTTGCTTAATTAAACGCGCATTATTATCGGTCTCTGGTCCACCAATATACACGTAATTTCCTTTAGGTACTTCATTAATTATAGTTTTTGCCTGCAGTTCCCCTACCATGATGTTATCAAAAGAAATATACATATCCACTTCTGAATTACGTACTAGCCGATCATATGATATCACTTTAATGCCTGCAGAATGTGCCTTTTTGACAATCATTGCTGTTGATTCAGCATTATGTGGCACAATCACCAGTAAATCAATGCCATTTTGAATAAGTGTCTCTGCTTGTAAAATTTGTAGTGCATCATCTCCATTTGATGCAAAGATCTCTACTTCAGCACCTAGTTTTTTAACCGCTTCTTTAAATAATGCACGGTCTTTCAACCATCTTTCCTCAGCTAAAGTGTCCATCGAGAAGCCAATTTTGATTAGGTCATCCATCTTATCTCTATCTTCCTGCACCTGCTGTCTTTGTAAAGAAGCGTCTGTGTTATTCTTTTTCGTATTATCCATAGGGCCTGTGGTTTGATCGCATCCTACAATTAGCACGATCATAATAAAAAGTAACCATCCCAGCTTTAATTTACCATAAGGTGTAACCATATCCTTGTCATTCCTTTACAATCACCTTTGTCCTTGAAAAAGTTTACGAAACTCGGTTGGTGATTCACCATATATTTTTTTGAAAACCTTACTGAAATAATTGGGGTCATGATATCCTACTTCAAACGTTATTTCCTTTAGACTTTTTTTGGGATCTGCCATTAATTTTCGTGCCTTTTCAAGGCGACATTCTGTCAAATAGTTTATATAGTTTATACCTAATTGCTCTTTAAAAAGCTTACTAATGTAAATGGGACTAAGCTCAAATTTATTTGCAATTCGTCCTAGTGAGATATCTTTATGAGAATTTTCCACAATATAATATTTGATTTGCTGAATAATATCATCCTTCACCCCACTGCTGTAATCCGCGAAAGCACGCTGCATATCACTCAGTAAATGTTTCGTCTCTGTATGCAGTTGCCTATAATTCTTTATTTGAGTAGGATAAAGGGGTGTCCTTGGCTCAACTCCTATTTCACTTAATACACGGGAAGCAACCCAAAGCAGCTCTAATACACGCTGATAAGCTTCTACAAGCTTTACTTCCGAATTTTCAAATTGGCCAATAAGCCCTAATATTTCATTGGCCAGGTCCTCCCACTTCCCATTTCGAATCTGCTCAAAAAATTTGTTCTCCAGTTCTTTCGAGTTGTAGCCATTAGCCCTCATCTCATCCTTTCTTCTATCGGAATAGAAACTATATCTCACTGTGGGGGAGATAATTCTCATGGCCAATAAGGATTCTTGATAAGATTGCCGGATTCCATCAAGTGAATCACAAACATTACCTATTCCGATAAACCAGTCTGCATTTAATTCTGAATTTGAAACCTTTAGTATTTCTTGTGCAAGCTTTACAGCCTGAGAGCGAAACGTTTTTTCTTGTTCTTTAAAGACGATTAAAGGTATTTGCCGTCCATATAATACTCCAACCCATACGTTCGCTGACTGTCTAACCTTTCGTTTGATTTCTTTATATAATGACTCTGAGTTCTCTGGTAACTGGATGCTCATAACAAAGTTTTCATTGGAAATCGGTGTGTTTAGTAAACCAACCAGCTCATCGAGATGGACCTCATGAACATGGTCAAATAACAGTTGTGTCACAACGTCTGTTTCCACAATATGCAGTGCTTTTTCTAATACATTTTCCTGAAGTATCTGCCTTTCTTTGTCTTTCTTTTCTTCATTAATTTGATCCATTACCCTTCCAACAGTATGCATTATCTCACTTGCTTTGCTCGGTTTTAGCAAGTAGTCTTTTACACCTAACTTTAGAGCTGATTGGGCATAGTCAAATTCTGCATAAGCAGTGATCATGATATATTTAATATATGGATTTATTTCATTAATCTTCTCAATAACTTCAAGCCCGCTCATGCCAGGCATCTTAATATCTATTAGAATGATATCAGGGTGAAAGACAGCGGCCATCTCCAATGCTATTTTTCCATTTTTCGCCTCTTCTACCTCAACTTTTGGAAAACTCTTTGTGATAATTGACCTTAGGCCTTCCCTTACAATCTGTTCGTCATCAACTATTAAGAGTTTTTTCATTGCCTTCTGCCCCTTTATCCTTTGGTATTTTTAAAATAACCTTCGTGCCAGCCCCTAATGTACTTTCTATACCATAGACATCCTCACTATTATAAAATAGACTTAATCTTTTAATTACATTGTTTAAACCGATACCCGTAAAATGCCCCTCTGGGCTTTTTTCTTTATCCTTTAAAATTTGCTTCACTTGCTCCCCAGTCATTCCTACTCCATTATCTTCAATTTCTATCCTCATATAATCAGCACTTTCTTTTGCTCGAAACCAAATACTGCCTCCATTTTCTACAGGTTCAATCGCATGAATAATTGCATTCTCCACAATCGGTTGTAAGGTTAATCTAGGAATCCGAATCATGAGGCATGCCTCATCCACTTCACAGTAAAATTGTAATCGGTCGGTAAATCTCGCTTTTTGTATATCAATATACTGATGAAGAACGTCCACTTCTTCAAATAATGCTGTGGAATCCTCTAAATTATTAAGGTTATATCGTAAAACCCCAGCAACACTAACTAATAAGTCACTTGTTTCTTCCGCCCCATCTAAGAACGCCTTTTTTGATAAGATGTCCAGTGTATTATATAAAAAGTGCGGATTCATTTGACTTTGCAAACTGCGAAGCTGACTTTCACGCAATAGCAGCTTATTTTGCTGGAGTTCGTTTTCTAATTTTGCCTTTTGCTTTATTTCCGCTAAATAGTTATTAATATTAACTCGCATTTTTTCAAACATTTTGGCGAGAAAGGAAATCTCATCATTGGATTCAACATCTATTTTTAAATCAAAACGCCCCATTGACAATTCATGAGCTGCCTGAGTTAGCTTATGAATTGGCCTTGTAATCCTTCTCGATAACCAATTTGCCAACAACAATAAAATTACAGTAATCAATATCAATAATCGGATTCCAAACACCCTTAATTCCTCGGACTGGTCGATAATACTCCGATAGATTCGTTCATACGTTTTCAATTCGATATCAATCAGAGTAAGTGTCATTTCCGAAATATATTCCGAAATACGATTCGCTTCTGAGAACTCTCCCAAGTAATTCTCAGTTTGTGGTTGCGTCCGGGATAAAACCGATTGATTGGCCGTTTCTATCAGACTGTCAATTAAATTCTCATAATTATTCAAAGCAAAGTCGTTTTGGGAATTCCGAAACTTTGCTGCTTTGTTTTTTAATCTTTCCAGTTTACCTTGGCTGCGTGATAATTCTTCCACGTTCACCTCCGTTGGATTCATTAGATAATTATTAAGCGCTGTCACAATTTGTTGGCTTTCAGTGGTTACCTCATTCAACAATAAATATCTTTCTAAAATATGATTATATTGTTCTTGTGTTTTTTGATTATAGTAAGTAAAAGTAAACCAAATCACCATAACAATGAGCAGTAAAGTAATAACTAATGTTAATATTTTATTCTGTATACTATTCATCATCGGTCCTCTGCCTTAATAATCCGGATATCTGTTTGATATCCAAATAAATCAAGTGGAACTTTTTCATTATTCATCCACTCCAATAGCACCTTTACACTCATTTCTCCCATTTCTGCGGGTGACTGTTCGATTATCCCATCTACCTTTCTTTGATTTAATAATGAAGTTAACTCTTCATTATCATCAAATGAATAGATATAATACGGCTCAATTTGCGAGCGGCTTTCAATCTCATGAATCATTCCCGCAAGAATCTCTGCCTTGATAGCAATAATTCCATTTATATCAGGATGACGGTTTAATAAATCCTTTGTCATCGCGATAACCTTCTCTCGTGCTTGGGATGTATCTTCCTCCAGCACTTCAATTTGAGGGTATTCTTTCAATACATCCTTTATACCTTCCCTGCGCTGCTCTTGAAAATACTGGGGTGCAGCATCCATCAGGATTGCAACCTTTCCGTTTTCCCCCATATCTTCCACTAACTGTTTTCCTATCATTTTTCCAGCTAAGTATTGATCTGAACCTACGTAAGTCTTTCTGAGGCTTTTCTCAATAGGAACATCGTTCGCGACTGTTATAATTGGAATTCCATATGAAGCCGCTTTAATATTAGTCAATTCTTTAAACGCATCCGTATCTAATCCCTGCACAATAATTCCATCCACTTGAGAGTAGATAGCGATTTCAATCTTCTTTAGAAAATCTTCTTGATTATTGCCGTAACTCCCCCAAACTTCCAAGCTGGCAGCATTCTTTTCTGCTTCATCAATCGCGCTTTTTGCCACCTTATCCCAAAAAGGTGTTTCCAGCTCCTGAGTAATCAGAACAAATTGATAATTTGAAGCAGCTTGTTCCGAAGAATTAGGCAGCTCCCAATTCAGGGAAAGAATCTTGCTCCCAGATATAAAAGTAAAATATAGAAGAACAACACAAACAACAATTAAAAACATAATTATTACTTTTCGCAAGGTACAGACCATCCTTTCAGGAAAACCTATAATCAGTTTACTATAATTATAGGAATATGGAATCAATATACCAGTCAAAAAGCCCCAATAGAAAAATAAAAGATTCTTATTAATGTATCCAGTTCCTTCTTTGGAGAGTTTTAAAGTCTCTTAAAACGGAAAGATATATTATTAGAAATGGAGCTGAGAAGATGTTCGAATGGAGTGACTTTATTACTGCTTTTTGGGCATTTTTTGTTTTACTGCCTTTAGTTGCATTGATTCACCAAGTGGGGCATTATTTAATGGCTCGATTATTCGGGGGAAGATCAGAAATCATCTTGGGCAGAGGAAAGTTATTATTTAAAGTTGGCACCATTAAAGTAAATCGTTTTTACTTTTTGGATTCCTTTTGTCATTATGAATCGCTCAAGGTAAATAATCGCTTCAGTCATATCCTTGTACATGGGGGCGGTGTTTTATTAAATTTATTATCACTTATTTTAATAAACACGTTGATTATTGTTAACATCCTGCCAGAAACTCAATTATTTTACCAATTTGGTTATTTTACTATCTATTATATGTTCTTTTCTATTTTTCCTGTTCAATACTCAAAAGAACATGCCAGTGATGGAAAACAAATGATAAACATCTTTCGCAGATACTCTCCGTCTAACAATTTAGATTAAGAATGTTTATAAAAAACTGCCTTCTTCAAAGAAAAGGCAGTTTTAAATATTACTCTTGTAAGCCAAGCACATCTTTAATTACTTGCACGACACGATCTACATATTTATTGCATTGTTCTTCTGTCGGTGCTTCGACCATTACCCGCACAAGCGGTTCCGTTCCAGAAGGTCTTACAAGTACACGTCCTTCATCTCCAAGTTCACCTTCAACAGCTTCAATTTCTTTTAGGATTATTGGATTTGTCAACGCCTCATTTTTATCAATTACTTTTACATTTTTTAATACTTGCGGGAATACTTTCATTTCACCAGCAAGCTCTGATAAGGTTTTCCCAGTTTCCTTCATCACATTTACAAGTTGCAGTCCAGATAATAATCCATCACCTGTCGTAATAAAGTCTAAGAAAATAATATGTCCAGACTGTTCTCCACCAAGATTATATCCGCCATTTCGCATTTCTTCCATAACATAGCGATCACCTACGGCTGTTTTATCACTGCGCATGCCATTCTCCTCCAGCGCTTTGTAAAACCCGATATTACTCATAACGGTAGACACAATCGTATCATGGCGAAGGCCGCCTTTGCCTTTCATGTACTTGCCACAAATATACATAATTTGGTCACCATCAATGATATTGCCTTTTTCATCAACAGCAATCAAACGATCGCCATCTCCATCAAATGCAAGTCCAATATCAGCACCCTTCTCAAGTACAAATTCTTGTAATGTTTCAGGGTGTGTTGAGCCAAATCCATTATTTATATTTAAACCATTTGGCGAAGAGCCAATTGAATATATATCTGCTTCAAGGTCTGCAAATAAATGTGTAGCAAGGCTTGATGTTGCACCATGTGCACAATCAAGTGCAATTGTTACCCCTTCGAAATCATTGTCAATTGTATCTTTAAGGAATGACAGATACTTTTGACCGCCTTCAAAGTAGTCATTTACCGTACCTACTTCTGCACCAACTGGTCGTGGAAGATTGTCCTCCTGCTCCATAAGTGCTTCAATTTCAGCTTCTTGTTCATCTGTTAGCTTAAACCCGTCTGGGCCGAAAAATTTAATTCCATTATCTTCAACTGGATTGTGTGAAGCAGAAATCATAATACCTGCATCTGCACTCATTGATTTAGTTAAATAGGCTACTCCTGGTGTAGAGATGACACCAAGGCGCATGACTTCAGCTCCAATGGAAAGCAATCCCGCAAGCAAGGCTCCCTCCAGCATATGACCAGAAATTCGTGTATCTCTGCCAATAATCACTTTAGGTTTTTCAGCTTCTTTAGTTAAAACATAACCACCCGCACGGCCTAATTTAAATGCGAGCTCAGGTGTAAGACTTTCATTCGCTACTCCCCTTACACCATCTGTTCCAAAATACTTTTTCATTCATACCTCTCCTTTTGTTTAACCATCAGAAAATCAGAATCTACTCTGCTTGAGGTTCTTCAATCGTAACCGTCACTTCATCAAATTCAGCATTCACTGTAACGTCATCCAGCTTATCCCAATTAATAGAGATTGGAATGGAATGTTCACCTGGCTCTAAATTTGCCAAATCTACGGATATTTGAAAATCATCTTTATTTAATTCGCTAATTAACGATTGATTTCCTGTAACCGTGAGTTCCATTTCCCCGCTATCTGGTGTTAAAAAGGTAACTTCCTGTCCCTCTGCTAAGCCTTCTTCTTCAATAGCCATTGCTTCAATTGTCCTTGTTTCCTCAACTTGTACAGTTACTTCAATTGTTTCCACTTCTTCAGTAATTACACCCTCAGGGAGTGCAAGTCCAACCTCAATCGTACCTGACTCTGTTATTTCAGATAAATCAATTGGTTCAGTAGATATCGACTCAATTCCATTAAGCACTTCACTTATAGCGAAAATTTCCACCTCATCTAGGTTAGCAGAGGTCGCAAGTAAAGAAAAGCCCTCCGGTAATTCTCCATTTGTGTCTATCGATATCGGAACAGTTTTACTCGGGTTTAAAATTTCTGCTGAAATCACAACCGTTTCCCGGTCCATGCGGACATTTAATTCATTCCCTTGACTGTCATAAACATTAATCGGCACCTCGCGATTTCTTATCGCGCTGTCCAACCCTTCGACATCGACATATACTCTCACTACTCCGATTTGTTCCATTAAGCTTCGAGAAGTAGTAATCATTACAGTGGATTGGTTTAATTCATAGTCGCCAACCTCATAACCTGCAGGGAGCTTATCTGTATTCAGGAAATCTACTGTGATTGGAAATTCCTCACTAGCCCTTTCCTCAATTGAAATATTAATTGTTTTTGGTTCGATATAAACACTGATATTTCCAGTAATATTATGTTCCAGTTCAACAGTATGTTCTCCTTCTTCTAACCCATTAAGATCGACAAAAACAGAAAAGCTGCGGTTAGAAATCATCGGCATGAGAAGTGCTGGTGACCCCTCAAGTGACACTGTTGCAAACTCAGGAACTCCACTTACAACATAATTATCAGAATCAATCTTAATGTCCACGGGAACATCCTCTAATGTTTGAATCTGACTATTTCTTCCTGGAATTGAAGACTCGGATTGCGTCGAATTAGATTCGACATTTACGAAAATAAACAACGTAATTGCAAAAGCAAGTGCTAAAACTCGAATAAACCATTTGCTTTGAAACCAATTATCCATTTTTATTCCCCCTCCACTTTATTGCCTTTTTCTCAGTGGTTTCTGGGTTCAAGGATAGATGCTCTCTTAATAATTCAATTAACGCTTCTTCCTCCAAATCACGATACAACTCGCCATTTAATGTGCAGGAAACTGCTCCTGTCTCTTCAGAAACGACAATCGTTAGGGCATCTGTTACTTCACTAATTCCCATTGCTGCTCTATGCCTCGTTCCAAGCTCTTTCGAAATAAATGGACTTTCCGACAATGGAAGATAGCAGGCTGCAGCTATAATTTCACCTTTTTTAAGGATAACAGCTCCATCGTGAAGTGGTGTGTTGGGTGTGAAAATATTCGTCAGAAGCTGGTGTGTCAGCTTTCCATTAATCGGTATTCCTGTTTCTGCATAATCGCCAATCCCAGTCTCTTTTTCAATTGTAATCAAGGCACCTATCCGCCTTTTAGCCATATAGTTGCAAGAATTGATGATTGCCTCAATATGATGTTCGACTGTTTCCCTCGATTTTGCATTTCTGGAGAAGAGACTGCCTCTCCCAAGCTGTTCCAATGCCCTTCTAAGCTCTGGCTGGAATAAAATAATGATGACGATAATACCCCATTCGATAAACTGGTTCGTAAAAAAACGAACTGTCTGCAGGTTGAAAGCAATACTTAAAAGCCAGATGACCAAAATAACTGCTATACCTTTAAGCAATTGAACTGCCTTCGTGCCTCGTATAAGCATCATTAATTTATACAAAACATACCAGATGAGAGCTATGTCTACAGTTATTCTAAGTATATTAAGCAGGTCGAATCCCCCATCGAGCATGATTACACGTCCTTTAACAATAAAATAACAATACATCTATTGATTAAAACTAATAATTTTCAGAATATTATATTATACATTAAGTTAATTATAGATAATAATATTTATTATAACATAAATGTGAGAATTCATGTGTAGTTTAAAGAAGGCAACATGTAACGTATTTATTAATAGCAAAACAGGGTATATGAACTGTTTATTTCACAATAGAAACAGCAAAAAGAAAAGCCTAGATGTCATTCATAACATCTAGGCTGCAGCTTCTACTCAAAAGAGAATATATTCTTCGTAAAGCTCTTTAACTTATACCAAACCCACTCAAACATTCTATCTACATTTTCAAACTCACCGTTAACTTCACCGACAGAAGCCATCAGTCCTCCACTGTCGAGTGGACTGTCTTCGAGCAACTTGCCATTTACTAATGTAACATCACCATCGACGGTTCCATAAATAATCAAATTGCCGTTTTTTACAAGTAAATCACCTTCAACTACTTCACCTTCGGGGACAATCACGGTATCCCCTTCAATAATCAGATTATCCTGCTTGGAAACAACAAGTTGATTATCTTGATTCCAAGTAGTAAATACCCCTGTAAACATAAGAATGAAAAAAATCGCTGCGGCAGTCAGCATTGGATGCATCTTGAACCAGCGTAAGTATTTCACTCTTTTTCTCTCTGTTGGAAGGTTTTTCATTACATTAGCAGTAAAATCTACAGGCGCTTCAAACCGCTCTGTGCTCTGAATTAATGTAATCGTTCTTTTTAACTCATGAAAATGCTGCTGGCATTCTTCACAATCCTCTAAATGCCTTTGAAGCTGTGTTTCTTCTTCTTTTATTAAGTCACCATCTAAATATTTATGCATTAATTGAACTGCTTCTGGATTGCATTTCAAGGGTACCACACTCCTTTACACATGACGAAGCCTTTTACGTAAAGCTTCCCTTCCTCGATGAATTCGAGTTTTCACCGTACCAAGCGGAATATCTAAGATATCACTGATCTCTTGAAGGGAAAATTCTTCTAAATACCGCAGCATAATAATACTTCGGTACTTCGGCGGAAGCTGCGATATCTCCCGATGGATATAGCTTTGTAATTCATTGCTCTCCACTTCCTCAACAGGAGAGATATCTTCACTTTGCAGCTGTGAATACATATCTAACCCTTCTGTCCCTCTAACCTCAGCATCTAAAAAGTAATCCGGTTTTCGCTTTCGCAATCGATCGATAGAAAGATTCGTCGCGATACGATAGAGCCAGGTCGAGAACTTGCGATTCTCATCAAAGGAATGAATATTCACATATGCCCTTATAAAAGCTTCTTGAGCCATATCCTCTGCCTCATGTGCATTACCAAGCATTCTGTAACAATGCTGGTATATCTTATTTTGATAAAATGAGACCAACTCTTCAAAAGCTGACTGATCCCCTTTTTTGACTAATTTTACTTTCTCTCTAATCATCTGATCCATACATTTACCTCCGCTTTACGATGCGGTACTTAAGTTACGAGTTAACACTTCGAAAGGTTTCATTTTTTCTTGAATATAATTAATCTTTATTTCACAATGCGTTTTTTTCACAAAGGTGACACAAGTTTATTCTTGCAATTGATTGGGTATTTTCTTACTATAGTATACTAGATAGGAGGAAGCTTTTGTGAGTAAATTAATTTTATTAGAAAAAATTGAAACCTGCCGTCAAGAAATGATCTCTCTGAGTGGTAGCCATTCACTCACTTCTGAGGCTGTTATAGAATCTAGTATGAAATTGGACGAGCTAATTAATATCTATCAAAACTACGATAAATACGAACTTGCTTCTAGCTGAACAATCACATCTCTGTTTTCACCTATAATTGCCATTTAAAAGGGCCGGATAATTCATTTTAAAATTCCGATAGCTTTCTTTTTAAACGGGCACAATCAGAATTCCAATTTTAAATAGTCTCAGATCTAGTTATCAAAAGATTATTTGTATATAACTTCAAAATTTTAAACTTCTTTAATCTAGATAACCAAAAAGACATAAATTCTCTTAATTTATGTCTTTTTTCATTGTTGCAAGATTACTTAAAGTACAGTTTATAAGTGTACAGCTCCTTCTGGATGGGATTTAATGGCGAGTGGTTTAATTCCCGCCCGTTCCCATTCATGGAAGAGCTTGTCTGCCTGTTCCTTTGTTGGCATAAACGCAATCCCGCAATCACCACCACCTGCCCCAGATGGCTTGCCGGCACCGCCTAACTTCTCAGCTAAATCACTTAATGCAGTAAGCAGCTCTGTTTCTATAGAGATATTAGCCTGCCTGCCAATTTCAGACAAAGCCAGACGATTCTCCTTCACTCCAGAGAACAATAAGGAAAGGTCTTCCTCTTCCATGCCTGTTAGTAACTCATGTACTGCCTTTTCGCTGCTTTGAAGAAACTTCTTAAAGCCATGTGGATTTTTGTCTTTCTGCTTTAGTATAATATCGACAAGTTTCGCCGTAGAAGCGGGTTTTCCTGTCCAGCCAACACAGAAATGAACTGTATCTGGAAGTTTAATTGGCTTCAAATCTAAATAAGTCCATTTCTTTAAAATTAATTCACTAATAGAACTTGCTTTTTCATACTCCTCTATTAACCAGTCTGCTTGAAAAGATGAATATTTAAGAATACCACCATAAACGGAGGCCGCTACATCTGCCCCGGAACCACTTCCCTGTGTTATCGCATGAGCAAGTGCAGCCAGTTTGAAAATGATATCCTTTTCCATTTTCCCATCGGAAAAATGAGCCATAATTGCTGAAACAACCGCTGAAACAACTGCCGCGCTTGATCCCAGTCCATACTTAATACCTGATTCATCATCCAGTTCACTATGTATCGAAAGTTCAAACGCATCAATAGCTGTGCCTTGCTCTTCTAAATATGTACACGTAAATTCCATTGCTTTTCGGACAAAGGAAAGTCGGTTATCCTCTGATCCAATTGTTATTTCCCCTTGGTTATAATTCCATTGGAGTGCATCCAGCCCAAAATCTTCTAATGTAAGCTTTCCAGTTTCAGCATCAGCAATAGTCGCATATACAAAACGGTCAACAGCTGTAACGGCAAGATGCTGATTCGGCACTAATACAGCGAACTCGCCTGCAACCATCAGCTTTCCTGGTACTTTTATCGTCATTTTATTTATTGGCAATATTTTCATCCCCTATAGATAGGTTACTCCTGGACCGGGCTTACTTAATATGACATCTGTTACTCCTGGTATTTCTCGTAAAATTTTCTCGACTGCCTTTTCATGCTCTGGTAAATAGAGCACCTTCACATTTGGGCCCGCATCAATTGTAAAATATGCAGGAATCCCCTGTTCACGCATTTCCTGAACCTGATGCATCACTCGAACGGTTGCATCCAGCCAGTAAGTAAATGGCGGTTTTGCTCCTAACGATGTAGCATGCATTTTTAAGCAATTCGCTTCTGCAATTTCACCAACTCTTGTAAAATCCTTCGCTTGGATTGCTTTCTTAATTCCGTCGAGGTCAGCTGGTATGCTTTGTAGCCACCCATCATAAAATGGTGATGTTTCTACCGTTCTTCTCATTCCCTCTCGGCTGGATATTTTCTTCATCTTCGAGGATAAAACTACCGCAGCCATACGAATGTCCCAATGTTCTTGGGGTGCTATTGGAATTGCATAGGAGTCCGAGCCGTCTTCTTCCTTGCCCATTTCCCATTGGGCAAACCCGCCATAAATTGAGCGGCTTGAAGAACCAGAACCCTGACGCGTGAGACGTGACAGCTCCGCATCTGTTAACTCCAAACCAATTGCCTTTGTACTGGCAGCAGCAAGAGCAGCAAATCCGGAAGCTGATGAAGCTAATCCAGCAGCGGTAGGAACCTGGTTCATCGACTTCACATTAGCATATAATTGCTCTTTGCCAGCAAGACGGCGAACTAAGTCGAGAAATGTCGTCACCCGTCTAAATATCTCACCCGTTTCAGGTGTATCATTTAATGTAAACATATCTTCTGTAAGGTTCTCTTGAAAGTCTACAGTTGTTGTAGTATAAAAACCATCCAATGTCAGAGAAAGACTGCTGTTTGTTGGTAAAATGAGCTGTTCATTGCGCTTTCCCCAATATTTTATCAAGGCAATATTTGTATGTGCTTTTGCTGTAGCTTTCATAATAATCCCCTTTATATAAATAGTATTAATTAAATATAATATATATCCATAATAAAGTAACCAAATATCAATGATAAACTTGGTATCTGGTTACTCTTCATTCATATTAATCTTGTTTTTTCAAAACAAACGGCCAAACAGATTGTGCACCGAATTTTTTCAATTTTTCTGCCAGCTGCTTAGAATGCACTTCGTTTTGGGCCAGAGCAATAATACATCCGCCATTACCGCCACCAGTAAGCTTAGCACCGAGCGCGCCCTCACTTCTGGCAAATTGGATGAGGCGATTTAATACTGCATCACTAACACCTAGAAATTCAAGTTCCTTTTGCGCTTCGTTTAACAGCTGTCCAAGAAAATGTTTGCTCGCTTTTTCCAAAGCACCCTTCGCATCATGAGTCAGTTGTCCAATTCGATCTATCTTTCGCTGGATTTTTCTTGGAGCCTTTTTCAATAAGCTCGTAACAGAGGCTACCGCGGATTTTGTATCTGCATCTTGTCCGGAATCTGCCACAATAAAGTGAAAGTCTTCCTGAATTTCAATTTTTGTGATTGGCTGATTCTTTTCAAACCAAATTGGAGTATCAGCTGTGATTGTTAATGTATCAATTCCGCTTGGCGATCCATGGGCATACGTTTCGGCAATATTCGCCAATTGCAGCAATTCTTCTTCTGTGCATTCGCGATCCGCATAATTAAATAACGAGCGAATAACAGAAATAGCAACAGATGCACTAGAACCAAGTCCTTTGCCAGGAGGTATTGATGAATTAATGCGAATAACTAAATCTTGAGCAGGTATCTCCAGATAATCCAGTGTGCCTTTAATACAGTTCGCAATACCATGTAATGATTTCGGAGCTAAATGGAGCGGTCCATAGTAGAAAGCACTATCGAGTTTAACCGCGCCTGGTACATATTCAATCATGGTTTCAACACCAATTAAAGGAAATGGAATTGCAATTGCCGGCTGTCCGTGTACAACCGCATGCTCTCCAATTAATATTAACTTACTATGAGCTATGCCAATAGCTGTTTTCTCTGAAGTTGATACTTTTTCTGCACTCATATTTTTATTTTTTCCACCAATTCTTTAGCTTTTCCAACACGGATATCTTTTAATTTAACCAATTCTTCTGCAATGATATCAATCATCTCCCCTGTAGCACCTGCTGCTATAGCAACAGAGCGAGAATGTAAGCTCATATGTCCCTTCTGAATACCGTCTGTTGCCAATGCCTTTAGAGCACCTAAATTCTGAGCAAGACCAACAGAAACGATCACCTGAGCTAATTCCTTAGCAGATTTGACATCTAAGAGCTGTAACGCATGTTTTGCCATTGGATGTACACGAGTGGCGCCTCCCACCGTTCCAATTGACATTGGGAGTTCAATCTCTCCCACAAGATTTCCTTCTAAATCCTTTGACCAAGTTGTCATCGAGCCATACTTGCCGTCCTTAACGGCATACGCATGGGCACCCGCTTCTACTGCACGCCAATCATTTCCAGTTGCGATTACTACTGGATCAATTCCATTCATAATACCTTTATTATGTGTAACCGCCCGATAAGGATCCGATGCAGCAAATTCATAGGCGTGAATGACTCCATCACGTACTTCTTCACCTGAGAAATCCCCTGTTGTTAATAAATGTGGCGGAATTACACAACGTGCACGTGCAAGGCTTCGATCAGCAAGATTCGATAAAATTCGCAAATAAACTTTACCTTCAGTAATTTCTTCTATTAATGGTGCAATTGATTCGGCCATTGTATTTATCAAGTTTGCCCCCATTGCATCTACAGTATTTACATATAGATGAACAACGAGCATTGTGCTGTATTTAGAGTCAGCTTCTTCATTTAAAATTCGCACATCTAAATCTTCTGCACCGCCACCACGCGCTACAATACTTGGGAAAGCATCATTTGCCGCCTGAATCAGTGCTTGTTTTTGTTTTAAAATTTGAGCTTTTGCTTTATAAAAGTCCTGACAGCCAATGACTTGAATTTGTCCAATCATTACCCGTTCTGATGAATCTGCAGTAAAGCCGCCAGCATCGCGAACAATCTTCGCAATATGGCTCGCAGACGCGACAACAGAAGCCTCTTCTATCACCATTGGTACTATATATTCTTTCCCATTAATGAGGAAATTCAACCCCAAACCTAATGGCAATTGAAAAGTGCCAACAACATTTTCTATCATCTTGTCAGCAGTGTCCACAGTTAAAGGTGCATTCGAATTTATTTCTTCGAGTTCTTCCTCTGTAAATGGATACATTTCCTTAATTATTCTTTTTCTTTCATCAACTGTCTTTTTATAAAATCCCGAGATTCTGGACGACTTCATCGTAGATCATCCTTTATATACAATTATAAGTAATCTAGTTTCTTTATTATCAGGTTCTAAAACCTGCTTTACAACCAAACAGCCAGTTACACTGCGATAAACTTTCTCAACCTAGATTATAACATGTTATGCCATATTTTTTATAGGAACAGCTACTATTTTTTATATCCATATGAGTTTTTATTAAAATTCTGTATCTATTATGTTAAAATTCATTATAAATTGCAAATAAACAAGGCCACAAATGAACAGCCTTGTTTATTTTTTGCAAGTTATGAAATTCAATTCAAATTCTTTTTCGTATGAGCCATACAGGATTCGAACCTGTGACCCTCTGATTAAAAGTCAGATGCTCTACCGACTGAGCTAATGGCTCTCATTACACACTGATGTTCATTTGTTCACAAACAGTAACCGAATGAAATGTTATGTAACTTATTCCCATATTCCTTGTTTTTAAAACAAAAAATGGCTGGGCTACCAGGATTCGAACCTGGGGAATGACGGGACCAAAACCCGTTGCCTTACCGCTTGGCTATAGCCCAACAAAATTAAATGGTGGAGGGGGGCAGATTCGAACTGCCGAACCCTGAGGGAGCGGATTTACAGTCCGCCGCGTTTAGCCACTTCGCTACCCCTCCGAATGTATTATTTACAAATCACTTTGTAATATACAAAATAAATTTAAAGTGGTGCCGGCCAGAGGACTTGAACCCCCAACCTACTGATTACAAGTCAGTTGCTCTACCAATTGAGCTAGGCCGGCATTATAATAAGTTGTTCTGGTTAGTTTTCTTGAACTAGCTGTTCGTTAGCTCGTCGTGTTGCATATTTGTTCGAAATGGTGGAGGATGCAGGGCTCGAACCTGCGACCCCCTGCTTGTAAGGCAGGTGCTCTCCCAGCTGAGCTAATCCTCCTTCACTGGTAATATGTATTTTTCAATTAACTCATTGAAAATAAAAAAGCCTTCCTGAGAAGTAAGTTATTTCCAAGTAGTAATAATGGTGACCCGTACGGGATTCGAACCCGTGTTACCGCCGTGAAAGGGCGGTGTCTTAACCGCTTGACCAACGGGCCTCTGGATAACATGTTATAATCTATGATTTCCGAATCACAAACTAACGAATTTCATTATATCGAGTTATTTCGACTTTGTAAAGGGAAATTATTACTTTATTTTATATTTCTTTTAACTCTTCTCGGTAAAGATTAGGAATCCCTTGATACAACAATGCCTTTTAACTGTTTTCAGAATTATTTTTCTTCAAATTACTCCCATTTAATAATTGAATTTCCTGCTTTTCTTATAAAAACCTTTAAATAGAATATTGGTTCTCTAATCCAAAAACATGGGTTATAATAGATAAAACTGTTTATTTGGAGGTATACCATGTCAGGTTTATTAGAAGGAAAAAATATTGTAGTAATGGGAGTTGCGAATGAAAGAAGTATTGCTTGGGGAATTACAAAGTCCTTGCATCATGCTGGAGCAAATCTAATTTTCACAAATAGACAAGAAAGATCATATAAAAAATTAGTAAAGCTTTTAGAAGAGAATGATATCCCTGCTAAATTAATCGTATCACTCGATGTTTCAAGTGACGATAGTATTAAAGATGCTTTTAATGAAATGAAAGAAAAAGTCGGCGTCATTCATGGTCTTGTACACTCCGTTGCCTTCGCGAAACGCGAAGAATTAAAAGGTGACTATGCGGATACTTCACGGGACGGTTTCTTGCTTGCCCAAGAAATTAGTGCGT
The DNA here is from genome assembly GCF_045040795.1 of Oceanobacillus sp. FSL H7-0719. Lineage (GTDB taxonomy): Bacteria > Bacillota > Bacilli > Bacillales > Amphibacillaceae > Oceanobacillus. Next base: position 3,002,308 of record NZ_CP150301.1, on the reverse strand, counting down.
ATTCACTCGTTACAGTTACAAAAGCTGCGAAAGAATTAATGACGGAAGGCGGCAGTATTGTAACCCAAACATATCTCGGCGCAGAGCGTGTCATTCCTAACTACAACGTTATGGGGGTTGCTAAAGCTTCACTTGAAGCAAGTGTGCGCTACTTAGCTGAAGATGTTGGTAAGCATAACATTCGCGTAAACGCAGTATCGGCTGGACCAATTCGGACATTATCTGCTAAAGGAGTTTCAGGCTTCAATGAAAAGGCAAATGTTATTGTTGAAAAAGCTCCACTCCGACGTAATGTGGATCAAGACCAGGTTGGAGATGCAACATTATTCTTCTTAAGTGAACTTTCTAGAGGAGTTACTGGCGAAGTACTTCATGTTGATTCGGGCTTCCATATCATTGGCAGTTAATTAACTTAAAAGACGCTCTCTTTATACAATAATTGTGTAGAAAGAGCGTCTTTTTCCTTATGTATGAAAACAACCTGATTATAAGGAGTTGAGCAAATGAAGGAATGGTTTATGACCAAAAATGGTGAACCGTTTAGTAATTTTGGAACGAGCCATCTTATCATGCTATCGCTCTTTTTCATAAGTGTTTTCTTCATTCTTTATTTTAGCAATGAAATTTGGTCAAATAATAAGTTTATTCAAACATTGCGCTGGCTGCTCTTTATTCTATTAATTAGTTCGGAACTGACTTATCAAAGCTGGACTGCAGTACATGGAATTTGGAAAGATAGTCTCCCATTCCATTTATGCGGAATCGCCAGTTTAACTGGTGCATTAGCTTTATTAACATTAAATAAAAAGTTAATTGCAATCACATTCTTTATTGGATTAATTCCGGCCTTTGCAGCCATGATCACACCAGAACTGCCTTATGATTTTCCCAATTTCAGGTTTTTTAAGTTTTTCATCCATCATATGGCAATTTCCTTAACAAGTATCTTCTTAGCAACCATGAAACCTTATACAATTACTGTTAAATCAATGCTTTGGACATACTTATATTTAGTCTTGTATGCTCTCATTATTGGTTTTTTCATCAATCCTTGGCTTGAAGCGAACTATCTTTATTTATCAGATACACCAACAACCAATTCTCCATTGGATCTACTTGGTGATGGATTTTGGTACCCTATCAACCTTGGAATGCTTGGTATTATCGTGTTCTCTATCCAATATTTATGCTTTTACTCGCTAAGAAAAAGAAAAGCGACAACAATAAGATAGCATAGAGTCTATTAGGGGCAGCATTTTTGAAGCAGATGCTGCCTACTATTAAATAACTAGAGATAAAACCACCTTTCATGCAATGCAAGCAAAACTGCATTTGTGCGGTCCTTTACTCCTAACTTCGCAAGGATAGAAGTAATGTGGTTTTTTACCGTTTTATCCGATATGCTTAAATTGACTGCAATTTCTTCATTTTGATAACCCTTAATCAGTTCACCCAGAACTTCCCATTCTCTTCTTGTTAATAAATCGATTGGGCGATTCACTTCCTTGTAAAATAGCTGTTTATAATTTTCATATAGTTTAGCAGCCACACGCGGATGAACGTAAGTTATATCGTTCAGCATATATTTAATACCATCAGCAATCTCATGGACATCCATATTTACACTAAAAAACCCCATAAGCGAGAATCGCATATAATCATCGATTTCAGCTATTTCCGATTCAGGAAGTATAACGGCAATTTTTGTATTGGAATATCTGTAATTGCGGATTACCTCCCTTAAGGAAATATGCGCTTCCAAATCAAGAACAATTAAGTCACTGGATTCGTTTGATTGAAATAGATCATCAATAAAAGCATTCTTATAATGAATTACTTTGTGCTCTGGCAGCATTTCGCTGACCATATCAACTATCGAGGTTTTATGCACCTCTGTTCCCATTACAAATGAAATAATACCCATTTTTTGCCACTCCTAAGATAAATATATATTATTTACAATATATTTAGTTACTAATACCTATTATTATCAGGATGAATCATTTACATACTTGATTAAACAAGGTTCTTAATTTCACCACTAAAAATTGACAGTATTTTATTCCTAGTTCTATTTTATCACTTATTTGGATTTTTAACATCAAAAAAGTGAGACATTTGGAGGTTTTCCTCAAATGTCTCACTTAAATTATATTTGCTATTATGCTGCGTAGTCAGATACGTCTACTTCAAGTGGTATATTTTTTGCCCTTTGTTTCTTGGCTGCGCTGAAGAATAAGATAACAATTGCTGTTGCACCTATAAAGCCACCTGCCCATGAATAGTTCATTGGTAAATTAAAACCGATCGGCTGTGACAAAATATAAGTTATAACCATCACGAGCATAAACGTTCCTGGAATAAGTGCAACCCAGTAGTTTTTTCTGGCGATGAATAAATACATTGCACCTACAAACAGTGCAATCACTGCTGTAGACTGGTTTGCCCAGTTAAAGTATCGCCATAGGATATTGAAGTCGACCTGTGTCAGTATAGCCGAAATCACAAATAATGGACCAGCTATCCAAAAGCGGTTGGAAAGCTTGCGTTGTGCGATGTTAAGATAATCTGCAATAATCATGCGCGCACTGCGAAAAGCCGTATCTCCAGAAGTAATTGGTAATATAACTACACCCAGTACACCAATCGTCCCGCCAATTGCACCTAATAAAACGGTAGAAGACTCACGGACAATTGCACCTGGTCCGCCTGCAGCAAGTATTTCATTCAGACCATTATAGCCATCGAACATGCTCATCGCTGCTGCTGCCCAAATCATCGCAATAATACCTTCAGTAATCATCATACCGTAGAAAATTTTACGTCCTTCTTTTTCTTTCTTTGTCGTCCTGGAAATTATCGGTGTTTGTGTTGCATGAAATCCTGATAAAGCCCCACATGAGATTGTAAAGAACAATAGCGGGAAAATTGCCGCTCCCTCAGGATGGAAATTTTCAAAAGTAAGCTCTGGAACTGATGCCCCTGTAACAACTAAACCAATTCCTACTCCAAGCGCACTAATTAATAGTAATGCACCGAAATATGGATACAGTCTCCCAATGACTTTATCCACTGGAAGGACTGTAGCAATAACGTAGTATACAAAAATAAAAATAACGAAAATCCATGCAGCTACTTTCCCATCTGTCAATAAGCTCAATAAATCTGCTGGCGTTGTAACAAATACCGTTCCAACTAAAAGAAGAAGCAAGACTGAGAAACCGTTTACAACATGCTTCATCACTTTACCAAGGAACTTACTTGCAAGCTCCGGCAAATGTGCGCCGCGATTACGAATTGAAATCATTCCAGTTAAGTAATCATGCACCGCTCCAGCAAATATACAACCTACTACAATCCAGATAAAAGCTGCCGGTCCGTACAAGGCTCCCATAATTGGACCAAAAACCGGTCCAGTTCCAGCAATGTTGAGAAGCTGTATGAGAGAGTTTTTCGGCGTGCTCATTGGAATATAGTCCACACCATCACTATTTACATAAGCCGGTGTCGGCCGTTCATCCTTAACCCCAAACATTTTCTCGATAAATTTTCCATACGTAAAATAACCAATGATTAAAAGTGCTATTCCCCCAAGAAACGTATACAAAATGTTATCCCCCTTTTTCTCTGATATTTCCATCATTATAAGACAGCTCAATAGAAATGAGTGCGTTTTCATTTGAAAGGCAGAAAACAATAATTAACATGTTGATTTATTGAAATAAGATGCAAGAGGGAAAACCTTTAAGACTGCAGCGAAACGAACGTAGGATCTGCCAATTGGCTACAATTCTAATTTCGCTCGCAAAGCCTTCACATAGTTTCTGCTTACCGATAGTTTTTCATCCGTGCCATTTAGTTCTAAATGGTAAGCGCCATTAAACCATGGGATTAAACGCCTGATATAATGTAAATTCACTAAGAAACTCTTATGTATACGGAAGAATCCAAAGCTTTCCAGTTTTACCTCCAGTTCTTTCAGAGATTGTTTCGTTTCAAATTCTCCGTATCTCGTTACTACTGTAGAATGATTATCTTCACGTGATAAATATAAAATATCCTCTGGACGCAAATAAGATATTTCCCCTTCCGTTTGAACTGCAAGTTTTCCCTTCATTTTATCTTGTAAAGGATTATGCATAGGTGCTAATGCAGCTCCAATTCGCTGAACAGTCTCTTCTATCTGTTCTTCTTCATAGGGTTTCAATAGATAGTCAATCGCATTATAACGAAAAGCCTCAACTGCAAATTCGGGATATGCAGTGGCAAAAACAATAAGCGGTGGGTTTTTTAGTTCACGCATCCCTTTTGCTGCTTGCATCCCATTCATTTTCGGCATTTCTACATCAAGGAAAACAACATCAGGTGTAAGTTGAATCGCCTTCATTAGTGCTTCTTCTCCAGATTCAGCTTCTCCAATAATCTGAACCTCAGACATAAGGCTGAGCAGGTGTTTTAATTCCTCTCGGTTATACGGTTCATCGTCTACAACCAGCATACGTATTACCCGGTCCATCTTTCAGCTGCCTCCTCTATTGGGATTGAAAACTGTATCTTTGTTCCTTTCCCTTTCTTACTCTCGATTTGAAGCATTGCAATCTCCCCGAACATCATTTTCAGCCTGCGATTCACATTATAGAGAGCAAGTCCGCTTCCCTTATCCGAATCGACTGGAGACTGATTAATTTGCTGCGCTGTTTCTTCACTCATACCGCTGCCATTATCCGCAATTTGAATAGTAACCTTACCAGCTGTCTTTTGAATCCTGATTCCAAGTTCGCAATCTTTATCCATATCTCTAAAGCCATGCTGAATAGCATTTTCAACGATTGGCTGCAATGTTAATGGCGGTACATAATGCGACAACAATGTCTCATCTATTTTGTAATCTACATTCAGCTTATTACTGAATCTCGTCTCTTTTATTTCAAGAAAAGCTTTAACATGCTTCATTTCATTTTCAAGCGTAATCTGTGAAGCTGTCGTAGATGTTAAATTTCCGCGTAAAAAATGTGAGAGGGAAATTAAGAGCTTTCTTGCTGTCAACGGATTAATTCTTGTCAACGAAATAATTGTATTTAATGTATTAAATAAAAAGTGTGGACTGATTTGTGCTTGCAATGCTTTTATTTCAGCCTCTTTGGCTAGTTGGAATGCTTGATCTGCTGCAGCTAATTCGAGTTGATGGCTCATCATCGCACTTAAACCATTGATAAGTTCAATATTTACATCAGAGATTTCACTTTCTGAGCTAAAATAGAACTTAAGTGTACCAACAACCTTCCCTTGCTGTTTAAGTGGAGCAATTAATGCAGCTCTTAGCGGGCAGCTCTTGAAGGCACAATGAATAGACTCCACATCAGCAATCATTAACTCACCTTTACTAATCGCTGCTTGTGTAACTTTCGTTTTAATAGGCGAGGAATTTCTATGATGATCATCTCCTAAGCCAATATGCGCCAAAATATCTGCAGTATTGGTTATCGATACTGCACTTGTACGAATTTCTCTATGAATAATATTGCAAACTGCTTTTGCAGACTCTGTGTGCAATCCGCTGCGCAAATGTGCTGAGGTCTTATCAGCAATTCGCAATGTTTTTTGTGCTTGGACCGCACTTGCCTTTTCTTCTTCAGAGAGCACACTTTTAATAATAAGCAGCACGAGTACTGTCCCCAAGCCATTCGCCACAATCATTGGTATTCCGATAATATTAACAAGATCCCATGCCTGTTCAAATGGGCGAGCAACCAAAATAATAATCAACATTTGTAAAGCTTCTGCTAATGCTCCAATCAAAAATGCAGTATGCAACTTAACACGTGTATGTTTTCTATATAATAAGCTTGTTAAAATCCCAGCAATAATCGTTGCTGTTCCACAGGCTATTGCGGTAAAACCACCGAGAGTGAATCGATGAGCACCTGCAATTAGTCCAGCACCAATCCCTACCTTTGGACCACCTAACAAACCAGCAATGACTACCCCGATTACACGTGAATTGGCAATTGCCTCTTCCGTCGCCAAATCGGTTGCCCAGCGGCTAAATTGCAAGCTTTCTGAGCTGACGCTGAGACCCGTATATGTCCCAATGATTCCAAAGAATCCAAAGAATAGGATAGCTGTCCATTGCTGACGCTTATCCAGCTGTTCCTGATTCAGCATATTGCGCAAAAAACGAAACCTCGTTAAGATAAAAGCAATCGTTACAATAACGCCAATTCTCTCAACCATTGTTATTAAAAGTTCGAGCACTAGAGCTCCCCCATTCTAAAAAAGGAAAAGTAATCGTAATTGCATTATACCATTTTCCGATATTATTGAAAAATGGGATATTTAGCTTGTATTTTCAAATTTATCGCTTAGAAATACGGAATATTTTATTTCCTAATTTATTTGTAAGTGGTAGTATAGATATATTAGAATTACAAATCCTATATAGATAAAACGAATAGAATCTTTGGAAAAGGGGAGTACATAATGATTATAGGGTTAGTTATCATTTTACTTTTAGTTCTATTTCTGCCGTTTACCAAATTGGTAGAAAAAAATCTGGAAGTATTTCTATTTATTATGGGTGTCGCAGCAGTGCTCGTCAGCCAAGTTCTTGATTGGCCATTAATTAAGGAAGCATTGGTTCACCCAATAAATATTACCATTGCCGTTTTAATTGCAGGACTGCTTTTCCGCTGGTTTAAAGGTCCAATTGAAAAGGGAATACTTGGAATCAGCAGAGCACTGCCTTATCGCCTATTTATCGCGCTATTTGTAATCATCTTAGGTCTTATTTCAAGTATGATTACAGCTATTGTTGCAGCAATAATTCTCGCTTCTGTTGTTGCGATTTTACGCTTGGATCGTAAATCTGAGATACGTCTTGTTATCCTTGCATGTTTTGCGATTGGACTAGGTGCAGCATTAACACCAATTGGTGAACCACTTTCAACAATCGTAGTTGGCAAGCTTAATGAAGACTTCTTTTACCTGCTTAAACTTGTTGGTTCGTCCGTTATTCCTTTCGTAGTCATTTTCGGAATAGCAGCGGCCTTTGCAATTAAGGTTCCAGGTGAGCAAAAACTATCGAAATCATCTGGTGAATCCGAGGTTGAATCCTATTCAGAAATTATTATTCGCAGCTTTAAAATATACCTTTTCGTCATGGCTTTAACATTCCTTGGCGCTGGATTTGAACCTTTTATTGAAAAGTATTTACTCAATCTGAGTCCGTTAATTTTGTACTGGATTAATATCCTGTCTGCCATTTTAGATAACGCAACTCTTGCAGCAGCTGAAATTAGTCCAGCTATGAGTGAACCGACAATCCGTGCAATTTTGATGGGATTAATGATTAGTGGAGGTATGCTAATTCCAGGGAATATCCCGAATATTATTGCTGCTGGTAAATTAAAAATCACAAGTCTGGAATACGCAAAGTTCGCATTCCCAGTTGGTTTAGTAGCAATGGTTGGTTACTTTATTATTATGTTGATTGTAGGTTATTAAAAAAAAGCTATCTTCGTTTATGCTGCTTTTGCATACAACGAAGATAGCTTTTTCTTTAACAGACAGATTTGGTAATTGATACACTTAAGGAAGCAGGGGAAGTGCGAAGAAACCCTGCAGGTGTAATCACCCATTCTGATCAAGGCTCTGTATATACTTCCTAGGCCTATCAACATTTAGTAAAGGACAAGGATATTGTGAGCAGTATGTCTAGGAAAGGAAACTCTGGGAACAATGCAGTAATTGAATCATTCCATTCAAGTATAAAATCAGAAGAATTTCAGGATGTGAAGTATAATTCTATATCTACATGTGATGTGATTTATCGTGTAGATAAATACATATTATCCTACGATAACGAACGAATTAAAGAAAAATTAGACTACCAATCCCATTAGATTATGGAAAACTGGTAGCCTAAGAAGGTGTTTTATCGTTGTCTCAAATCACTATGTCAGTCTAGAAGATTGTGTTTTCTTTCTCTTAAATTTTAAAGTGCTGTATTAATTCATTCAATTCTTCGGCTAAACCAGCAAGTTCATCTGAGCTTAATGTAACTTCTTCCATAGAGCTGCTGATTTGCTGTGCAGAGGCAGACGTTTGCTCGACCCCTGCAGCTGACTCTTCAGAGACTGCGGCAATTTCTTGGATAGAGACATTCATTTTTTCACTATTTGCTGAAATCATAGAGAGATTATCAGAAATTGTTTTTAAACCTGCAACCATTTCGGTTACCGAAACACTGATTGTTTGGAAGGTGTCCCTAGTTTCCTTTATTTGGCTTGTCCCCGTTTGCACTTCCCTATAGCCCTCTCGTAATGAAGTAGTAACCAGGTTCGTTTCACCTTGGATATTTTCTACAATGTCTGTTATACCAGCTACAGATGATCCAACTTGTTCTGCTAACTTTCTCACCTCATCCGCAACTACGGCGAACCCTTTACCACTCTCTCCAGCTCTCGCAGCCTCAATTGCTGCATTTAAAGCTAATAAATTTGTTTGGTCTGCGATATCCTTAATAATAGAGACTAGTTCAGATATCTTTTGCGAATGTGTATCCAGATTCTCTACCTTTCTAACAGAATCATAAACAATTTGATCAATTTTTTCCATCTGTTTTGTAGAATTCTCCATTAGGTATCTACCTTGATTTGTATGCTCTAATACTAAATTAGAAGAATTATAAATTTGATTACTGTTCGTATGTGCCCTACCTGTATCTTCTTTAAAACTGACCATCAATGCTGATAGATCACTCGTTGTATTCGCTTGTGACTCTGAACCATATGCCAATTCCTGCATTGTAGTTGCTACTTGTTCAGATCCCGACCTTACGTCACCAGCAGATTGGGTCAGCTCATCGCTCTTACTGCTGACAGTTTCAGCTACAACTTTAATCTTACTCACCAGCTGTCGCAGTGTGTGGTTCATTTCACTAGTAGAATGTACTAATTGACCTATTTCATCTGCAGATTTAGCTTGTAAACCCTTCTCGCTTAAATCGCCTTGCTCTAGTTCTTTCATCACTTTTGTAATTTGAGGAATTTTTTTCAGCATAAATTTCAATAAGAAAACTACCATGATTATAAGGATTAGGCAAGCAATCCCGAAGAATAATATCATCTTATAAGTAAACGTATCAAGCCCGCTAAGTGCTTCATCTTCCGGTAAAGCTGTTCCAATAGACCAGCCAGTTGATATAACTGGTGAGTATCCAATATACTCGTGACCATTATCCATTTTCGTTAGCTGTAATCCTTTTTCGCCAGCAATCATCTTATTGCCAATCTCTCCAAATTCACCTTTAAAAGACTGTAATTGTTTTTCAAGAATATAGTCTTCATTTGGATGGTATAAAATCGTACCATCATTTGCAATTAAAAATGAATAACCTGTCTCCCCCATTTTATAAGTATCCATAAGTACAGGGAGTTCATCAAGGAAGATATCAATTGCAACAATACCAATAGTATTGCCATTCTCTTTGATTGGAGTCATCGCGCTCAAGATTATTTTTCCAAACACTTCATCCATATAAGGCTCTGTAAAGTAGACATCTTCTTCCGCTACAGCGTCTTCGTACCATGGTCTGCTCTCTATATCAAAGCTTGGATCAGACAGTACATTATTACTGCCAATTAAAAAATTCGAATGATTACTTGCAACCCAAGCCATTGCAATGGCATCATCAGTCTCAACTACCTCATCAAGTGCTTGAGAAACCCCTGCATAATACTCATTTTTTAAAGCTTGATCTCTTGAATCAGTTGTATTTAAGTACTTTACAATCTCTTGATTCGTCACAACTTGCCGTACAATCATCGCTTTCTCTTTAAACATACTATCCACCTTTGAAGCGATCGCATCTCTTTTGATTGATAAATCTGTTTCTGCACTTTCAATTAATTGTGCCTTCGTGTAAGTATGTATAAAGAGTCCTGTTGCAGAAAATACTATAAAAATAACAACAAAGAGTGCCATTGCTACTTTTGTAGATATACTCTTGCGAAGCCAATTGAACCTTTCATACCGCTTTCTCTTTTTGCTAGCTTTCATTTTCTTCCTTCTTTCTCTTCATTAAATAGCATTACTTTTGCGTCGTAAAATAATCCAACGAAACACAACTTAAGACCCAGTTCTTTTTACTCGTTTTTCTATTTAATAAAGTAATTATATAGTGATTATAACAATAAATTCTTTTATTTGGTAGTAATGAACTAATACTTTTAGGTATTATCACGCAAGTTAGGTAAAACCTTTCACTTTTATAACGAATATGCAAAAAGCAATTATATTCAAAGTAATGATGAGATTCGGTGCAATTCTATTCAATCGGAGGAATACTTTAAACAAAAAAAACAACGTCTTAAATGTAAAGACGTTGTTATATTTTGGGAAAGAAAGCTTATACAGCTCATTTTTATTATTTCTTAATTCCAAATTTATGTACTTCCTCAGCGACTCTTTCCTCATCCTCGTGAAGATCATTAATTTCGATCTTAAGTCTGCCCCACTTATTCCCTTCCACAATAGTAATAGAAAAGGTTTGGAGTGCAGAATACGGTTGTTTGGATATTAATTTGTGAAAACTTCAGCTTTTTATGGTTGTCCACCAAAGGAAAAAAAGTTATTGTGATATTCTACATCCTTTTATGTCACTCAATCTAGACTAGAGTTTTTAGCTTTACTTCTTCTCTCATATCAGATTCTATCTTATTTATGCAGAAGAAGGAGAAACAAGTCAAGTGGACTTTTAATATATTATAACAATGAACATCAGGATAGTTAGTATATCAATAATTAGTTTCCCCTGACACAATATCTTTCAGATAGAAAATACAGCACCTTCATTATAAAAGGTGCTGTATCAATGTTTTTAAGAGAGCTTCCAATCCGATTTGAACGGACGACCCCTTCCTTACCATGGAAGTGCTCTACCTGCTGAGCTATGGAAGCATTTTAATTTTTATACAAAAAAATGGCTCCACAGGTAGGATTCGAACCTACGACCGATCGGTTAACAGCCGATTGCTCTACCACTGAGCTACTGTGGAACAATATCATATAATTAATTTTTATGCCTGGCGGCGTCCTACTCTCGCAGAGACAAAGTCTCAACTACCATCGGCGCTGGAAAGCTTAACTGCTGTGTTCGGTATGGGAACAGGTGTGACCTTTCCGCCATCACTACCAGACATTAAAATTCAATGATAAATTCAATTATATGCACTTGTAGAGCAAAATGCAAGTTTAAAATTTATACCTTGAAAACTAAATAAGAGTAAACAACATACATCAAAAGAATTTAGTTAAGTCCTCGATCGATTAGTATTCGTCAGCTTCACATGTCACCATGCTTCTACCCCGAACCTATCAACCTCATCGTCTCTGAGGGATCTTACTCACTCGAAGTGATGGGAAGTCTCATCTTGAGGGGGGCTTCATGCTTAGATGCTTTCAGCACTTATCCTTTCCACACGTAGCTACCCAGCTATGCTCCTGGCGGAACAACTGGTACACCAGCGGTGTGTCCATCCCGGTCCTCTCGTACTAAGGACAGCTCCTCTCAAACTTCCAACGCCCACGACGGATAGGGACCGAACTGTCTCACGACGTTCTGAACCCAGCTCGCGTACCGCTTTAATGGGCGAACAGCCCAACCCTTGGGACCGACTACAGCCCCAGGATGCGATGAGCCGACATCGAGGTGCCAAACCTCCCCGTCGATGTGAACTCTTGGGGGAGATAAGCCTGTTATCCCCGGGGTAGCTTTTATCCGTTGAGCGATGGCCCTTCCATGCGGAACCACCGGATCACTAAGCCCGACTTTCGTCCCTGCTCGACTTGTAAGTCTCGCAGTCAAGCTCCCTTCTGCCTTTACACTCTACGAATGATTTCCAACCATTCTGAGGGAACCTTTGGGCGCCTCCGTTACCTTTTAGGAGGCGACCGCCCCAGTCAAACTGCCCGCCTGACACTGTCTCCGAACCGGATCACGGTCCTGGGTTAGAATGTTCATACAGCTAGGGTGGTATCCCACGGGTGCCTCCACGAAAGCTAGCGCTCTCGCTTCTAAGGCTCCCACCTATCCTGTACAAGCTGCACAAACAGTCAATATCAGGCTACAGTAAAGCTCCACGGGGTCTTTCCGTCCTGTCGCGGGTAATGTGCATCTTCACACATCGTATAATTTCACCGGGTCTCTCGTTGAGACAGTGCCCAAGTCGTTGCACCTTTCGTGCGGGTCGGAACTTACCCGACAAGGAATTTCGCTACCTTAGGACCGTTATAGTTACGGCCGCCGTTTACTGGGGCTTCGGTTCTAAGCTTCGGGTAAAACCCTAACTCTTTCCCTTAACCTTCCAGCACCGGGCAGGTGTCAGCCCCTATACTTCGCCTTTCGGCTTCGCAGAGACCTGTGTTTTTGCTAAACAGTCGCTTGGGCCTATTCACTGCGGCTCCTCCTTAAAGGAGCACCCCTTCTCCCGAAGTTACGGGGTCATTTTGCCGAGTTCCTTAACGAGAGTTCTCCCGCTCACCTTAGGATTCTCTCCTCGCCTACCTGTGTCGGTTTGCGGTACGGGCACCTATGATCTAACTAGAGGCTTTTCTTGGCAGTGTGAAATCAGGAACTTCGGTACTAAATTTCCCTCCCCATCACAGCTTGAAATTGCCAGACGGATTTGCCTATCTGACTTTCTCACTGCTTGGGCGCACACTTCCATCCGTGCGCATTCCTTATCCTTCTGCGTCCCCCCATTGCTCAAACAATCATGAGGTGGTACAGGAATATCAACCTGTTATCCATCGCCTACGCCTTTCGGCCTCGGCTTAGGTCCCGACTAACCCTGAGTGGACGAGCCTTCCTCAGGAAACCTTAGGCATTCGGTGAAAGAGATTCTCACTCTTTTTTCGCTACTCATACCGGCATTCTCACTTCTAAGCGCTCCACCAGTCCTCACGGTCTGACTTCACAGCACTTAGAACGCTCTCCTACCATTGTTCGCAAGAACAATCCGCAGCTTCGGTGATACGTTTAGCCCCGGTACATTTTCGGCGCAGAGTCACTCGACCAGTGAGCTATTACGCACTCTTTAAATGGTGGCTGCTTCTAAGCCAACATCCTGGTTGTCTGGGCAACTCCACATCCTTTTCCACTTAACGTATACTTTGGGACCTTAGCTGGCGGTCTGGGCTGTTTCCCTCTCGACTATGAACCTTATCACCCATAGTCTGACTCCCAAAAATAAGTATCTGGCATTCGGAGTTTGACTGAATTCGGTAACCCGGTGAGGGCCCCTAGTTCAATCAGTGCTCTACCTCCAGTACTCTTTTTTTGAGGCTAGCCCTAAAGCTATTTCGGAGAGAACCAGCTATCTCCGTGTTCGATTGGCATTTCACCCCTACCCACACCTCATCCCCGCATTTTTCAACATACGTGGGTTCGGGCCTCCAGTCAGTGTTACCTGACCTTCACCCTGGACATGGGTAGATCACACGGTTTCGGGTCTACGACCACATACTATAAACGCCCTATTCAGACTCGCTTTCGCTGCGGCTCCGTGTCTTCCACTTAACCTTGCATGTAATCGTAACTCGCCGGTCCATTCTACAAAAGGTACGCCGTCACCCATTAACGGGCTTCGACTACTTGTAGGCACACGGTTTCAGGTTCTATTTCACTCCCCTCCCGGGGTGCTTTTCACCTTTCCCTCACGGTACTGGTTCACTATCGGTCACTAGGTAGTATTTAGCCTTGGGAGATGGTCCTCCCGGATTCCGACGGAATTTCTCGTGTTCCGCCGTACTCAGGATACACTCCGGAGGAAACTCTTTTTCGATTACAGGGCTGTTACCTTCTGCGGCTGACCTTTCCAGGTCGATTCGTCTAAAGAATTTCTTTGTAACTCCGTATGGAGTGTCCTACAACCCCAGTAAGCAAGCTTACTGGTTTGGGCTCTTTCCGTTTCGCTCGCCGCTACTTGGGAAATCGAATTTTCTTTCTCTTCCTCTAGGTACTGAGATGTTTCAGTTCCCTAGGTCTGCCTCGTATACCCTATGAATTCAGATATACGTACTGTTCCATTACGAACAGTGGGTTTCCCCATTCGGAAATCCTCGGATATAGCGTTTACTTACAACTCCCCGAGGCATATCGGTGTTAGTCCCGTCCTTCTTCGGCTCCTAGTACCAAGGCATCCACCGTGCGCCCTTATTCACTTAACTAAGTTACAGTAAATAAAGCTTTAATTTTGCCTTTTAGGTTTATCAAATAAACCTGGTCTTACATTTATTAATCTAGCTTCGGCTCCTGAAAACTACCGTCATAAGCAATTGACATTCCAAACGCTAAAGTTCAAGCGTTTTCCAGTCCCTTGCTTATGCGTCCGTTTTCGAACAGTCGCCTCAGCCTTTTAATTTGATGTCGTTGTTACTCTTATTTAGTTTTCAAGGTACAAAAATGGAGCCTAGCGGGATCGAACCGCTGACCTCCTGCGTGCAAGGCAGGCGCTCTCCCAGCTGAGCTAAGGCCCCGTCTTCAATATAATAGATGGTGGGCCTGAGTGGACTCGAACCACCGACCTCACGCTTATCAGGCGTGCGCTCTAACCAGCTGAGCTACAGGCCCATCTATATATGTGAAATGAGAAAAAATCACTCTCTCAAAACTGAACAAACAACACAGTATGTTTCATCTAACAAAGTTAGATGTTCCGTTATAGTCTAGCTCCGGCGACCAGAAACTATCAAACTTCACACTTTTCCAATCGATAAGTCAACATCAGCTCCTTACAGTCGCTGTGTTTCCTTTATCTCATTACAAAGTGCTCCAGTTTGTACGTTTCTTAACGGTCGCCTGCGCTTTCTATTATTCCTTAGAAAGGAGGTGATCCAGCCGCACCTTCCGATACGGCTACCTTGTTACGACTTCACCCCAATCATTGGTCCCACCTTCGGCGGCTGGCTCCATAAAGGTTACCTCACCGACTTCGGGTGTTACCGACTCTCGTGGTGTGACGGGCGGTGTGTACAAGACCCGGGAACGTATTCACCGTGGCATGCTGATCCACGATTACTAGCGATTCCGGCTTCATGCAGGCGAGTTGCAGCCTGCAATCCGAACTGAGAATGGTTTTATGGGATTTGCTTGACCTCGCGGTTTTGCTCCCCTTTGTTCCATCCATTGTAGCACGTGTGTAGCCCAGGTCATAAGGGGCATGATGATTTGACGTCATCCCCACCTTCCTCCGGTTTGTCACCGGCAGTCACCTTAGAGTGCCCAACTAAATGCTGGCAACTAAGATCAAGGGTTGCGCTCGTTGCGGGACTTAACCCAACATCTCACGACACGAGCTGACGACAACCATGCACCACCTGTCACCACTGTCCCCGAAGGGAAAGCTATGTCTCCATAGCGGCCAGTGGGATGTCAAGACCTGGTAAGGTTCTTCGCGTTGCTTCGAATTAAACCACATGCTCCACCGCTTGTGCGGGTCCCCGTCAATTCTTTTGAGTTTCAGCCTTGCGGCCGTACTCCCCAGGCGGAGTGCTTAATGCGTTAACTTCAGCACTAAGGGGCGGAAACCCCCTAACACCTAGCACTCATCGTTTACGGCGTGGACTACCAGGGTATCTAATCCTGTTTGCTCCCCACGCTTTCGCTCCTCAGCGTCAGTTACAGACCAGAGAGTCGCCTTCGCCACTGGTGTTCCTCCACATCTCTACGCATTTCACCGCTACACGTGGAATTCCACTCTCCTCTTCTGTACTCAAGTCCTCCAGTTTCCAATGACCGCTTACGGTTGAGCCGTAAGATTTCACATCAGACTTAAAAGACCGCCTGCGAGCGCTTTACGCCCAATAATTCCGGACAACGCTTGCCACCTACGTATTACCGCGGCTGCTGGCACGTAGTTAGCCGTGGCTTTCTGGTTAGGTACCGTCAAGGTACGAGCAGTTACTCTCGTACTTGTTCTTCCCTAACAACAGAGTTTTACGATCCGAAAACCTTCATCACTCACGCGGCGTTGCTCCGTCAGACTTTCGTCCATTGCGGAAGATTCCCTACTGCTGCCTCCCGTAGGAGTCTGGGCCGTGTCTCAGTCCCAGTGTGGCCGATCACCCTCTCAGGTCGGCTACGCATCGTCGCCTTGGTAGGCCATTACCCCACCAACTAGCTAATGCGCCGCGGGCCCATCTGTAAGTGACAGCAAAACCGTCTTTCATTCTTTTACCAGGAGGTAAAAGACATTATCCGGTATTAGCTCACGTTTCCGCAAGTTATCCCGATCTTACAGGCAGGTTGCCCACGTGTTACTCACCCGTCCGCCGCTCGATCCACAATTCGTCACTCCGAAGAGATCTGAAAAGTTTCACGCGCTCGACTTGCATGTATTAGGCACGCCGCCAGCGTTCGTCCTGAGCCAAGATCAAACTCTCCATTAAAGTGTTTGAATAGAAATAACGCCGTTACTTCTATAAAGTATCTTAGCTGTTTATACTCGTAAGATTTTATCTTCCGAGTTGTTATAATAGAAAACGGGGTTTTCCGTTATAACTTTCGCTTCATCGCATAAATGCGATTCCGCTTGACATACTGGTTGTTTGTTCAGTTTTCAAAGAGCAATTCATAATGTTTTGTCGTTTTTTGCGACAGACTTTAATTTACCATGTTTTGTAAATCCTGTCAACACCTTTTCGAAATTATTTTTTCGTTGTTATTGTTCGGTGCTGAATGTCTTTTAAAATGACAACAGAAATTACTATACCATAGGATTTTAGTTTGTGCAACATAAAATCAATATTTTTTTCACTTTCTAGTATGCATTCTTTATGGAACCTTATAAATCAAGCTTTCTTTACAAATAAGAAAAACTTTGCCTAGACAAAGTTTTTCTTACCTGTTCTTTATTTTAGCCGGCATATACTGCAAACACTCTTCTTTACTTGCGACACGCAACAGCAATTGAAATAGCGAATGGTATCTTTCGCGCATTGCATGTTTGACTAAAGTATCAATTCGATGGTCATCCAGGTCCAATAGCAGCTCTTCCAGTTCACGCTTTATTAGATACTTAATTTCTTTTTGTTCCTTTTCATTAATCAATAAACCTAACATATATTTCACCTCAACGTAGTTACGGCCCCAGATCACTCAATAGATAAATTGGATTTACTTTCTTGTTCATATTGAACTTTTATATCATAGCTATTCGAATAAAATGGGGAATTTTGTCGGTTGCTCGCGAATTTACGCAAACCTTTGTGATTTTTATCTATTATTCCCGTTTTTGCCAATGATTCATCCTATTTTTAAATATTTCTTTGAAACAGCACTTAAAAACGGAAATAATCCCACATATTCTAATTTTCCCTTCATATAATCAATTAAGACAAGCTATGCAGGGAGGAACGAAAATGGATCATTTTTATGTTGTTGATTTTAATCGGAAGAGAAGGTTCATTTTACTAGGGATTATTGGTGTATTCATTGCTGGCTTTATATTCATGCAAGCAAATAATGGATTGCTTTGGGCAAATGATAGTGATGAAGTCGCCTTAACTAAGGGTGATGCAGAAGAACCAAATGTAGCTTTAACGTTTAATATTAGCTGGGGAGAGGAAAGAGTTCATGATATCCTGAAGAAATTAAAACAAGAAGAAGTGCAGGCTACATTTTTCCTTAGTGGTGAATGGGCTGAGCGTCACCCAACGATTGTAGAAAAGATTGCAGAGGACAAGCATGAAATTGGAATGTTAGGCTACCGCTATAAGAGTTACCTTGATCAGGAAATTGAACAAGTACAGAAAGATTTATTCTTAGCTCAAGAGGTTTTCAGCAAACTTGGCTATGAAGATACGAAGCTGCTCCGCACTCCAAGCGGTCACTTTAATGAAGAAGTGCTTGAATTGGCAAAATCAATGGGCTTTGAAGTTGTGCATTGGAATATTAATCCGAATGATTGGGAAAACCCTGGTACAGAAAACATTGTAGATACCGTTATGAAAAATACGACTAATGGTGATATCTTATTAATGCATGCATCCGATTCCGCAAAGCAGACTGCAGGCGCCCTGGAGACAATATTACCCGGGTTGAAAAATAAAGGCTTTACCTTTGTCCCAATCAGCGAGCTGATTAGTCAAGCACATGCTGAAGTTGAAATTGTGGAGTAGGGTTACCTCCTCTAATTCATATAATAGAAGAACAGAAAAAACTGAGCCTCCATCCGGCTCAGTTTTTTCTGTTTTTATCCTTTTGATGTTGCTGTTTTAGATTTCCTCACTGATTCAGATCCCTTTCTCGCTGGATCCTTTGCAGACTTTCCATCTACTCGATTTGCAATACGATGTGAACCAATAATCATATAAGCATTACAAATAAGAAGTGGCGCTAACATTAACCAAATATAATCTGAACCCTCAGCAATTAATGCCGGCGTCCATTCTACTGTTGTAATTACAATAAGGAAAAATAAGGTTGGAATAAATGCTGAATGATTTGTTTCCTTTTGTTTCAATTTTGCAATCAGCCATGCAAAAGCGAATAAAAGTACGACACCAAGCAATAACCAATAGATTGTTATTTCACCTTCTGAGCCTCTGTACGGAAAATAGACTAAATCAAATAGTACGAATAAAATCAAGATAATTTGTACAGTTGTCCAAAATGAGCGAAATAAACTAATGCCAAACCGATGAATGTATAAATAGGCAAAATATCCCGTCATACTAATTACACTAAAGGTTAATCCTAAACCTACAAAGAATATTAATAATCCTAAAATCTCCATTGCATTAAATGGCTTTAAATAAGTAGCATAGCTATCCCATTTCACGAAAAAGCTAATAATTAGTCCGGCAGCTCCACCGATAATTAATGTATTAAATAAAAACTTGATCAGCTTTCGAATATTCAAAATGAATCCCCCTACATTTTGCTCTATCTAATATTGTATTTTAACACGAAAGAATTCTTTTTTCCTCATTTTAATGCATAGTTATTAATTTTGTCACTCATATTAAACAATGAGAAAGGAGGTAATTAGTAAATGAAAAAGTTATTTTCTTTACTTTTCCTATGTTTTGTTTTAACTGCTTGTGGAGGGAATAATGCAAGCCAGGATGACGGCGATTATGAAAAGACCAAAAAAATGGTTGTTGATATTTTGCAGACAGAAGATGGCAAAAAGGCTCTGACGGAGATACTGCAGGATGAAAAGTTGAAACAAGAACTTGTCATTCAATCTGATGAGGTTAAGTCTGCAATAAATGAAGTGCTTATTAGTGACAAGGGGAAAGAAATGTGGAAAAACCTCTTTCAGGATCCAAGTTTCGTCGAAGGATATACAAAATCAATAAAAGAAGAACAAATCAAATTACAAAAGGATTTAATGAGTGATGCCGAGTATCAGAAACAAATGCTGGAACTGCTGCAGAATCCGGAAGTTTCAACATTGATTCTTTCCTTAATGAAGAGTCAGCAATTCCGCGCACATTTAGAGGAAACTATCCAGCAAACACTGGAGACACCACTTTTTAAAGCAAAGATTCAAGAAACCCTGCTGAAAGCAGCAGAAGAACAACAAAGTAAGGAAGGCGGTGGCGGATCCAGTCAGGAAAGCACGAGCGAAGGATCCGGTGGCGGCGGACAAGGCGGTGGAGGTGGAGGTTCGGGAGGAGACTCTGGTGGCGGGCCATAAACACCATCCTTTCTCAGATATTCGAAAGCCGAGACGCAATTAGAGGAAAAGGCTTCGCTTCATACGCTGCCTTTTCCTCCTATTGTTTGTTATTCTTCAATTTTAGCTACAATTTTTGATGCAATTAAATGGAATTCCTTGGCAGTTGGGTGGTCTTCCTGATAAACAGAAGGAGCGAACACATCTTCTTCCATATATGGCTGCATAAGAGGAAGATGCCCGAGCACTTTCGTTTTCAATACTTCGGCTAGCTTCTTGCCGCCGCCTTTTCCAAAGACGTACTCTTTTTCACCAGTCAATTTACTTTCAAAATATGACATGTTTTCTACAACGCCAAGAATCTCATGATCTGTTTTCATCGCCATTTGCCCTGCACGTGCTGCAACAAATGCAGCTGTTGGGTGAGGAGTTGTTACAATAACTTCCTTACACGTTGGAAGGAGTTCATGTACATCCATCGCGATATCTCCTGTACCTGGCGGAAGATCAAGCAGTAAATAATCTAAATCTCCCCACTCTACTTCAGTAAAGAAGCTATTTAACATTTTGCCCAGCATTGGACCACGCCAAATAATAGGTGAATTGTCCTCAACGAAAAAGCCCATTGAAACAACTTTTACACCGAAACGTTCTACAGGAATAATTTTCTTCCCGCGTACAACTGGACGCTCTTCTATTCCCATCATATCAGGAACGCTAAAACCATAAATATCTGCATCAATGATACCAACCTTCTTACCAAGACGCATTAATGCCATTGCCAGATTTACGGTTACTGTTGATTTACCAACCCCGCCCTTACCACTAGCAATCGCAATAAACTTCGTATTCGTACTGCCACCCATTAGTGAAGCCTCTTGTGCCTGTTCTACTGCTGGCTGATATTTGCGAATAATCTCTACTGGCAGCTGTTCAAAACGCAAACCAACCGTAGTTGCGCCATTCTTCTTCAGAATACCAACAATCTCTTGCTGCATCTCCATTTGTTCGCCAGTGTTCAATTTGGAAATACCGACCTTCACACTGACATGGTTCTTATCTTCTTTTATTGTAATGCTCTTAATCCCATCTGTTTCTTCTAATGTTGTATGTAAAAATGGATCCCTTACCGGATTAAGCAGCTCGATAACCTGTTCTTTCGTTAGCAATGTTGTCACCATCCCTTTAGCTTAAATCTTCCATATCCAGTATAACATAAAGTGCTAAAAACCTAAGTAATATGGATTTGGGGGCGGTTTCATTTTTTATTCTTCCGGATCCTCGGTCATATAGCGCAGCACTCCCTGGTAAATACTCGCTGCCATACTCTCCTGATATTCCTCACGCTTAAGCAGCTCTCTTTCTTCAACATTGGATAAAAAGCCAATTTCCACCAACGCTCCCGGTGTTTCTGCATGCTTTAATAAGTAAATACCATTAATTTCCAAAGCCTCGCGATTTGTATTTTCCATATTTCTCCGAATTTCTGCTTGCACCATTTCTGCAAGATGGCGGTTTTCATCGAACTTCGGGTAATAAAAAGTCTGTGCACCGCGCCATCTGTCAGATGGCAATGCATTTAAATGGATGGTCAAGAAAAAGTCTGCATTTTTCTTTTCTATATATATGAGCCGCTCCCGAATGTCCTCTGACTTCCTGCGAGCAAGTCCTTTTGTTTCTTCAGCAGCTAAGTCTTCATCTTTTTCACGAGTCAAATAGACAAGCGCCCCTGCCTGCTGTAAATAACGCTGCAGCTGTTTTGCAACTTGAAGCGCAATATCCTTCTCCACTGTATTATCACTGCCGACCGCCCCTCCATCCGGGCCGCCATGACCAGGGTCTAAAACGATAGTCTTTCCAGAAAGCGGGAGTGACCAGGAAGCCCAGGTTGTTTCTGTCTGCTGTATCGGCAATTGGATAAGAAATGCTAATAAGGTTAAACCTAAAAACCATGCAATTATCTTTACAGATTTTTTCATTCTGCTGCCACCTTTATAAAGAGGTTATTATATTATACATTTCTTAAATTTTATGGGACATGATACGGGATTATGCCTAAGAAATTGTGGTATGCTATGAGGAGAAAGTTTATCATAAATACCGTGGTGGTAATATATTTAAAAGGATGAAAGGAGGAGTAATCGTATGATTTGGGTAGGAATTGGACTAATCATTATTGGGCTTGCCTTGCTAGCCTTAGCAGGAATACTAATAAGGCCATTGCTAAAGGCTTCTGCAGTATTAGATGATCTAAAGAAGACCACTAAGGACTTACCGCAGACAGTAAAGGAGGTAACAACTCAGGTAAACGGTGCCTTAAACACTGGTGTTGATACCCTTCAACAGGTAAACACGCAATTAAAGGAACTCACACCAATTTTCTATCTTGTTGGTGATGTGGGACGCGCAACACAGCAGCTTTCCTCCCATATGGTTCATGCAGTGGAAAACTTCGAAGAAAGAGAAACAGCAAGCTTTGCAAGCCGAAAGAATCTTGAGGGCTTATATGGTGCGTTAACATTAGGTGCAATGATTTTTCAAAAGGCAAGAGAATTTAACAGTGAAAGAAAGATTGTTGACGAACAGTAATCACGTGTGTTTTTCTTATCTATTATAAAAAAGGCGTTATCCTATAGGATAACGCCTTTTTTATTCGCAGTATCTTCTGCTTCTTGTTTTATTGTTTGAATTGTATGTGCACGTATTTCTCCGTCCGTGTACAGCTTATTTTCAACTTTTTTCATCTTATCTGCAAGACTAGGCTGATCGGCATTATAATCCCGGCGCTGTATAATGAATGCTGCTGCTATCCCAGCAATAGCTCCACCTAATAACGCACCAATTGGGTTATCTTTTTTAGTTTCCACCAGTAAATTCTCCTTCAGACCTGTCTTTCTTCATTTGCTGACGTTTTTTCAGCCAATAATAACCTAATGCAAAGGAGCCATACACACCGCCAAGGTTATTCTTTCCAGCAAGTTCTTTACCAGTTTCACTTTTTGTTTTCATTGAATCCGTTACATCTACCAGTGAAGAAGTCAGCTTTCTTGTTGCATTGCCTACGTCACCGACAATATAAAAAAGCGGGCTTAATTGCTCCATTTTTTCATTTACATCTGCCAATGTATGATTGCTCTCACGTATGATATTTCCCGTTTCCTTCATTACATCATCCATTTGTTTTGGCAGCTGCTGTACAGTTTTATCAATTCCTCCCAGGATCCCAGCTAAATTATTTAATGTGTGTCCAAGGAAAATTGCTAAAATTAGAAATGCAATCCCTATTAATAATACACCTACACCTACTAATGTCATGTTTATCCCTCTCTCCCTGTTACTTCCGTAATTTCATTTCTATCGCGAATAATAATTTCATTCTTTACATCATTTTTATTTCCCTGCCAGCTGGAATATAATTGAACAGCAACTTCGCTCCACTTAATGCCTTCAATAAACGGCTTTACCTTACGATCCATCTCCTCATCCGTTAATTTCCCAAAACGATTCTGAAATGCCTCATTTGCCGAGCTAATTGATGTGCCAAAATCCTCTACCGCATCAAATATACTCCCTGTTGCCAACGCTTTCTCTTCGACATCTTCTATTAATTTATCTGTTTCCCGAATCGTTTCTGTTAATTGTGGCGTAATATAAGTCAATTGTTTCTCCACATCAATCATTGTCGTTCCTAAAGACTTCATTGTATTAGATACACGCTTCAGGACAAAGCAAAGATAGGCTGCAACTAGCGCAAATGCAACTGCTACAAATAAAATACTGAGATAAATTAGTTCCATATGTAATATTCCCTCCTTTGGCATCCTTTTATAGCGCAAACGATAAACAGATGTTCAGATAGAAAATAACAAACCTTCTAAACAACCTTTATAAATAATGATATAGAAATATTATACCACTAGTTCATTGAATTAAAACTTTTAAAAACCTGCAAGCCAAAAATCAAACCAGTGTCCTTTAAAAACTTCAAACAACTTAGACCGCATAGCCATTGTTCATATCTCATCTTCTTTTAACTAAGATTAAATTACTTCAAGCAGGGTATATAGTTTACACAATAGATGAATGAAACAGCTAATTATAGAAGCTGGAAACGGAGGCTATCATGGATAAACTAAAAAGCAATATAAAAGTTTTCATGGGAAAATTCAATGAACATAATACCACACTGCTAGCTGCATCTCTGGCATATTACTTTCTTTTAGCTATTTTCCCTTTATTGATTGTCGGATTTGCAATTATCCCTTACCTTAATATTTCACCGGATGAAGCAATGGACTTCTTCTCTGAGCTTTTACCAGGTGAAATTGCCTCACTCTTTCAGGAGAATATTATCAGCCTTGTTCAAACACCTCGCGGCGGCTTGCTGACAATCGGTATTATTGGTGCACTCTGGTCAGCATCAAGTGGGATTAATGCATTTATTCAAGCAGTAAATGAAGCATTTGATGTAGAAGAAACACGTTCGTTTATCAAGGTCAAATTAATTTCTCTTGCACTTACTGTATGTATGATTGTCACTGTCATAATTGCAATATTGCTGCCAATCTTTGGAGATGTCATTTTGCGTTTTGTAAGCTCGATTACAGGTATAAGTGCTGGTACAGAGATATTATTACATGTACTTCGCTGGATAATCAGTGTGGTCGCACTAACAGCATTTATTATGCTGCTATATCGTGTCGCTCCAAACAAGAAATTGCCATTCAAGCATATTATACCCGGATCACTTATCGCTAGTCTGCTTTGGCTAATTATTTCTTTAGGTTTTTCAATCTATGTAAGCAATTTTGGAAATTACTCTGCAACCTATGGAAGTCTTGGTGGAATTATTATCCTAATGACTTGGTTCTTCCTGACTGGAATCATTTTACTAAGCGGCGCACTTCTCACCGTTTTCTATCATAAACGCCAAATTCGTCGGCAGCCAGACATTCACCGTGCAGCAAATATTTAAAGTTTAACACCGTCTTATCACAGGAAAGGTTTATATTTATCCTCCCCCCTGTTAGCTATGACTGGTTTAAAGAAATAAATAAAAGGGGCTGCCAACTGAGCAAGCCCCTTTCTCTCATCTTGAAAGTAAACCACTTATAAATGATTTTTTCCAATCAATATCTTTCCTATTAGCAGTTATGTGCCTTACTTCTTTCCACTTAATTGGCGTTATAAATGAAGCGCCGTCATACAATCGACTCTTCGGCTCCAAAGCTATAAGTTCCCCTGCATCCATTCCTGATTGAACTTCCATTTGCTGATTCTCTTGCATGCCGATCTTCACACGCTGTTTTTGAAGCAAACCACTAGCATCCATTCTCCAAACAGCTTTATCAACTAAAGCCACCTCGTCAATCGCCGTTACCCCTGTCACTTCTGCCAGTGTAATTGAAAGCAGACCATGGTATCCAGGGAGCAGCTCTATCTCACTCTCCGCTTCCATCTCCATTTGCGCAGTAAAAGGATACATACTCTCCTTATCTACACTCGCTTCCTCTTCAGGAGTATCTGCCAGCAATTCTACCATTCCAGTGAGCTCGGTTTCTTCCTCATTTAACATGAGCTCTGCTGTCATGCCTGCCTCTACAATTCCACGCTCTTTCTCACTTAAAGTTCCAACAGCATGTAATTCCTCACTGGCGATTAGGATAATTGGATCTGCTAATTGCTCTGATATATGCTGGACTTTCCCGCTATATGGGCTTTGAAAGGTTAATGTATCTCCTGTCGTTCGCAGCTCATCCAGCTGCTTTTCTTTGGATGCCACTTCAGATTGCTTGTGGCTTAGCTCCTTTTTCTTATCGAGTAAATATTGCTCTTTCATCAGTTGTGCATCAACCGATGTTTTTGGCAATTCAACAAAAATATCCTCTTCAGTAATTAATACAGAACCAGCGACATCGTAATTGCCATCTGGTATGGTATATTGCTCCATCTGCGTAATTGCTTGTTCAATCGCTGTAATTTCAGCCTTTATTTGATCAATCTGTGTTAAAAAATTTGCTTCCGTTTCATAATAATTATGAACCTGATAGGTAAATAAACCGTCACCAGCTGCTACCTCATCACCTATATTTACAAGAAATTCCTGAAATACACCTTGGCTTTCATCGAAAAATACCGGGTTTTCTTCTGCAGCATCCAATACGACAGGTTTTTCGAGCGTCTCCTTCAAGTCGGCAGTATAGCTTTTTGACCAATCATTAATATAGGATACTCGATCGATCTTTCCTTCTTTATCTACAGCAATCAACAGCACATTTAAACAAATAAATATAATAGATCCTAGCATTATCCAGCGGTTTCGCTTCATTCAAACCACCCACTTATTATGTAAATATCTGTCACTGCGATCGTAGCCGCAAATGCCCAGCCAATGATATGAAGCAAAATAATTACTAATAATATCGTTCTTGCTCTCACTTCGGAAAGTGCGTGTAGAAATCGATACACAAACCAAATAATCCATCCTTGAAATAAAGTTATTGCCCCAAAGAAATAAATAAACCACTCATTTTCTATAAGGTAAGAAAAAATAATACCAAGTGATAATGGAGTTACATACCAATCTAATCCAGCCAGCACGATAAGCGGAATCCAGATTAACCGTTCCAAAAGTAATACAACAAGAACAACTTGCTGCATGATGACAAGTTTTTGATACGGAATTTCAGTCAGCAAATAAAATAAAGCACTTGGAATAAACAACACCGCAGCAGCAAAGAGAATTCCATAAAGTACTCTCCCAGCCAAGAAGCCTATTTTACTTCCTCCATATTCCCCCGCTCCTAGTAATGTTGCGTCAATGGAAAGCAAATTGGAACCAATTCCTAAGTATGCCATCCACCCATATACAATAGCTGAAGCAAAGATTAATAGAATACTCGTTTTCCAAAAGTTTGATAATTTTTCAGCTCGCTTAATGCGATAGATATGATCCCCGATTGCAGTTAATAACTTAAATAGCTGAATGCGATAAGTCATGGATTCCCTTCCTTTTCATCGATAAATCATACTTTCTTTCATTTTACCTAATATAACATATAATTCCAATATGAAGTATTCATTTTTCTAATAATTAGGAATATAGACCTTGAATTATTGAAGTTTTAGGAGATTATTGCTAAAAATAGTGAAAAAGACTAGCAAATTGTCGAGAACAATATTTGCTAGTCTTTTATAAGTTACGCAAAAAATACCGATACTGCTTCTTTTAATTTGGCATATTTCTTAAAGATCTTCATGTATTCGGCATGTGCATCCATATTCGCAGTTACCTTCTTTTCCTTTGGCAGGTTTTCCTTAATTGCAGAAAATGAAGGAACTTCCTCAATTGCAACAAGTGCAGTCCATGCAGCTCCCCATGCAGCATTATGGTGCGTTTCTGAAAGATAAAGATCCTCACCTAAAATATCAGCTAAAATTTGTGACCATAGAAGTGATTGTGACAATCCTCCGTTCACTGTTATTTTTTTCGGCTTTCCAGCAAGTGATTCAAGTGATTGATTAATTTGGTAAATATTAAAAGCAATCCCTTCAAGCAAAGCTCTTACAAGCTGCTTCTTCGTATGTTCAATGCTTAACCCGTAGAAATTCCCTTTAGCCTTTTGATTCCATAAAGGTGCACGCTCTCCATTTATATAGGGAAGAAAGATAATCCCATCTGCTCCTCTTGCTACACCCTCTGCTTCACTGATTAATTCCGTATAGCTGCCATCATAGTCAATTAATTCTTTCAGCCATTGTAAAACGATTCCACCATTATTTGTTGGACCGCCAATTATAGACGTATCTGCAGAAAAAGCATAGGTGAAGGTTTCCATCTTTTTATTAATCGGTGCCCCATTAATAAATTGACGAATCGCACCACTTGTTCCAGCTGAAATATTTACTTCACCAGTTGAAGTTGCCCCACTCCCAAGATTCGCAAGTTGGCCATCCGCAGAACCGATAATAATTGGCAGTTCATCAGAAATCCCGAATTCCTCTGCAATTTCTGCCCGTAAACCGGTCAGCTTCCTTGTAGGTTCGACAACTTCAGATAACTGTTCCTCAGAGATTCCAGCAAGCTCGAGTGATTTCTTATCCCAAGTGAGGTTTTTGACATCAAACATCCCTGTTGACGATGCCATTGCATAATCGACAACACGCATATTAAACCAACGATATGTAAGATACTCTTTCATCGTCATAAAATAAGCTGCTTCCTTATATGGTGGAAACTTATTTTCTCTCATCCATATAAGCTTCACAAGGGGAGTCATCGGATGAATCGGTGTTCCTGTTCGCGCATAAATTTTACTGCCATTTCCATGGATTAATGCTTCTGCTTGTTTACTCGCACGACCATCAGACCAGATAAGCATATTAGACAATGCTTCACCCTGTTCATCTACACAGATTAAGGAATGCATCGCACATCCAATCCCTGTCGCTGCTATTTCAAACTCACTTTGATCCAGTTCATCAATTACCTGCCGCATTACTCTTCTAGCAGCAGCTTCAACTTCTACTGGATTTTGCTCTGCATAGCCTTCTTCCGGATAATAAGTTGTGATCAGTTCCTCAGCTATTGCGTGGTGCTTCCCTTTATAGTCAAAGGCTACCGCTTTGACACCTGTTGTTCCGATATCTAAACCAATTACTAATTTTTTTTTCATCGTTCTCATCCTTTATTAAAGAGCTAAGCCTTTTTCATCGCCATTTCAACAAAAGGAAAGGCTTTGAAGGTGCGCACTTCCCTCAAAGCCTTCTTCTTTTTCATTATTACTATTCACTATTCCATATTATTGATGAAAGCATGACTTTACTAAATTGTCATACTTCCATACCCGCCGTCTACTCTTAAAAATGTACCCGTCACAAATGAAGATGCTTTATTTGATGCGAGATACACTACAGCACCTTGCAATTCTTCCGCTTCACCAAAACGATCCATTGGCGTATGGCGCATAATATCAGCAATTCTATCTTCGTCCAAAATCTTACGGTTCTGTTCTGCCGGGAAGAACCCTGGAACGATTGCATTTACACGTATACCATGTGGTGCAAATTCACGGGCTAAGTATTGTGTAACACTATTCACGCCTGCCTTCGAAGCGGAATAAGTAAACACTCTTGATAAAGGAGGTCCAGCTGATGCTGAAGAAATATTAATGATACTTCCCTCGCGCCCTTGATCAATCATTTTTTGTGCAAATACCTGTGTCGTAAATACAAGACCCTTTAAGTTAACAGACATAATATCATCCCATTCTTCAGGTGAAATATCGAAAAATGGTGTCGAACTATTTTTTCCAGGTGCATTAAGGAGAATATCCCAGCCTCCTGACCATGCTTCAATTTCATTCGCTGCAGCAGAAACTGTGTCAAGTTTACTTACATCAGCATAGAATGCCTCTGCTTCTCCACCTTCTGCTTTGATTTCTTCAACTATTTCCTTTGCTGTTTCTAAGTTACGCCCAACAATAGCAACCTTGGCACCTTGGTTCGCAAGGCCCTTTGCCATCGCGCTTCCTAATGTACTGTTTCCCCCAATTGCTACAGCTGTTTTACCTGTTAAATCAAATAAGTTTGTCATTGTATTCCCCAGCCTTTCCATATATTAAGAGCTCAAAAAGCGGAATGAGATCACATTTTGAACACTTTATTAGAATAAATTACCTTCTTCATCAAAGTCTAATTCATAAACATCCGAAACCTGTTCAAGACTTGGATGTTCGTTCACGTGATCAAGCAATGTTTCAGAAACCTCAATTTCAATCAACTGCAGGGTGTTCTTGATACGGACAACAGTTACTTTATTAAAATCAAGGATATTGGCTGTTTTAATTGCTGCCTGGTAGGCTTGACGATCATTTTCCAATGTTGTTGAGATATGTGTTGGTCCAACAACTGTCGACGTTAGCCCATTCGCATACGTACCATGACGATCCATCTTATTTACAAGACGCTCTGTCGTGAAGTCAGCGGTACCACAGCCATTCCCATTCCCTTCAGATTCTGGTGTTAAATCAAGTACAGCCATTTTAGTCACTTCTGGGCCGCCATAAGCATATGGAGTCGGGTATCGTCCGGTAATATTCGGGTCCATCCCATCGCCACTAATGTTCTTACCAATCTCATCGATAATTAATACATCAATCTTACCGAAGTGCAGTTTCGGCAGCAGGTTCTTAGCAAGCTTCTGCAACTCAATCTCCCGCTCCTCAATTTCTTCTGGCTTAAGCACAGCAATTTCAGCGACTTTATCAAATGGATTCTCAACTGTTGCAACTGCAAACAGAATCGGCATCTTTTCTAATGTTACTTTTGCCATTGCGGGAATATTTTCAGCCATATATTTAAATCCAAGCTGATGACACGCCTCAGCACCTTTTTGTTTCCCTAAACCGATGCTGATCATCTTCAAAATGCCACTCTCAACCGGCCCTCGGAATGCTGTATGGGGTTTGACACGGTTAATGACAACAATGCCATCCGCCTGTGAAGCAAGCTTATCAATGTAAACCGGCAAACCATTTTCTAGTTCGCCAATCTTCACTACTTCCATTGAAGAGCGAACTTCTGCACCAACGGTTTCCTCAGAAACTCCAAGGTGCTCAAGAACAGCTTTTTGTCCTTCAGCTGTTGCTCCGCCATGACTTCCCATTGATGGAACGATAAAAGGCTTTGCACCTAATTCCTTTAAGAAACTCACGGTTGTTTTTGTAATCTCAACAAGTTTGTCTGTTCCCCGGCTTCCTACAGCAAGAGCAATTTCCATGCCCGGCTTGACAAATTTCTTTACGTCTTCCGTTTCCAGCTCTTCGAGTAAAGCTTTAGGCACATCTTCAATCTTCGTATCATTAAAGGTCTGGCGTACCTTCGCCATTTTTGGAATTGGAATATCCTTCAGTAATTCATGGAGAATACCCATATTCTCCACCTCCTCATTTAGTCTGTCATTCCTGCTATAGGTTCACCCTATCTATCCTGTTTATTATCAATATGTGTAATCCCTTTCATTTGAAAGAGAAAAGCAGATATCCTCTTCGTAAACGACTTGAGTTAATTTATTTGGGCAATAAACTAATTGCATTTTAAGATTATCATTTTCAAGAAAGCACGTCAATAATAGAAGTATTTTGTCAAGGTGTGCCAATTAACTAAACCCTATTGCTGCTTCATACTTCAATGGTGCGGAAACACCACAAATCTCTGTTTTTCGACTTGTGGTGTTTTCTTGAAACATTATTGTCCAAACAGATTCGGTAAGAATAGGGACAATTGCGGAATAAATGTTACTAATAAAAGCACTATAATCATAATCCCATAGAAAGGGAACATCGCTTTTGCTGACTTTTCTATTGGTATTCGCCCAATTGCTGATCCTACAAATAATATCGAACCAACAGGAGGTGTTACAAGTCCAATACCTAATGCAAGCATCAACACAACTCCAAAGTGAACTGGATCCATGCCAACACTTGTTGCAACAGGCAGGAGAATTGGCGTTGTAATTAAAATAAGGGGAGCCATATCCATTACCATTCCTAATACCAGTAAAATAACAAGTATAATTAATATTGTTACCACATCATTTGGCGAGAAGGTTAATAATGCGTTTGAAACCAATGCAGGTACCTTTAATAAAGCGAGCAACCAGCCAAAAGCAGAAGAAGCTGAAATTAAAAATAGTACCATTGCTAACGTTCTAAATGTTTTTTCCAAAATTACTCCCATTCTTTTTAAAGGAATCTCCTTATAGACAAAGAATGTAATAATAAATGCGTATAGTGCAGCAATTGCGGCAGATTCAGTGGCGGTAAATATTCCACTTAAAATTCCACCCATGATAATAACAACTGTAAAGAGCCCTAACAAACCATCACGAACAATTTTAGGAATGTCTTCTCTTTTTATTGGCTCTCCCTTGGGATAGTTGCGTTTCACTGCAAGTACATAAGTTAAAACCATTATTGCTAAGCCAAGTATTAATCCCGGTCCAAGTCCGCCGACGAAAAGTGCACCAACTGAAACCCCGCCAGCTGCTGTTGAATAGATAATCATATTATGACTAGGAGGAATTAGCACTCCTTGGGTAGAACTGGAAATAGTAACTGCAACAGAATAATCTGTATCATACTTCTGCTTTTTCATCATCGGTATTAGGACAGAACCTAATGAAGAAGTATCTGCTAATGCTGAGCCGGAAATTCCACCAAAGAACGTACTTGTAAGTACGTTCACCATTGCCAGTCCACCTCGAATTTTTCCTATAATAACGTTTGCAAGGTTAATTAACCGTCTTGAAATTCCACCTTCGTTCATAATCTCTCCGGCAAGAATAAAGAAAGGTATTGCTAGAAGAGAAAAGGAATCCAATCCACCGACCATACGCTGCAGAAGTGCAGCCGGGTTAATTCCCATATAAAATCCAGTTAGTAGAGAAGCTATAATTAATGTAAGTGCAATTGGAACTCTAAATATCAATAGTAGAAAGAAGCTCCCAAACAAAATAAGTATCTCCATTTTTTACACCTCTTCTGCATCGTTGTAATCCTGATGCATACCTTTTATAAATAATAGGCTGATTCCGTACAATGTAATGTAAAATCCAGTTATTGGAATAACTGCATATTGCCAACTGCTGGATAGCCCAGTTCCCGGCATCAAGTTGTCTGACATTAAGATTGTAAAGGATGTTCCAAAATAGAGCATAATTATACCAAGGAATATCACAAGTATTTTAGCAAGATAATCAAAGAAATCCTGCACTTTACTAGGAAACTTTCCTACAATCAGTCCCAAAGCAATATGTAACTTTTCCTTAAAACCATAGGCGATTCCAAGGAAGCTCACCCATATGAAAAGTAATCTTGATACCTCTTCTGACCAAGACGGTGTGGTGCTGAAAATTTGTCGCGAAAATACTTGATAAATGATAATAATAATCATCACCGCTAACAGCGTTAATGCCGAGATTAAAAGCAGCTGATCAAGAATACGTTTTATTTGTTTTAAAGCCTTCACAATACTCCCCCCTTAGGATTTTGCCAGGAGCAGCAATCTCTCACTCTCCTATATTATTATTCAGACAATCGATCGATCCAGTCGCCATACAAGTCATCATATTTGTCATAGAGTGGCTGAACTGCGTCTCTCCACTCTTCTATGTCATTAATTTCAACTAATTCACTTCCGCCTTCGACAACTGCTTCTCTGGCTTCTTCCGTTAATTCTGCCCATGCTTCACGCTGAACCTCTACTGATTCTCTGGCCGCTTCAAGAAAACTTCCCTTATCCTCATCACTTAACGTATCCCACAAGCTTTGTGATGCCATTAGTAATTCAGGTGTTCCCGAATAGCCATTAACAGTAAAGTAATTTGCTACATTGTAATGATTCGAAGTAAAGTAGCTCGGGAAATTGTTCTCTGCCCCATCAATTACTCCCGTTTGCAGTGCTGAGAAAACTTCTCCGTATTCCATTGGTGTAGCCGAAGCTCCTAAAGCTTCAATGATTTCAATCGATAAAGCTGAGTTTTGCACACGGATTTTAAGCCCCTTCATATCTTCTGGTGATTCTAACGGACGCTTTGTATTGTAAATACTTCTTTCACCAGAATCGTAGTATGCTAAACCTACAAGATTTGAACCGTCTAATGTATCCAGTAACTCCTGGCCAACTTCACCATTTAATTTTTCCCATTTATCTTCTTCACTCTCAAACAAGAATGGCATAGAGAGCACACCTATCTCATCTGAAAGCTGTGTTACTGGTGTTACGTTCGTGCGCACTAAATCAATCGTTCCGATTTGAACTAATTCCAATGTGTCAGATTCCTCACCCAGTTGCCCACCTGAAAATACTTCAATTTTATAGCGCCCATCTGTCTTTTCCTCTACTAATCTCGCAAATTCCTTGTCTCCGATTGTAGTTGGATAATCATCTGGATGATTTTCAGCTAAACGCAATACGGTGGCCCCTTCACTTGAGCTTCCTGAAGCAGTCCCGCACCCCGTCAATAAAATAGAGAGCAGTGCAATTAAAACAAAAAATGATACCGCTTTCTTTTTCAAACGAATTACCCCCTGTCCCTTTATATGTATTAAAGATCGCTATCGCAGGTCATATACTGGATTACCTGCGATAACGCTGCAAAGTTAAATAGCTTAAAGTTCGTGAATAATCATTATTGTTTGTAAAGCAAACAAACTAAAAATTGACCATAAAGCTGGCAACCATTGTTTTATTCAAAATCAAAATAGCTTTTCGCATTATAGTATGAAATGCGCTGTACTATATCCCCTAAGAATTCAATATTATTTGGAACCTCTCCATTTTCTACCCATGATCCAATTAGAGAGCATACAATCCTTCTAAAGTATTCATGTCTTGGATAAGATAGAAAACTTCTTGAGTCTGTAAGCATTCCGATAAATTGACTAAACACACCAATATCTGCCAAGGTTTGCATTTGTGCGAGCATGCCAGCTTTTGTATCATTGAACCACCATGCCGTCCCGAATTGCATCTTGCCAGGAATTCCATCTCCCTGGAAGCTCCCAATGATTGAAGCAATTGTACTATTATCCTTAGGGTTTAAGGAATATAAAATTGTTTTTGGCAAATGATTATCTTTCTCCAGCATATCTAAAAGTTTAGCTAATGGCTTAGCAACTTCTCCATCGTTCATTGCATCGTAACCAGTATCTGGTCCTAATGTATGAAACATTCTTGTATTGTTGTTGCGCAAGGCATTAATATGGAATTGCATCACCCAGCCATGCTTCGCATACTGCTCACCAAGGTATTTTAAAGTCAGTGTCTTAAATTTCTTTTCATCGTCAAGTGACACTTTATTTCCTGCAACTGCTTTCTTAAAGGATTCTTCTACTTCCTCTATAGTTGCCTTAGCATACATCATTGTATCAATTGCGTGGTCAGAAACCCGACCGCCAATCGAATGAAAATACTCCACTCGATTTTTTAAGGCATTTTGGAAATCTTCATAGCTGTCGATCGTTTTATTTGCTGCTTGTTCCAGCTGTTTGATATAAGCAGAAAAACCATCACGATTAATCTCAAGTGCTTTATCTGGACGAAAACCCGGAACAACCTTAACGGAAAATTCCCCTTCATCAGTCAGCTGCTTATGAAACTCCAAATTGTCAATCGGATCATCTGTTGTACAAACCACTTTTACATTCGATTTCTCAATAAAGTCTCTTGCGCCAAAACCATCTGTATTCAATAATTTATTCACTTTCTCCCAAATTTCCGGGGCAGTTGTTTCATTTAATTCCTCATGAATTCCAAAGAAACGCTGCAATTCTAAATGTGTCCAATGGTATAGCGGGTTTCCAATTAACATTGGTACTGTCTTTGCCCAGGAAAGAAATTTATCGTAGTCACTGGCATCCCCGGTTACATACTTCTCTTCTATCCCGTTTGCTCTCATTGCACGCCATTTATAATGATCACCATATAACCAAACCTCGGTAATATTCTTATATGTTTTATTTTCATAAATTTCCTTTGGATCAAGATGGCAATGATAATCAATAATTGGCATTTCCTTTGCATAATCATGATATAGCTTCCGTGCAGTTTCATTTTCCAATAAAAAGTCTGAGTCCATAAAATTACGCATCCTTACACCCTCCATTATTTTGTCTACTCAAAAAACTAATTTTATTCATTTATTAAAATCCCAAAGTTGTGATATGTCTTCCAATATGCTTTACCAATGCTTTCCGATAAGCATCCTCTTGATGATGCAACGTTTGGAAGAATTCGTCTTTAAATAGATAATTACCTGTTTCATCTTCAGCAGTCAATAAAACACCATACGTTACATGAATTAATTGCCTTGCATTATCATCATTCATATATTCTGACAGTGCCTCATCCGGTACACTGTCTAATGGTTTAATTGCAGAAAAGTCAGGTGTAATATGATAGTACTGTAAAGCTTCCTCTATATTTTCAGTTGCATATGCGTGCATGCGGCGGTAGAGTTTTGGATTCGTTTCAGCGATAACGCGCATTGCTTCCAGCCAGTTTGTCCCTGCCGTTTTAATATGAAGAACACCTTCTGTATACTTTGCAATGATTGGGAATACAGAGAATTTGTCACTTCCTGAGTGGATACTGAGTTTATATCCAAAATGCTTCGCTATTAAAGCATGTTCTGCTAATTCAACTTCAAATTGTTCCATATCCCCAATATAGTCAATCCCCTTTTGGAATTCGCCGCAGAATCTTGGAGCCAAGCTTGCTGCCTTTACTCCACGCTCCCTCAATTCATTCGCCACAAAGAAATGCTCTGCCGGCAATGTAATTGTTTCTGTTTCATCAATAGAGATCTCAAAGTCAAATTCTCTGTCAAGCTTGCTAATATACGTCTTATACACATGATCGATATAAGAAATCGCTTCATCATAGACCAAGACATTTTTCATAAGTGTCTCTTTGTCAAAGATAATAACAAGCTCACCAATTTCAAAGGTTTTATCTAAATATTGCTGTTCATAATAAGTTTGTTTCTCTTTTGGCAGACTATTGTATGCCCTTTCAATTTTCTCAATTGGAGCATGATCGATTCCCTTTTTAATCTGGTCTGAGCAGTCCAAAGTGAGCATTGAAATACCCAGTTCAAGCGCATACGCAATGTCTTTCTCTTCTTTTATATGGTCTCCATCCGCTCCGAACCCGTCTTTATACCCCTCTTGGAACACTGCAAAACATGCAGCATCAATCATTTCAGGCATTGTTCTATTTATCAATGTAAGCTCGCGAATACTTTGTTGTGCTAAAATTGGCTTGATATGATGCTTCCGAATTGTTTCAATGTGTCCAGGCGATGCAATCCCTAAACGATCTCCAAGTCCCATTGTGGAAACCTTTGTGCCAAAAGCTCTGGGTACCGTGTATTCAAAATATGCATTTAGCACCAGCCGGTTTTCATGTGTTAATGGCGCGGCCTTGCAATTACTATCTACTACCTCCCCACTTAATTCATCAAATAATTTACCGTCTCCAGCTGCCAGAATGTATTTCTCTGCGCCCAAGCGAACCATGATTAGATTAACATTTTCATAAGTTTCCAAGGATTTTTCATATACTTTTACATCTCTATTACTCTGAGAGACTTTTCCCGCTTTCAGCAACTCAAAGATTGGTTTTAGCTGTTCCATCCCCTGAACATCTCCTTAAATAATATGATTTGCACACCCATTGACAGCGATTACACTTTTATCAAATGAAAATATTAGTAATTAACAGAATTAACAACGTTGTTAATCCATAATAAACTATTTCTCCAAATAGAACAACCCATATTATTTCATTTTTTCATGGGCGAGTATCTCCACCTCTCTCAAGAATGGAGAGACCCTTTTTCTTTCTGCCTACAGCAGCAAGTATGCTATTACAGAGCCAATCCCGCCATATAATAGTGCATAGGGCATATTGCTGATTGTAATCTTGTATGGATTCTGATTGATATTCATTGATGTCAATTGAACAACCAGCCCATAAGAACCTACAGTGAGCGTAGCAGTTGCACTTGTTGCCAAAACAATAGCGACACTGATAGGATTCATTACGTCGAGTAATGCTGTGATTACTCCGCCTAATATTCCCATTGTTGCAATTGGATGAACACCAAACATACTCATGGCTATAAAGATAATTTGAATACTTATAAAAATAACCAATGGATAGTCAATAAACATTAAAATCGGCCGCTGAATGACTTCTAAAAAAACTGTTCCACTTATACTATTTGCAAAGAAAGCCAATCCAATAAATAGAACAATAAAATTCTGCATTGTATTAGTCTTTTGCTTCCAAGTTCTCCATCCAATAGTCCAAAAACTCCTTGCCCGGCCCATCACCCATGCCCAAATAAATGCAAATGGGAAAATTAAAATCGTCACCGTAAATATAAAATCAAGATCAAACAGGCTTCCTATCACAATCACAAGCGTTAAGAAGATAATGAGCGCTGTCATTAAGTGGATAACCTTCTTCATAATTTCCTTCATGTTCACATTGGTTTCTGCGGTCTTCCTATAGGTGTATTTCTTATAATGCAATCTTCCCCAAACAGAATCCATTGTAAAAGTTATCGCTACAATAAGAAGGAGCCATGGCAACAAAGAAACATAATCAACGCCTGTCATAAAGATCGACACAGCTAATAAAATCTCCAATGGACTCCATAATAATGCCAAGGTGAAACCGCGAAGTGTTGCCGTTCCAATAAAAGAGTTTCTAACTTTCTTATTTAGAGAACTTAAATTATCCTTCAACACATCTTGTGAAATAGAAGCAGCAGATAAATTTAAGAAAGCTGCTAATGTTAATGTTGTGATTGAGCTGCGCGGGTAAAGTTTACCTAAGTCAGAAGCATTTACATTCAGCAATTTATTTAAATTCCGGTCAAATCTTCCGCTCCTAACAACACTGTTCATCCACGGCAGCATTGCTAATAGAGTAAGCAGCGACATATTTGAAGTAAGTAACTCTGGAATTTTTACCATCGGTTGTCCTGACATGAAAAACACAATTCCTCCGACTAAAATAAATGCACCACCTAATATTCTAAAAAGAGATGAAGCCCCAACGACTGAAACGATGAGCATAAGAATAGCTAAAATTCCTATAAGATAGTTAAGGGTATTACTTTCAATAAAAACATTAATAATATGCAGTATAAATACACTAGAATAAAAGATATACAAGTAGTTGAAAAGCGGATTCTTTTTCATTTTCTCCTCCTCAAAAATTCTTTCTCTAAAAATAACAGCAATAGAATTACTTTTGGAATTTCATGAATATTTACTTGAATATCAAACAAATAATGATTATATATGTAAAAATGAACGATAGCAAGAACATTCACAATAAAGTATATTAATTCTATATTACTTAATTACCTTTTAAAGTATAAAGGATACATCCTTCTCTTCTTGTTAAAGAAGTAAAACAGATAAATAGATTTCAATTTATTTGTTTTTTGATATAATAGAGTAAATTTAAAATGTCACCTTTATGTAAGCCTTTACAAATCAGTTACTTTTTACATAAACTTATTTTTTTGTACATTTTTATTATTTGTTTGGCAAACAAATAATAAAAATGCTAAAGGTAGCATCTTTTCGTTTAAAAGGGGAGGAAGTAAGATGGTTACAGGGGATGGAGCATATATAAAAAAGATAAACAGAAGTTTAATTTTACAAAAGATAATAGAACATCGATTTATTTCCAGAGCGGAATTATCTAAGATAACCGGTTTAAACAAAGCAACAATCTCTGTTCAGGTCTCTGATTTGCTTGAAGAAAAACTTGTTCGTGAAACGCAGCAAGAACATAATTCTGTTGGCAGACGTCCGATTATGCTTTCGATAAATGGGAATGCTGGTTATGTACTGGGAATTGACCTTGATTATAAGAAAGTAAGATATAGAATAGCTGATTTACAGGGGAATATGATTGAGACGGAAATTTACAAACTTGAAACAGAAAACTATGAGGAAATTGTCCAGATTCTTATTAAGCAAATTAAAACATTTAAGAATAGGTATTCCCAATGCGATTATGGACTTATACAAACCATTATCGGCGTTCATGGTACAGTAAATAATGACTATTCTATTCTGTTTGTTCCTCGATTTGAGTGGCGCAATAAAAATCTAAAAGCAGATCTGGAAGATGCGTTGGATATTTCCATTTTAATTGAGAATACTGCAAATCTTTCTGTTTACGCGGAAAGAGTATACCATCATCATCATAGCAATAATTTGTTATCTATCACACTTAGCTCAGGTATTGGTGCAGGCATTATGAATAATGGAAAGCTCGTAAAAGGGTATGATGGCTATGCCGGTGAAATCGGTCATATGATTATCTCTCCATATGGAAAGAAGTGTAAATGCGGGAATCACGGCTGTTGGGAACTCTATGCAGCTGAGCCGGTCATCTTTTCCAGTCTTATGGAAAAGCTTGATCTTCCAAGTTTAACCTACCATGACTTAAAACAGCTGATTAATGAAAATGATACGATAACATGTGAAGAAATGAAGAAATTCATCAGTTCTGTTTCTATTGGACTCAATAATATGATCAACTTTTATAACCCAGAAACATTGGTTTTAAATAGTGAGGTACTGCACTTATATCCAAATGTGGTCGAGGAGATTAAAAAGAACCTTCATTCGTCAGTCAGCGTCTACAAAAAAATTGAACTGTCTGAGTTAGGTGTGTATGCAAGTGTACAGGGTGCTTGTGCCCTTGCAATTCAGAATTTCCTTGATGTTCAGGAAGTCATCTTTAAGCGTGATGACCAATAAATGCAGAAAGCAAAAAAGCGTGTGAAAGCCTAGCTAAGCTTTCACACGCCTATTTCTCTTAGAACCAGTTTGTATGGAATGTACCTGGTTTGTCTTTACGTTCATACGTATGTGCACCAAAATAGTCACGTTGTGCTTGAATTAAATTCGCTGGTAAATCCTCAGCACGATAACTATCATAATAAGCAACCGCACTTGCAAACGTCGGAACAGCGATACCTTGCTTAATTGCAAGAGCAACCACTTCACGTAATGCCGTCTGATATCCTTCAACAACTTCTTTAAAGTATGGATCAAGCATTAAGTTGGCTAATGCTGGGTCACGATCATATGCTTCTTTAATCTTTTGCAGGAAGTTTGCACGGATAATACAGCCTCCACGCCAAATCATTGCAATTTCGCCAAATTCCAGATTCCAATCGTTTTCCTCTGAAGCTGCACGCATTTGTGCAAAACCTTGTGCATAAGATACAATTTTACTCATATATAAAGCTTTACGCACTGCTTCAATCAGATCTTCACGGTTTCCTTCGTATTGCACTGTTTCTGGTCCAGATAATACCTTGCTTGCTGCCACACGCTCGTCCTTCAAGGAAGAAATAAAGCGTGCGAATACAGATTCTGTAATAAGCGGAAGCGGAACACCAAGGTCTAAAGCATTCTTACTTGTCCACTTACCTGTACCCTTTTGACCAGCTTTATCCATAATTACTTCTACTAGTGCTTTACCTGTCTCTTCATCTTTCTTCGTGAAAATATCTGCAGTAATCTCAATCAGGTAACTGTCGAGCTCTCCTTTATTCCATTCCGTAAATACTTGACTTAATTCTTCTGCTTCCATGCCAAGCACATGTTTTAAAATAAAATATGCTTCACCAATTAATTGCATGTCACCATATTCAATTCCGTTATGAACCATCTTCACAAAATGCCCTGCACCGTTTGGTCCAATATAAGTTACACATGGGTCTCCATCAACTTTTGCTGAAATCGCTTCAAAGATTGGTGCTACTAATTCATATGCTTCCTTCTGACCACCAGGCATTAAAGATGGCCCATTAAGTGCGCCTTCTTCACCACCGGAAACTCCTGTTCCGATAAAGTGAATCCCTGTTTCATCAAGCATTTTATTACGACGCATTGTATCCTCATACAATGTATTGCCGCCGTCTATTAGAATATCGCCTTCTTCTAAGTATGGCTGTAAAGACTCAATCGTTGCATCTGTAGCTGGTCCAGCCTTTACCATCAGAAGAATCTTTCGTGGCTTTTCCAGTGAATTAACAAATTCCTCAATTGTTTCAGCACCTGCAACTTGTTTGCCCTTTGCTTCATTTGCTAAAAATGCTTCTGTTTTCTCGTAAGAACGGTTAAATACCGCTACTGAATAACCTCTGCTCTCAATGTTTAAAGCTAAGTTCTTTCCCATTACAGCTAGTCCAATTACACCAATTTGCTGCGCCATGTTGTATCATTTCCTCTCATATAGATTGGTTTCGAAATGAATCCATTTCATTATAACTAAATTTATAGTGAAGATAAAATAAAGTAACTCTTTACATATTTTTTACCACTTTACCTTAATTAATTTATCGAATAAACTAATTATACATCGTATAATTATTATGATATAGTTAGAACGACTATTTTACAAGTAGTTTCGCGAGACAGAAGATCTGTCTGCTTTACTGTCCCGCTCTCAAGTTTTAGGGGGTGTTTCGATGAACAGTATTATCTTATTCGATGGAGAATGTAATTTTTGCGATGCAAGTGTTCAATTTATCATTCAAAGAGATCAAAAAAAGCAGTTTAAGTTTGCTTCCCTCCAGGGTGAAGCTGGTCAAAAATTAATTAACAAATACAATTCACCAAAGAATATTGACAGCCTGATTCTATTGGAAAATAATAAAGTTTATTATAAGTCTACCGCTGCTCTCCGAATCGCAAAACAGCTTAAAGGAATGTGGAAATTACTTTATATCTTTCTTCTTGTACCGCCTAAAATTAGAGATGCACTCTATGACATTATAGCGAAAAACCGCTATAAATGGTTTGGGAAAAAGGACAGCTGCATGCTTCCCTCTCCGGAAATGCGCAGCCGGTTCTTAGATTAAATGGTACATCAGGAACAGATATTCTTTATTCTTATTCTAGTAACGAGCTTCTTGTCCGGCTTGAAGACGGATGAACATCAACATAAAAAATGAAATAACAATAATTGTCACTACCCATGTCCATGCGAGCATCATGTTGCCAGATTGCAAGGCAACATATATTGCTGTTGGCAATGTTTGTGTTCGCCCCGGGATATTCCCTGCAATCATTAGAGTTGCACCAAATTCTCCAAGTGCTCGTGCAAAGCTGAGGAGAGCCCCTGTGATTAAAGATGTGTAAGACAGTGGAATTGTTATTCTAATAAAGACTTGGATGCTATTCGCACCATCCACCTTTGCTGCATTTTCTATGTCCCTGTCAACATTTAAGAATCCAGCTTTTGCGGATTGGTACATGAGTGGAAAAGCAACTACTGTACTTGCTATCACTGCAGCATACCATGTAAAAATAATCGAATCATTAAAAACCCATTCAATAAAATCACCAACTATACTGTTATTCCCAAATAGAATCATCAGCAGAAATCCAATAACAGTTGGCGGTAATACTAGTGGCAGCATTAAGATTGTTTCTACTGCTGCTTTTCCTCTAAAACTCGCTCGGGCCATCCATCTTGCTGTTAATGTCGCACAAATAAATACTAAAACTAAACTAATTAAAGAAACCCGTAATGACAGAAGGACAGGT
The DNA here is from genome assembly GCF_045040795.1 of Oceanobacillus sp. FSL H7-0719. Classification (GTDB taxonomy): domain Bacteria; phylum Bacillota; class Bacilli; order Bacillales; family Amphibacillaceae; genus Oceanobacillus. Next base: position 2,959,464 of record NZ_CP150301.1, on the reverse strand, counting down.
GTAACAAACTGCTCAACCGTGATGTTAATAGACAGCAAATCCATACTCCTCGAATACATTCCGTGCAGTATCGGTTTGTAAGTATTCATAAAAAGCTTTCACAGCATCTTCATTATCAGAATGATTCACGACCCCGACTGGATAAATGATGGATTCATGAGATTCAGCCGGTGCCGTATCTACTATTTCTACCTTTTCACTTATCATCGCGTCTGTTCGGTATACTGTTCCAGCATCAACATTTTTTGTTTCTACATATGTAAGCACTGCACGAACATCCTCAGCAAAGACCAACAATTCTTCCAGCTCTTCCATAATCCCCATCGACTTATATGCTTCTACGCTATATTTACCAGCCGGTACGGATTCCGGATTTCCAATCGCGATTTGTTTCGCATTGCTTAAATCATCAAAGGAAGTCACTGTTTTACTGCCTTTAGCTGTGATTAAAACTAATTCATTCGCAAGCAAGTTCAACGCATTTTCTTCATCAATGTAACCTTCTTCAACAACTGCCTGAAAGTCACTCGCAGAGGCTGAGAAGAACAGATCAACTGGCGCACCTTGCATTATCTGCTGTCTTAGCGCTCCAGAACCCCCAAAGTTATAATCAACTTGCACCCCTGGATTCTCTTCCGTAAATAAACGAGCAACATCGTTCAGTGCATCTGTAAGACTTGCTGCGGCAGATACTGTAATTATACTTTCCATTTCTTCCGAGGAAGTTCCGCCAGCATCCTCCTCCGTAACCGTTTCAGTGCTATTAGCATTGCCGCAGGCACCAATCAAGGCTAAAAGCATGCTTAATAGCAATATACTAAATAAACGAAAGCATTTCTTCCCTGCCACCTCTGCTTCCCCCTCTTCTCATAAAATTCTATGAATACAATTATAATTATACTATTTAGATAAGTAAATAGAGCGATAATATTAACCACAACAAAATGGTCCATCTATCAAGTTTTGATGTGATGGACCATTGATATTTTTTCTATGTTTTTTAAAGCAATTCTTCTGCCAGCAGTCGATATACATTCAAACGCTGCTTTTGTGAGTGTGGAATACTGACAATCATCGCTTCATCAAATTGATATTTTTCTTGCTGGTCTTTTAAGAAGGCCGAGACCTCCTTTGCATTACCTACTAAATGCAGTTTGCGATTATCCATAATTGTCATACGGTCCATTTCAGTTAATGGATAGTCTTGGGCTTCTTCTGGTGTTAAAAAGGGAACTTGTCTTCCTCTCATGAAATTCAACCGCCAAATATCCTGAGGCATTGCTTCAAATTCAGCCTCTTCTCTCGTTTCAGCTACTGTTACCATATAACTCACTGTGATATTTGGTTTTTTCATAAATGCGGAGGGCTGAAAACTATTTTTATAGGCAGCAAAAATTTCATTCGACATCTCGCCATTAAAAAACTGTGCGAATGAATAGCCTGCTCCTCTTCTGCCCGCTTGAATAGCACTATTTCCCGTCGAACCAAGCAGCCATGCTTCAGGTAATATCACCTCAGATGGAGTAGCGATGGTTCTGCTATATAACCGATCTTCAGGAATTTCATCCTTCATCAGCTGCAATGCAGTATCCATTTTCTCGTACATATTATCAAGCATCGGCTGGCGCCCTTCTGACAATGCATAAATCGAGTAATTATCTCCCCCAGGAGCACGTCCAACGCCGAAATCGATTCTTCCTGGTGAAAATGCACTTAATGTTTTAAACACCTCAGCAAGCTTTAAGGGAGAATAATGCATCATCATTACCCCACCTGTGCCGATACGAATCCTTTTTGTCTTGGCGGCTATATGAGCGGCTGTTATTTCAGGAGCTGAGCTCGCATAATCCTTTGTACCATGGTGCTCTGCCATCCACATACGATGGTAACCCAATTCATCACCCAAAACAGCCAATTCCTCCGCATTTTTCAACGCATCTACTGCCTTATTCCCTTTTGTAATTGGAGCTTGGTCCAATATACTTAATTTCATATTTTCTCATCCAATCTAATTTGATTTTTCGTTATTTATATTAAAATACAATATGTCTCATTTATTAGCATACTAACTAAGTTTATAAAATAAGTTTCACCAAACAGCAGATCAATTTGGAAAAAACCACATAAACACACTACGCTATATTATTTGCCATTTTTTTCAGCAGCTTCTTTATTGTTTTCAGCTCTTCTGCTGTCATCCCGGCCAATAGTTTATCTTGCTGATTCTCCCAAACCTCTTCAATTGGCTCGATAATCTCCCGGCCTTTTGGTGTCAAATAGACTCTGTTAATTCTTGCGTCAAGCGGATCACGTTCCCGATAAATTAAACCATAGCTTTCCAAAGCCCTTACCTTATTAACAATTGTTGGCGGCTCACATTTTAAACTCTCACTAAGCTGAATCTGTGTCACCCCATCCTGCTCCCGCAGCCTATAGAGTAAATTATCCTGTCCAACATGAAGATTTAACTCACGCAGCATTTCCGAGTAATCCTTACGCATACTCATCGATATTTCATCAAGTGTTCTGCGGATTTCTTCCCCTATCACAAGCTCACATTCCTTTAGTCAAAATATTAATATCGTAACCATAACCTTATTTTAAATTAACTTCAACTTATATGTTTGAACATTCCCCTTATTACCTTATGCTCTACAATAATCAAAATAGAGCCTGTGAAAGATAATTATCTCTTTCACGGCTCTATTCCATTAATTCGCTAAATAGCTTTTAATCTTCTTAATATAATTATGTCGAATAAAGAAGAAATAAACAATTTGAATCAAGCTAAAGCTCCCAAGTACAAGTGCTGAGCTGTGCAGCATGCTGTAATTAAACATATTTTTTAATGCTGTTAAAGCCACAGCACCATGAATAACTGCAATAACAATTGGAATGAAGAATAACAATCCAAGTTGTATTGTTAGTATTCTGGATAATTCCTTGTCTGTTAATCCGATTTTGCTAATCATCGAGAACTTCTTCTGCTCTTCTTCCAAATCAGCATATAAACGGAAGTACAAGAAACTGCCAGCAGCAACGAAGAATACGACGCCAATAAACATTCCAATAAACAGAACGGCCCCAAAGGATTGATTAGTAACGTACCAATCATAACCCAGGTTGGAATAGCTAAAGTATTCACTAAAACCATTTGTTTCACTCACACCTAATTTTTCAAGCAGACTTTCTCCTAAATCGGCTGTGGCCTTCCAATCCCCTACTTGAAAAGCATAAAAGGTTTCTAGCTCGAAATCTGTAATATTATCATAGTAAGCATCATCAACGATAAAATAACTGTCATATGATCGGACCAAAGTCGAACCAAATGCCGCTGTTTGATTTATTTCTTTACCAGAAAAATTGACAATGCGCGTTTCTTCTACTTCTTTGGGATCAAGCATCTCATTATGATAATAAAGATAAACTGCTTCATTTCCATCTAATGAAACTTGAACATCATCTTTTCTTCCTGCTTTTGCCAATGCATTATACTCTGATTCAGAAATGATACCTGTTAAAGGTGCATAATCTTCAGCCATGCTTGGAATTGAAACATTTCTAATATGGAGAGGCAGCTTCTCATAAGCAAGACCTTCAAGCTCATCTTCAATAATTTGAATATGCTCGGCTTCTTGTTCATTTCCATATTTAGAATTGTATTCTATTGTAAATTGGCGTTCTTCTAATAGACTATTTGTAAACATAAAGCGAAAACCGACGAGCGTTCCAATTGCAGTAAAAGCAACCGTGGAAACAATCGCAACAAAGAAGAAGGTTCGAGCATTATCCTTCATCCGGTTTGCCAGGTCGGAAAATAATACAAGATTTGTTTTCTTCCAAAACAGCATCTTCTGCTTCTTCAGCCGATTAATAATAAATACACTTAACTGTGTAAAAAGGAAATACGTTCCAATGATGACGATAATCGTTACAGGTATCATAGCGTAAATTACCTGGTCACCTTTAACAGTAAGAGCAATACCATACCCGACTGCAAGCAGCAATGCCGCTAAAATGGATAATAGTACGGAAGCTTTCGGCTCGTTTTTTGGTACAGCACTTCCCTTTATTAGATCGATTAATTTGTTGCCTTTCAGAATCCAAACAGTAAAGAAGGAAATTACAACAAATAGAAGTAAGAAAGCACCGAAAGTCAGAAAAATTGCTTCCCACGGCATATAAAATGGCAAGGATTCTTTTAGCTCCAAAACAGACTCAGCTGTCATCAAAATGAGCTTAGCGAATACAAGCCCGATTCCAACACCGGAAACGGTTGCGGCAAAACCAATCAATACGTTTTCCAAAAAGACCATTTTGCGCAGCTGCTGATTGGTCATTCCAAGCATAACCATTAAGCCAAATTCCTTTTTTCGGGAATGCAGAAATGCACTCATTGATACAAGCACAAAGATAAAAGAAAAAACATAAATAATTCCTTCAGCGAAATGCAGGCCAACAGTAACACCTGGATGCACTGCTTTTAACGCGGGGTGAAAAGCAAAAATTGCATAAACAAAAAATACGAATACGGAAAATAGACTGCTAAGAAAATACGCTGCATAAATCCGCTTATTTCTTAAGACATTATTAAACGCGAATTGACGAAAGGTCACTTGCATCCCCTCCCAACAGCGATAACACATCAATTACTTTTTGGAAGAAAGCTTGACGATTATCCCCGCGATGGATCTCATTGAAGAGCTTTCCATCCTTTATAAATACAACACGTTCTGTATAACTGGCTGCAATTGGGTCGTGGGTTACCATCATCATTGTTGTGCGATCTTCTTTATTAATTTTTTCCAGCATCTCCATTACCGTTCTAGATGCCTTTGAATCAAGGTTTCCGGTTGGTTCATCTGCCAACACCATGTGCGGACGGTGAATAATTGCCCGGGCAATTGCCGCTCGTTGTGCTTGCCCACCAGATATCTCATAAATACGGTTATTCAAGATTGCGGAAATTCCTAGTTTTTCTGCAACAGCTGCAACACGCTTTTCCATTTCTTTCACTCGTGTGCCTTCAAGCGTTAGCGGAAGTACAATATTCTCTTCTACGGTTAACGTTGGCAGCAAATTAAAATCCTGAAAGACGAAACCTAATTCACGACGACGAAACTTCGCTAATTCATCATGCTTCATCTCAAGCGGATTCTTGTTATTTACAAGAATGGAACCTGAAGTTGGCTGATCAATTGTAGCCACCATGTTTAATAAGGTTGACTTCCCGCTTCCAGAAGGGCCCATAATTCCGACAAACTCACCCTCTTCAATCGCTAAATCAATATTTTCTAATGCTTTATGTGCAACTTTTCCATCATATATTTTACTTAAATTACTCGTTTTTAAAATATCCATTAAAAAATCCCCTTTCCTCTACTTCATAGTCTAAAGGAAAAAGGGAAATTTAAACATTGGTCTAGCTTTCATTTTCATTACATTTTTGTAAGGTTGCTGGCTCTTTATCACTCGTCCTCATTGGGGTGATTATCAAATACACAAGAAAACCATTGTTCTAGAGGAGTATTTACAGAATAAGTACCCGGATACAGTATGCGCGATTTCTCAGTTGCGCCCATCATACTTATCATTCGAACCAAGATATAATAACGTTGATTAAAGCAGGCGCATGATTTGATTATGCGCCTTTGCTTAACTTGATTTAGTTATAGAAAGTTAACTTAACCAATGTACCTTCGCCCTGTACCGATTCAATTTCAACTTTATGCCCCAATTTTTCACATACCTCCCTTACAAGTGAAAGTCCCATTCCAGTTGATTCGCGATAAACTCGACCATTTTCTCCAGTAAAAAATGCATCAAATACTCGCTTTAAATCAGATTTTGGGATGCCAACCCCATTATCTTGGATAAATAAATGTGTGCCTTCCGAAGTTTTATCTGTAAAGATTTGGGCCTTTCCACCTTTTCCGGCAGAGTATTTTACAGCATTTGTTATGACCTGATTAATAATAAACTCCAGCCACTTCTCATCTGATTCCACCGTGAGACCAGTAATATTCACCTCTGGATATACACGATTTTTTATAAATAACCGTTTATTTTCACGGATGACCTGGTCAATTATATGCTTTAATGAAACCGGCTGTATATGAAAGTCTTGTTCAAACACCTCCAGCCGGGCAGCATATAAAACCATCTCAAGCCCCTTCTCAAGCTTGTCCGTTTCTTCGCGGATACTTAGCAGCTCTTCCTCATCATGGTCTTGAATAATTAATTCGATTACAGATAAAGGTGTTTTCATTTGATGCACCCATTGATTTATAAACGTTACATGCTCGTTCTTCTTAATCTTCGCAAGTTCAATTTCATTAATATATAATCGATGCTGACTCCTCAGCAGTTCACCAAGCGCAGCAGAAATCGGAGCACTGTCCAGGGTTTCAAATATTTCATCGAGACGAGCCACCGGATTCGCCAATCGTTTGTAAAATGCCTTCAGTGAAAGATAACGATAAACTAAATAAACCGTTAATAAAAAAGCTCCCAAAAATAAAGTGTATAGCACGAGTTTCATTTCCTGAAGTCCGCTGGCCCATAGAACGATAAGAATCAGCGTAATTTGCAAAAGGTTTATAAGGATAAGCGGAAATTGATCACGAAGAAAGAGCTTTATCATTTTTGATGCCCCCAATTTGATATAAGCCGGTATCCTGCACCTCGAATTGTCTCAATTGCATTCTCTATATTTAGTTCTTGCAGCTTTTTCCTTACTCTTGTTACATTTACATTTAATGTATTCTCATCAACGAAGCTCTGATCATCCCATAACTTTTCCAATAAGACCTCTCTTGATACTACCCGTGGTGAACGATTCATGAGCATCTCCAGCAGGACAGCTTCTTTTTTTGTCAGTGCGATTACCTTGCCATCCTTTGTCAGTTCCATTCTTTCAATGAAAAGTGTTAATTCATCCAGTTCAATCTTACGTTCCTTTACATTAGGAGCATATTCGCCATAGGCACGACGCAGACTGCTGCGAATTTTTGCTGTTACTACTTCATATGCGAATGGTTTCGTAATAAAGTCGTCGCCACCATTTTCCAAAGCCATAACCTGGTCCATTTCTCCCGAGCGTGCAGAAAGAAATAAAATCGGACATGTCGAGTGCTGCCTGATTTGCCGACACCAGTAAAAACCATCAAAGCTTGGTAAATTAATATCTAATAGAACAAGATCAGGATCAACTGCTTGAAAAGTTTCAATAATTGCATCAAAGTCTTCCGTTATCGTCGCTGCATAGCCATATTTCTGCAAATGATTTTGCAGGAGAGAGGCAATTTTCGGATCATCCTCGATAATTAAAATTTTCGCCATAGCTAAACGTCCTTTAACATGATTTTTTTTCTGACTGCTTACAGTATAACGTATATTAGATATTTTTTTAATTTGGGACAATCATGCGCAGACCTCCATTTTACTAATCAGTATCTGCAGGTTAAGATAGATGATATAGATACATATTGGGGGGGATTCCATGGATACAATTATGGATGCGATTGGAATTAAAGTTGTTGAAGTAACAAAGGATAGAGTAGTAGCTACAATGCCTGTGCATGGACCAACAAAACAGCCTTTTGGCCTTCTTCATGGTGGCGCCTCAGTTGTTTTAGCTGAAACAGTTGCAAGTGTGGGAAGTGCGCACCTGGTTGATCAAGAAGAAGAAGCCGCAGTCGGACTAGAAATTAATGCAAATCATATTCGCAGCATGCGCGATGGTATGGTGAAAGCTATTGGCACACCACTTCATATTGGCAGAACAACACATGTATGGGAAATTAAAATTACAGATGAAGCAACAGACAAGCTGATCTGTGTTTCAAGATGCACGATTGCCGTTGTGAAAAAGAAATAAGGATATATTTTTAAATTGAATAATGAATATGGAGTTACAAATATGAACAAACAAAATCGATCAAAAGGTTTATTTCTCGTAATTACCGGAGCAACACTTTGGGGGATCGGTGGCACTGTAGCACAGAAGCTCTTTCAGGATTATGGAGTCATGGTCGATTGGCTCGTGACAATTCGCCTGCTTATTGCTGGAATATTGCTTTTGGCTGTACAGTATTTTACGAAGGACCGCAAACAAATATTTGCTGTTTGGAGAGATAAACGAACCGCTCTTCAACTCATCATCTTCGGATTATTCGGCATGCTTGCCGTACAATACACCTATATGGCCTCCATCGATCATGGCAATGCGGCCGTAGCAACACTCTTACAATACCAAGCCCCTGTGATGATTATTATTTACTTAGTTTTACGGAAACAGACGATACTAAGCGGAAAAGACTACATTACCGTCTTTCTTGCTTTAGGAGGCTGTTTCCTGCTATTAACAAATGGCTCAATATCAGAACTGTCCGTTCCAGCTTCTGCAGTAATCTGGGGACTTCTTTCTGGTTTAGCACTGGCATTTTACACCTTATATGCAGTCCAGCTGCTCGCACAGTTTGACTCACTTGTCATCGTTGGCTGGGCGATGATTATTGGCAGCTTCACACTCAGTTTTGTCCATCCGCCCTGGGAAATGGACTTTGCAAGTCTGCCGCTAGAAGGATATGTATACTTAGCTTTCGTTATTATCTTTGGCACAATGATTGCTTTCTGGTTCTATATTGACAGCCTGCAAAGCCTGTCACCGAAGGAAACAAGTCTGATGGGCAGCCTGGAGCCGCTTGCAGCTGTACTGACAACCGTATTCTGGCTGCAAGAACCTTTCGGAAGCTTCCAATGGCTTGGGACAGCTTGTATTATTGGGATGATATTATTGATGTCATCAGGGGAGAAAGAGCCTCTGAAAAATTAGGTTATTACCTTCAATTTTAACGATAGGCTGATAATAGATGGGTATATAACATATCCAACTATCATCAGCCTCTTTTATGTTAGGATAGCTTTCGTCAGCGGTTCTCCTTTTCCCAAACCCAGCAATGGCTATACTTTGTTATTTTTATAACTTAACTGGAAAATTGCAATATTTTATCTTGTATTTTCATTGATAAAAGTGGATACTAAATGATATAGGCAAAATTATCTATACTATTTTACACTGCACAAGAGAGGAACTAACTTATATGGAATCAATCGTAGACTTTTTCCGAAAAACCGGAGTAAAACGCATCATTATTTTTGGGTTAATCATTCTTATTCTTTTCAGTGTTAGAAGTTTAATAAATATTATTCTTCTTACATTTATCTTTTCATTTTTGATGAATGGGCTTGTTGAATTTACCGTAAAACGAATCAAATTCAATCGGTCAATTCTCGTATTATTGCTATACTCCTTAATTGTCAGCTTATTAACAATTGGTGCTGTAAAATATTTGCCGATTATTACGATGGAAATCAGCCAAGTCATCAGGCAAATTTCAAATTTCTCTATTGAATCGTATAACAATCCAGTTTTTAGCTTTATCGAGCCAATTATTTCAAGCAATCAAATTACAGGCTACATAGAAAATGGCTTTTCATTTCTTTTAAAATCTATTTCAGATATCAGCACGATGAGTGTACAGGTCTTAATCTCCTTAATTCTTAGCTTGTTTTTCCTGCTCGAGAAACCTCGCTTACTCGAATTTACAGGTAAGTTCAAACTAAGTAAAATTGCCCCTTTCTACCGGGAAATCGAGTACTTCGGCGGAAAGTTTTCACGTACGTTTGGTAAAGTAATCGAAGCTCAATTTATGATTGCTTTAATTAATACATTTTTGACAATGATTGTATTAATGATCCTTGGCTTTCCACAGATTTTTGGATTATTGATTATGGTTTTCTTCTTAGGACTGATTCCTGTTGCCGGGGTAATTATTTCGCTTATTCCACTGTCGCTTATTGCCTATACAATTGGAGGCTTCTTAACCGTTCTCTACCTGCTCATTGCCATTATGATTATCCATGCAATTGAAGCGTATATTCTAAATCCAAAATTGATGTCTTCTAAAACAGACTTACCTGTATTTTATACATTTATAGTTTTGATTTTCTCTCAGCATTTCTTTGGTGTCTGGGGATTAATTATCGGGATTCCAGTGTTTGTATTCCTGCTGGATATATTGGATGTAACAAATAATGAAGAAAAAACAACGTGATTCTAAAATTCCACGTTGTTTTTTATATCTATTTTAAAAACGATGGCATGATAGACATATGATTTTCCTTTTAAAGAACGAAAGCCCACATTACTTTTTAAACAATTGTCCAAATGTGTTGGATAACCAACAGAACTGCAAAACTATCGGTGTTCATCCTATATATGATGTCTTACTATTGATTTATAAGCTTAATAATAGAGTAACACAGAATAAGATGTTATATAAACATATCTAGGAGGAATATTAGTGGTTAAGATTGGTATTATTACTGGAAGTACAAGGGATTCACGAGTGAATATACAGGTAGCCGAATGGGTAAAATCCATTGCAGATCAGCGAACGGACGCTGAATTTGAATTTGTAGATATTAAAGACTACAATCTGCCAAAGTTTAATGAACCGATTCCTGCAATCATGTCACAGGATTATAAAGCATCTGAAGCAAAAGCTTGGTCTAAGAAAGTTAATGAACTGGATGGCTTTGTTTTTGTTACACCTGAATACAACAAAGCAGTAACTTCTGGATTAAAGGATGCGATTGATTATCTATATGTAGAGTGGAACAATAAAGCTGCGGGCATTGTAAGCTATGGTTCGACCCTGGGCGTTACAGCAGCTAACAATCTAAGATTAATTCTTACTGTACCAAAAGTTGCAACAGTAGGCACACAGCCAGCACTTAGTTTATTTACCGACTTTGAAGAAATGAGAACTTTTAAACCAGCAGCCTTTCATGAAAAAACTATTCAAACCATGTTAAATGAAGTCGTCGCTTGGTCTACTGCACTAAAAACAATTAGATAATAAGATAAGCGAGACAGAGGGCCAGGCCATCTGTCTCGCTTAGAACAATTTGCGTAAGTCATGCTGTTCTTCTATAAAAAGCGTTGTTTAAGCTTACACATGTCATGAGTAGAAGTTTAAGTCTAAAATGATTAATATCATCTTATAGACTATTAATGGGATTTAATAACTGTATATTCTATGTACTCAAACTCATGCCCTGATTGTACTTAAATTTGTGTTATCGTCCAATAATTAACCCCCCCTTCATTCCAAAGCTACAATAATTTCATAAAACATTCGTTCACTCCGGGTGTAATCAATTCGAACAATGGCATTAAAAAAGATGGCTAATTCTTCATAGCTACGTCTAAAATTTTAATCAGCAGCCTCTGTTACTTTATCTTTGTAAAATTGATATAGCGCTTGTGCAAAGTCATCAAAGTTTTCTGGTATGACCTTTTTCTTTTCTGCTCCCTTGCCTGAATACCTTTCCACTGTACCATCGTCAAATTGCAGCCATAGTCTCCAACTGTAACCATCTTCATACGATTCAGCATCCTCGGCAGTATAATCGGATTCCCAATCCTGCACTTCATACTTTCTCAGAATATCTTGCACGTCATTGCTGTTTTCTATAGTTATCACACCATCTTGTGCACGAAGCCCCCTGCGACTAATGATAGGGTTTTGATATACTTCATCATGCTCTACGTCAATTGCCACTGCTTTATAGGGCTGATCGCTGCTGCTTTCATCAAAAAACACCTTTGCTACTTTATCAATAGCGTGTTTTTCAGTTGCTTCTGGTGCATCCTGTATATGTTTAAAATCAAAAGTATCCACTTGATTCATTGTATTTTCCTCACCTTCTGAGTTTACTTGTTTATTGCCACTTTTTGAGCTATCTGCTTCATCTTCCTCATCCTCTATCGATTGACAGGCAACTAAAAATAAACAAGTTATAGAAATAAATGAATAAATTAATAGATTTCTCATTCGTTTTCACCCTCATTCATGGACTTAAACATCTCTTCCATATGCTCTCTAGCATCAGGCAAGAATTCTTTCATACTGTTTAGCTGTGAGTCTCTAAAGTCACTTTCCTCTAACATAATTGTCCCATAGTAACTAGCAAAGCCTTCCTTATCGGGGTCGTTAATCCTTTCTTCGGATTCCTCATCTATCCAATATCCATTATTATGATGTCCCCATTTTCCAACAATCTCATTTACTGTCACTCCACCGTATACGTCAGAAGCATTATTATGCTCATCATCTCTTAAATCATTTGAAATTTGTGTTTGAACTGACTCATACAGTGTTTCCTCCATATCAGATAGTATGGTATCCGCAGGTCCTTCGTAGATAAATACATCAGTAATATTATTAATCATTTCTATTTTTTGTCTTTCCGTTAAATCCTTAAATGCCGGTTGCTCAAGTTCTTGTTCCAGCTGCTTCGTAATCCGTTGTTCGACATCACTATACATATGAGCTGCGACTGTTCTCCCATTACTCGTAAACGTGCCTGAGAAGGTTGTTCCCAAATCATTCTCTTGTGCATAATTATAATCAATAGCATGACCTAATTCGTGAAAAAAGGTGAAATAAGCGCCGCGGGCATTCGTTCGGTCATCTTCAATATTAAAGCTTATCGTATTGGATCCGGAACGGTATACCCCGCTCTCATTGATTGATTCAATTTCCAGATCTTCTAAATATCGCAATGCTAAACCTCGATAAGGCTCTTCTGCTGCATACATTAAATATTTAATTTCTATTGTATCTCTTATTTCTAATGGCTCTAAAAAGTTATTTGTATCCCTTGCATGCATCGGATTAGACTCTTCATACTTAATAATGGTAACTACTTTATCTACATTTTCTGGATAATCTTCAAGATAGTCTCCGTACTCTGCTCTTGCTTTTCTCGTATAATGAATTTGATTGATATTGGAAACCCAATCAAAGTTTATACCTTTCGTGCTAAACATTCCATTTTTACTGTTAAATCCTTGCCCATCTTGTATTTGCTGCAAACCAATCATAACATTATGCGCCAATTTCATGGCAGTGTCATAATGATTGCTGGTAGCGGAGTTATAATGATATAATCGGTCCAGTTTTTCCTCAAGTTTCATTTTCATTTGTTTATAAAGGAAAATAGCAGTACCATACAGCGGAAAATTACTAGTTGTTTCTTGCATTCTTTCTATTAAACGATTTATCTCCTGAATTTGCTCAATTATTTCCTGTTCAATGACATCTGCACGTGATACTTGATTTCGAAAGCTAATAGGGTATTGATCATTTTGACGAATTAATTCCTCACATAGATAAATAATACCTTGGGCAAGGGGCAGGTATATTTTATTCATATATGCTTTCGCTGATTGATATGTTTTCCCTTGAAGTAATAATGTCTGTGAAAAACTCATAATAGCGGATTTTGTTTGTTCCATCGATTGAATAATCTCAACGCAAATTGAATTCATGCTATTGGTTTGGGCATCTGTCTCACCAAGATACATATTTAAACTCATTCTTTTTCCTCCTGAAGAATGGTGCGTTTTAACGTATATAAATCTTCTTCCTGATTATACATCCGTATTTTTTCCTCTATCAACTTTTCCCTTTTTTGTTCTATTTCGTTGATGATTCTCCTATTATAATGTTGAATTTCTACACGATTATCGTGTATCATCTGACCCAGTTCATTGTCTGCTTTCCAAGTATTATATAACCTGTCTAGCATACGTATGCCCCGCTTATCTACCTCAAAAATGTCTTGTTCCGAACAGTCCAGTTCATCCATTTTCTGTGAGTTCTTTAATTGTTTTTGCTGCAAATCATGCAATCTGTTCATTAATTTACTCACTTCTGCATTTTCCTTTGGCATATTCTCACCCATTTTTCGCCTTACGGTACGTCTGAAAGTTCCGCATGTTTTCCATTAAAGGAAACATTTCATCGAATTGATTACCTATGGCTTCATCTGTACTTTTAAACTCTTCCGCAACAGATTGAATATTTTCGATCGTGAGTTGAAAGGATTCATTAAACAACTTCACGAGTTGAATAGCCCCCTCATTTACTTCCTGTGCTTTATGATTTACAGAAAGAGTGGTTTTCTCGTCTTTATTAACAGTTGTGCTTACTGCAAGTTCGGCAGCAGCAGAAGCATACCTCATTCGTGAGGCAACTTGTTCAGCAGTCGCCAATGAACTTAATATCACATGAATTCCCGCCTTTCTGGGTCTTTCATTATTATCCATATTTATGTTAAGTATATTGAAGGCACCTTCAATTGTCAAAATATTTTAAATCAGTAAACCCCTTTTCAATCCTTCATATGCGATATAAAAATCATTTATAAACAAATAAAGCACTTCACTGTATAAATCGATTTCAACTTAAAATACTGTCAACAATAATCATTTTGGATCAAGGTTAATCAATTCCAAATTTGAACATAAAAAAACCCTCTCTGCTTCATAAAAGCAAAGAGGGTAAACCCTTGGTTTATAAGGTTTATTAACGTTTTGAGAACTGTGGTGCACGACGAGCGCCTTTAAGACCGTATTTCTTACGCTCTTTCATTCTAGAATCACGAGTTAGGTAGCCTTCGCGTTTTAGAGAAGCACGATATTCTGGATCTGCTCCTAGAAGCGCACGAGCGATACCATGACGGATAGCACCAGCTTGACCAGTGAATCCTCCACCATGAACATTAACTAGAACGTCATATGTTCCTTCTGTTTCTGTAGCAACTAATGGTTGGTTAAGAATAAGAAGTTGTGTTTCATATGGGAAATAGTCTCTTGCGTCACGACCATTGATTGTAACATTACCTGAACCTGGTACTAAACGTACACGTGCAGTTGATTTTTTACGGCGACCTGTGCCGTAGTATTGTACTTGTGCCAATGTATTTACCTCCTTTTATTACCCACGAAGCTCGTAAACTTCTGGTTTTTGTGCTTGATGGTTATGTTCTGCGCCTTTTACTACGTGTAATTTCTTAGCCATTTTACGGCCTAAAGGTCCCTTTGGAAGCATGCCTTTAACAGCAAGCTCGATCATACGTTCAGGGTGCTTAGCACGCATTTCAGCTGCGTTGTTTTCCTTTAATCCACCTGGGTGGTTAGAGTGACGGTAGTACATTTTATCGTTCTCTTTATTACCTGTTAATTCGATTTTTTCTGAGTTAATGATGATTACATAATCACCTGTGTCTGCGTGTGGTGTGTAAGTTGGTTTGTGCTTTCCGCGAAGGATTGCAGCAACTTCACTTGCAAGACGACCAAGACGTTGGCCCTCTGCATCCACAACTAGCCATTTGCGTTCGATATTCGCTTCATTTGCCATGAAAGTTGTGCGCATGTTAGATTTCCCTCCATATATATAAAATCCGTTTCAAATTTGTATTTAAGTTTCTTAAATCATAATTAGATTCCGGGGCTAATCATGGTTTAGAAATAAAATGCCATAAATCATAATATAACATAAGCCCCTGTTTTGTCAAGGGTTCCACTATATTATTTTATAAAATAATATAGTTTTTCTTGCCTTCTCTGCCATATTCTATTGATTACCAAAGAATAGAGTCAGCGTTATTTATAAATTACCTTATGCAGATAGAGTCCTTCTGGCGGAATGGTCTTGCCTATCATACTGCGATTCTTTGCTGCAATTAATTCTGGTATATCTTCTGGATTTCTTTTTCCCCTGCCAACATCCAATAGCAAACTGACAATTATACGAACCATGTTGTATAAAAATCCATCACCATAGAAATAAAAACGAATACCATCCCCATGCTCTTTGCAGGTTAACTTATATAATGTACGGATACGACTGCCTTTGATTGTTGCTTTCGCTGAAGAAAATGTTGTGAAGTCATGCTTACCTTCTAAATATCTGCATGCTTGGTTTATTTTCTCCAAGTCTAAAGCATATGGGTAGTGATAAGCGTATTTACGCTTAAATACGTCCGGTTTAAGTGTTGTTTGCACATCATAATGGTATTCCTTAGCCAAGGCGCTAAAACGCGCATGGAAGCCTTCTGAGACGTTTTCACATACCTTTATATAAATATCATCAGGGAGGAGTGTATTTAAAGCTCTTTTCCAGCTTTCATCTGGAATGGAAAGCGGAGTATCAAAGTGAACGACTTGGCCCTCTGCATGTACCCCTGCATCCGTTCGTCCCGCACTCTGTATTCTAATAGCTTGTCCTTTATGAATTTTCTTTATCGCCTTTTCAATTTCTCCACCAACCGTCCGTTCTTTCGGCTGGATCTGAAACCCTGCGAAACCTGAACCATCATATTCTAAAATGCATTTCACTCTTGTCATAAACGACCCTCTTACCCATAATTTCTCGTAACAAATAACAGTACAATAACAGCAATAAAGAGAATATATACTCCCCAATCAAGCTTCGTTATCTTTAGTTCACGAAGCTTCGAACGGTTTTCTCCACCTTGGTAGCCACGTGCCTCCATTGCCATCGCTAATTCTTCTGCCCGTTTAAAGGCACTGATAAATAGCGGGACAAGCAAAGGAATAACTGCTTTCACACGATCTTTAATAGGACCTGTCCGAAAGTCAACACCACGTGATGCCTGTGCTTTAGATATTTTATCTGTTTCCTGCATTAATGTTGGGATGAAACGCAGAGAAATTGACATCATTAATGCAAGCTCATGGACTGGGAACTTAACTTTCTTTAAGGGATGCAGCATATCTTCAATACCATCTGTTATTTCTATAGGTGTAGTCGTTAACGTAAGTAAAGAAGTAACAAGAATCAAAAGGAAAAATCGAATTGAGATTGCAAAACCTTGCAGGATTCCTCCTGAGTAAAACTTAAACACCCAGAATTCAAAAACAACTGTTCCTTCTTTTGTAACAAATAAGTGCAGCAAGAAGGTAAAGATAATTAAAAACCAGACTGGTGTCAGCCCTTTTAATATAAAACGAACAGGCACCTTGCTCGTAAACATACTCGCCAATGCAAATAGAATCAAAACTCCATAGCTTACTGCGTTATTTGCGAAAAATACAATAAACACAAAGAAAAAGATAATTGTAATTTTCGTGCGTGGATCAAGCCGATGAATAAGTGAATTCCCTGGCACATATTGTCCAATAATTAAGGAGTTATTCATATTTCTTCAACCCCTTTTAGGAATTGCTTGATTGATTGTGCAATTTCTGCAATAGACTGATTTTCAAAAGGAATCTTTTTACCCATTTTCTCTTCAAAGCGGTTTAAAAACTGAACGACCTCTGGCACATCAAGTTGTACACTATGAAGTGCTTCTTTCTGGCTGAATACCTCTTCGGGTGAACCTTCCATAAATTTAGTCCCTTTATTCATAATTAAAATATGGTCTGCGTATTTCAATGCATCTTCCATACTGTGTGTAACGAGAATGGTTGTTAATCCGCGAGTTTTATGAAGATCAGCGAACATATCCATAATTTCCTGCTGTCCCCTTGGGTCAAGTCCAGCAGTTGGTTCATCCAATACAAGGACATCTGGCTGAACTGCCAGCACTCCTGCGATGGCAACTCTTCTTTTTTGTCCTCCGCTTAGATCAAATGGTGAACGTTCGAGCAAATCCTCTGGCAATCTAACCGCCCGAATGACTTCTTTCGTTCTTTTTTTAATCTCTTCCTGCGACACACCGAAATTCTCTGGGCCAAAGGCAATATCCTTAGCGACTGTCTCTTCAAACAGCTGATGTTCTGGATACTGAAAAACAACACCAACTTTGCTTCTTAAATCTTTCATATTTTTAAGCTTTTCTTCATTAGTTAATTTAAACTCACCTATACGAACCTCTCCATCACTCGGAACAGAGAGTCCATTAAGATGTTGAATCAGAGTAGATTTTCCTGAACCTGTATGACCAATAATCGCAACAAACGAGCCTGACGGAATATGGAAGGAGAGATTATCAATTGCTTTATGCTCAAATGGTGAGTTTTTTTGGTATATATAAGTTACGTTCTTGAATGTAATGTCCATAATTCCTCCAGCATTTCCTTGTGATTTAATGGCTCTTGTGGGAGCTCAATTCCTGCTCGTTTTAATTCTTCGGCTAGAACCGCAATAAATGGTACATCTAAGCCAATCTCTCTCAATTCATCTCGTTTTGAAAATATCTCTCTCGGTGTTGCTTCGGCCCAAATTTCTCCGCTGTTCATCACAATTACGCGTTCTGCCTGGGTAACCTCCGCTAAATCATGCGTAATAGAAATGAGTGATAAACCACGCTGCTCACTTAATTCAGAAACAGTTTGCATAATTTCCTTTCTTCCTTTTGGATCAAGCATGGCAGTAGCCTCATCCAAAATTAAGACCTGCGGTGAAATCGCAAGCACACTTGCAATTGCAACTCTCTGTTTCTGACCACCCGATAACCGATAGGGCTCTGTCATACGGTAATCTTGCATCCAAACAGCATGCAGTGTCTCATCAATCCGTTTCATCATTTCTTCTCGAGGGATACCTCGGTTTTCCATACCAAATGCAACATCATCCTGAACCGTAGCACCAACAAATTGGTTGTCCGGATTTTGAAACACCATACCGATTTCACGACGTATATCCCAGATTGTTTCTTCATTTACGGTAATATTATTGATTAAGATTTCTCCCTCTTGTGGAAAAAGTAATCCATTTACAAGCTTAGCAATGGTTGATTTACCTGATCCATTATGGCCGATAATTGCCACAAACTCATTTTCATATATTTTAAAGGATAAGTTTTTCAACACCCATGGCTGCTCTTCACTGTATCGAAATGATACATTTTTGAATTCTATCAGAGTCTTTCTCATCTCGTTTCCTCCTCCGCTTCAAAACCCGCGGTACTGATTTCTATGTATCCTAGTATAGATTATAACGTATAGAGCTATATTGAAATAGCATTATCCTCCAGGTCCCCCGCTGTTTATCAGTTTGAAGCGCTCTGCTAATCTCTGCTGTATTTCCTGTAAAAATATTAGAAGGTACAGGCATACTACCTCCTGTACGCTTCTAAATAATTTCCAACCGCTTGTATTGGCTAGCTCCAGCAACCAGAGGCTAGCAGGCTTCCCAAAACCTCCGTACGATAAAGAAGACTTGCCGATTGGCGAAGATATGAGGCTTAGTCGCACTTATACCCTTGTGGTGAAAGTCAACATCAGCTCACTTCGTTCGCTGTGTTTCCTTTATCTTCTACGATTTTAGTCCACCCTGTAGCCTCTACCGATTGCCTCCGCTTTTCATTTTCTAATTCCAATTACAAAAAAAGGGCTTGGATTCACCTCGAGAGAGATTTGAGTCCTGCCCTTGCCGTTTTTGTTTGATTAAACTAATTCAATGATTGCCATTTTCGCTCCATCACCTTGGCGCTCACCTAGTTTAAGTACACGTGTATAGCCGCCTTGTCTTTCTTCATAACGTTTCGCAACATCATCGAAAAGCTTTTGAATAACTGTATTGTTTTCATCTGCTTCCTTGTTATAAAGAAAAGCTGCTGCTTGACGACGTGCATGAAGATCGCCGCGTTTACCTAATGTAATCATTTTATCGACTACAGATCTGAGCTCTTTCGCTTTTGCTTCTGTAACTTCAAGGCGTTCATGAATAATTAAATCAGATGCAAGGTTACGAAGTAGTGCCATACGATTGTCTGTTGTACGTCCTAACTTTCTAGCCATGGACTATCCCTCCCTTTCTTAAAAAATCTAAAGGTGACTGCTATGATCAGTCGTCATTTCGTAAACCTAATCCAAGATCAGATAACTTATGCTTAACCTCATCCAAAGATTTACGACCCAAATTACGTACTTTCATCATATCCTCTTCAGACTTAGTTGAGAGCTCCTGAACAGTATTAATACCAGCACGCTTTAAGCAATTGTATGATCTAACGGATAGATCAAGTTCTTCAATTGTCATTTCCATTACTTTTTCTTTTTGATCTTCTTCTTTTTCAACCATTATCTCCACATTTTGGGCTTCATCTGTTAGACCTATGAAAATATTGAGATGCTCAGAGATAACCTTAGCACCTAAAGAAACTGCTTCTTCAGGACGAATGCTTCCATCTGTAGTAACTTCTAAAGTTAATTTGTCATAGTCAACAACTTGGCCGACACGTGTGTTTTCCACTTGGTAAGTTACACGCTCAACTGGTGTGAAGATTGAATCGACTGGAATAACGCCAATTGGTTGTTCATCGTGTTTATTCTCCTCAGCTGGACGATAACCACGACCACGTTCTGCAGTCATCTTAATGTACAGGCTGCCTTTACTATTAACAGTTGCAATTGGAAGTTCTGGATTCATCACTTCAACATCACTGTCATAAGTTAAATCTGCAGCAGTTACATTAGCCTTGCCTTGAACATCCAGTTCTAATGTTTTTGGTTCATCAGAATAGATTTTAAGTGCAAGCTTCTTTAAATTCAAAATGATTGTTGTTACATCCTCAACCACGCCATCGACCGTGGAAAATTCATGTAATGCTCCGTCAATCTGAACCGAAGTAATAGCAGCACCTGGAAGTGAGGATAATAGAATACGACGCAAGGAGTTTCCAAGAGTGGCACCATATCCACGCTCAAGAGGTTCAACTACGAATTTCCCAAATGTAGCATCATCACTAATTTCAACCGTTTCAATTTTTGGTTTTTCAATTTCAATCATTAAATAAAACCCTCCTTTAAAACGTCGAAACCCCGGCTAGACTGTTTAAGTCTAACCGAAATTCCTCAAATAAGTAGTCGCGCATTTTGCACTACCTGTCTTTCCTTTGTACATTCTATCTATTTTCTTCTTTGTTAAACCTAGCAGATAATTTCTGCCATTATAACCCAGTATAGACAGGGCGACAAATTCTATACGATGTTATCCATAAAGTCGATGCTTTGCCGACCTTTAAATAAACAAAATACAGTTAATTATACACGACGACGTTTTGGTGGGCGACAACCATTGTGAGGAACCGGTGTTACATCCACAATTGCTGTAACTTCTAAGCCAGCTGCTTGAAGTGAACGAATTGCTGCTTCACGACCTGCTCCTGGTCCTTTAACAGTAACTTCTAAGTTTTTCATTCCATTTTCCACTGCTGTTTTAGCTGCAGTTTCAGCTGCCATTTGTGCTGCAAAAGGAGTAGATTTACGAGAACCTTTAAAGCCTAATGCACCAGCAGAGCTCCATGAAATTGCATTACCTTTTTCGTCAGTAATCGTTACAATTGTATTGTTGAATGTAGAACGAATATGTGCGATCCCAGTTTCAACATGTTTTTTTACACGGCGTTTACGTGTGTTTGTTTTACGAGACATCTATTTTTGTCCTCCTTTCAATGTTACTTCTTCTTGTTAGCCATAGTTTTACGCGGGCCTTTACGAGTACGAGAGTTGTTTTTCGTTTTTTGACCACGAACTGGTAATCCACGACGATGACGTAATCCTCTATAAGAACCGATTTCGATTAGACGTTTTATGTTAAGTGAAGTCTCACGACGAAGGTCCCCTTCAATTGTAAACTGTTCAACAGCTTTACGAATGCGACCAAGTTCATCTTCTGTAAGATCACGCACACGAGTGTCTTCAGATACTTCCGCCTCTTTAAGGATTTTCTGTGCAGTTGTTTTGCCGATTCCAAAAATGTACGTTAATGAAATGACAATACGTTTGTCACGTGGAATATCAATACCTGCAATACGTGCCATGTTTTAAAGCACCTCCTGTTTTTAGCCTTGTTTTTGTTTATGTTTCGGATTTTCGCAAATCACCATTACTTTGCCTTTACGCTTAATTACTTTACATTTTTCGCAAATTGGTTTTACAGATGCTCTTACTTTCATCCTTATTACCTCCTTTAATATCGGAGCATTATTTATAACGGTACGTGATTCGACCTCTTGTTAAATCGTACGGAGAAAGTTCAACTGTAACCTTGTCACCTGGAAGGATACGAATATAGTGCATACGTATTTTCCCAGATACATGCGCTAAAACGGTATGTCCGTTCTCGAGCTCGACATTAAACATTGCGTTAGGCAGTGTTTCTGTTACAGTACCTTCTACTTCAATAACATCATCTTTCGCCATCGTGTTGATCTCCCTTCTTCAAATCAGTCACAAGCTTAGGTAAAAGCGTTTGTTTGACAAATCTAATTTTCCCTGTTGTGACGCGACCAGTTTATAGAAGGCTGTTTGGACTTCTGGAGAGATAAGTCCTAAGCTCTATTAGAAGATTAACTCTTCCTTCACTTATCGGCTTTTTATTGTTCTCCATCAGCTAATAAGACGTACCGATCATCCACAACTTCTTTACCGACTGCGTATTGATCCGCCTCACGTCCCAGAAAGACACGAACGATTGGATCTCATTTAGGAATGGATCAGTTTCATCAATATTTACCTTTATATAGGCTGTCAATTACTTTCCAAATTAGTGAGTCTATCATTCGTTATATGAATTTTTGCTATCTTATATGAAGCAAATCATCTGTTGTTACGCCATTCATTATAACTTTTTAGAAATAGAAATGCATCTTTCTGAATTTACTTTTGTTATAATGATTCGTTTTCCAACTTCGAACGAATCTCCTGGAAAACATCATTGATGTCTTGATCTCCATTTACGCGGACAAGATGCCCTTTGTCTTGGTAAAAGTCGAGTAATGGCTGCATTTGCTCGATATTAACAGCTAGACGATTTTTCACCGTTTCAGGTTTATCATCATCACGCTGAGTTAACGGTGTACCATCCTTATCACAGATACCTTCAACCTTTGGCGGATTGAATTCAACATGATAGGCAGTTCCACAAGTCGGGCAAATTCTTCGACCGGATAAACGCTCCACTAATTTTTCCTTTGGAACATCTACATGCAAAACAGAGTTAATCGATTCGTTTAATTCTGTCAGCAGCTGTTCTAAGCTTTTTGCTTGTGCAATCGTTCTTGGAAAACCATCCAAGAGAAAGCCATTCTTACAGTCATCCTTCATCAAACGTTCTCTTACAATTCCAATAGTCACTTCATCCGGTACAAGTGCACCCTGATCCATGAATTCTTTCGCCTTCTTGCCCAGGTCTGTGCCTTCTTTTATGGCTAATCGGAACATATCCCCTGTCGAAATATGAGGGATGTTATATTTTTCTTTTATTTTCTCTGCCTGTGTACCCTTTCCGGCACCAGGTAAACCCATTAAAATTAAATTCAACATTTTCCCCTCGCTTTTAGGTGGCGTAAGGATTTTATTTAATAAACCCTTTGTAGTGACGTTTCACTAACTGTCCTTCAAGCTGTTTCATAGTCTGTAATGCTACTCCCACAACGATTAGTAAGCTTGTGCCACCGATTTGTACTGCTTGTGGTAGGTTTGCAAGACTTCCTAAAACGATAGGCAGAACAGAAACTGCAGCCAGGAATAGCGCTCCTACAAATGTTAGCCGCTTCATTACACGTGTAAGATACATTTCTGTATTATGTCCAGGACGGATACCTGGAATATATCCACCTTGTTTCTGAAGATTTTCCGCCATTTGTTCAGGGTTTACTTGAACAAATGTATAGAAATATGTGAATGCAATAATTAACGCAGAATAGATTACCATTCCAATTGGCTGTGTGTAATCAAACACCTTCATGATTACTGCAGCAACTGAGTTTCCTTCAAAGAAGCCAGCAACAGTGCTAGGTGCTACCATAAAGGCAATTGCAAAAATGACCGGGATAACCCCTGCAGCATTTACTTTAATCGGTAAATGTGTAGATTGACCACCAACTGGTGAACGGTTTACTAATTTCTTTGCATACTGTACAGGAATTTTACGTAATGCCTGATTGACATATATAACTCCTACGGTTACAGCAATTGCTACTAAAGCAATAATTATAACAATGATAATATTGATGAATAATTCATCACCAGGGTTAACGAAATACTGGCTGAAAAGTTGACCCACTCCGTTAGGTACAGCTGCTACGATACCTGCAAAGATCAGAATTGAGATACCATTTCCAACCCCATGTGCAGTAATCTGCTCACCTACCCACATTAAGAATGCTGTTCCAGCAGTTAGAGTAACTGCAATAATTAAGAACTTCATAATGCCTGGGTCTTGGATTAATAAGCCGCCTGCCATTGCGTTGAAACCAACTGACATAGCGATTGCCTGGACAAACGCAAGCACGATAGTGCCATAGCGAGTAACCTGAGCAATTTTCTTACGGCCCATTTCTCCTTGTTTTTTCCACTCAGCGAATTTCGGAACAACATCCATCTGCAGTAACTGCATAATAATAGATGCTGTAATGTAAGGCATAATCCCCATTGCGAAAATGGAGAAGTTTTGTAGTGCTCCCCCACCAAACGTATTTAAGAATCCAAATACATTTTGCTGGTTATTGATAAAATCAATCGCTGACCTATCCGTAAATGGAACTGGAATAAATGTGCCTAGACGGAAAATAATTAACATCCCTAGTGTGAAAAGTATTTTCCGTCTAATGTCAGCTACACGCCAAAAATTGGAGATTGTGCGAAACATTAGATCACCTCAGTCTTACCGCCCGCATTCTCTATAGCGTCTTTCGCTTGTGCAGAGAACTTATGAGCTTTTACTGTTAGTTTTTTCTCGATAGCGCCTTTACCAAGTATCTTAATACCTGCATTCAATTTGCTTACGACACCTACTTCTAGTAATAGCTCTGGAGTAACCTCAGTGCCTTCTTCAAAACGATTTAATGTATCCAAGTTAACGATTGAATACTCTTTACGGTTGATGTTTGTAAAACCACGTTTAGGTAAACGTTGGAATAAAGGCATTTGTCCGCCTTCGAATCCTGGACGCACACCGCCGCCTGAACGTGCTTTTTGTCCCTTATGTCCGCGACCAGAAGTCTTACCGTTTCCAGATGACATTCCGCGACCAACACGGTTTCTCTCTTTACGCGTACCTTCGTTTGCCTTCAATTCATGAAGTCTCATCGGAGCACCTCCTTATTTATAGAAATTCTTACGCTTCTTTAACGTCTAGTAAGTGGGATACTCTATTAATCATACCACGATTTACTGGTGTATCTTCAAGTACCACCGTTTGACGGATCTTTTTTAATCCGAGTGCCTGAACAGTTCTGCGTTGCACGTCAGTACCGCCAATAACACTGCGTTTGAGGGTGACTTCTAATTTGTTAGACATATTGTTTCCCTCCTTATCCTAACAGTTCTTCAACAGACTTTCCACGTAGTTTCGCTACTTCTTCTGCTGTTTTTAAGTTTTCTAATCCACTAATTGTTGCACGAATCATGTTGATTGGAGTATTAGCTCCAAGTGATTTAGTAAGAATATCACCAACACCTGCTAACTCAAGAACCGCACGAACCGGTCCACCAGAGATAACTCCTGTACCCTCTGTAGCTGGTTTCATCAATACGTTACCAGAACCGAAACGCCCATTAATTTCATGAGGGATTGTAGTTCCAACGATTGGTACAAGGATCAGGTTTTTCTTAGCATCGTCTACTGCTTTTTTAATTGCTTCAGGTACTTCTTGTGCTTTACCAGTACCAAAGCCTACATAGCCGTTCTTGTCGCCAACAACAACTAATGCAGCAAAACGCATACGACGTCCACCTTTAACCACTTTAGAAACGCGGTTGATCGTCACAACGCGTTCTTCTAAATCTAATTTGTTCGGATCGATGTTTGTATTCATTTACACGGTAACCTCCTTTAACGATTAAAATTCGAGACCTGCTTCTCTTGCAGCCTCTGCCAATGCTTTCACACGTCCATGGTATAAATAGCCTCCACGGTCAAATACAACTTGTTTGAAGCCATTATCTTGAGCGCGTTTAGCGATTAACTCTCCAACTTGTTTAGCTGCTTCAACGTTGCCGCCTTGAGCTGCGTTTAGTTCTTTATCTTTTGTAGAAGCGCTAGAAACTGTAACATTGTTTACATCATCAATTAATTGAGCATAAATATGTTTGTTTGAACGATATACGTTTAGACGTGGACATTCAGCAGTTCCGGATAGGTTTCTGCGTACACGTGCATGTCTTCTCATACGCATTGAATTTCTGTCAGGTTTTGTGATCATCTAAGTCACTCCTTTCTCGCCTAACTAATCTTACTTAGCAGTTTTACCTTCTTTACGACGTACATATTCACCAACATAGCGAATACCTTTACCTTTATATGGTTCAGGTGGTCGAATTGCGCGAATGTTCGCTGCTACTGCACCTACTAATTCTTTATCGATACCTTTTACAGTTAATTGTGTGTTTTTTGGAACATCAATTTCGATTCCAGCGATTGGATCGATTTCAACAGGATGTGAGTAACCTGCGTTCACAACAAGTTTATCACCTTGTTTTTGAGCACGGTAACCAACACCATTGATTTCTAAGGATTTTTCGAATCCTTTTGTTACACCTTCAACCATGTTGCCGATCAATGTACGAGTTGTTCCGTGCAATGAACGGTGTTCTTTATGGTCACTTGGGCGTGAAACAGTTACTTGATTGTCTTCTATTGTAACAGTCATTTCCTTGTGAAGTTCTCTGGAAAGCTCACCCTTAGGGCCCTTAACTGTCATCTTGTTGCCTTCAAGCTTTACTTCAACTCCAGCAGGAATTTCAACTGGTTTTAGTCCTATACGAGACATTACTTGCACCTCCTCGGGTTTAAAAAATATTACCAAACATACGCTAGTACTTCGCCACCAACAGCTTGGTTGCGTGCTTCTTTATCTGAAAGCACACCTTTTGATGTAGAAACGATAGCAATTCCTAAGCCGTTCAGTACACGTGGTACTTCGTCTGCTTTCGCGTAAACGCGCAGGCCAGGTTTACTGATTCGTTTGATACCTGTAATTACTCGTTCTTCATTTACACCGTACTTAAGGAAAATACGCAGAACACCTTGTTTGTTGTCTTCGATAAATTCATAATCCTTAACGAATCCTTCACGCTTAAGGATATCAGCGATTTCTTTTTTCATCTTTGAAGCAGGAAGTTCCAGCTTTTCATGTTTTACAGTATTTGCGTTACGAATACGAGTCAGCATATCTGCGATTGGATCTGTCATAACCATTATTCATTACCTCCTTCCCAAATCGGGGTTTACCAGCTTGCTTTTTTGACACCAGGAATTTGACCTTTATAGGCAAGTTCTCGGAAACAAATACGGCAAAGTTTAAATTTACGAATTACAGAATGTGGACGACCACAACGTTCACAACGAGTATATTCTTGTACTTTATACTTTTGTTTGCGTTGTTGCTTTGCAATCATTGATTTTTTAGCCACAAATTTCCCTCCTTATTTCTCAGGACTATTTTTGGAAAGGCATGCCTAGTTGAGCTAAAAGTTCACGAGCTTCTTCGTCTGTGTTAGCAGTTGTAACAATAACGATGTCTAACCCACGTACTTTATTTACCTTATCGTAATTGATCTCTGGGAAAATTAATTGTTCTTTAACTCCTAATGTATAGTTACCTCGACCATCAAAAGCCTTCTTTGAGATCCCACGGAAGTCACGTACACGTGGCAGTGATACAGAAACTAGCTTTTGAAGGAACTCATACATACGTTCACCGCGAAGCGTTACTTTGGCACCGATTGGCATACCTTCACGCAGACGGAAACCAGCGATTGATTTCTTTGCACGAGTGATTAGTGGTTTCTGACCAGAAATTAAAGTTAATTCCTCAACAGCATTGTCCAATGCTTTAGAGTTTTGTACTGCATCACCAACACCCATGTTGATAACAATCTTTTCAACTTTAGGTACTTGCATTACAGATTTATATTCAAATTTATTCATTAAAGATGGAGTAACTTCATCTTTATATCTTAGTTTTAATTCATTCATCATGGCGCCCTCCTTTCACCTAAACTTATTTATCTAACGCTTCACCGGATTTTTTAGCGATTCGGACTTTCTTGCCGTCACGAACTTCATAACCAACTCTTGTTGGTTCACCGGATTTAGGGTCAATTGGCAATACGTTGGACACGTGAATTGCAGCTTCTTGATTTAAAATTCCGCCTTGTGGGTTTTCTTGAGAAGGCTTCGCGTGCTTTTGAACCATATTGACTCCTTCAACAAGGACACGGTCTTTCTTCGGGTACGCTTCTAAAACTGTACCTGTTTTACCACGGTCTTTACCGGATAATACTTTAACTTTATCACCTTTTTTTACATGCATGCTTGACGCACCTCCTCGGGTAAAAAGATTCACTTATAATACTTCTGGAGCTAGAGATACGATTTTCATGAATTTAGCATCACGTAACTCACGTGCGACTGGTCCAAAGATACGAGTACCTCTTGGGCTTTGGTCATCACGAATAATTACAGCAGCATTTTCATCAAAACGAATATACGATCCATCTTTACGACGTGCACCAGATTTCGAGCGAACGATGACAGCTTTAACAACTTCACCTTTTTTGACAACGCCACCTGGTGTTGCTTTTTTCACTGAGCAAACAACTACGTCACCGATATTAGCAGTCTTACGTCCAGAACCACCTAATACTTTGATCGTTAATAGTTCACGAGCACCAGAGTTATCTGCAACTTTTAAACGACTTTCTTGTTGAATCATAACACTGTTACCTCCCTTCGGATCTGTTCCGAATCAACTTTAATTATATAATTACCGCTTCTTCTGTGATTTCGACTAGGCGAAAACGTTTTGTAGCTGAAAGCGGACGAGTTTCCATGATGCGTACGATATCACCAGTTTTTGCTTGGTTATTCTCATCATGTGCCTTAAATTTCTTAGAATATTTAACACGTTTACCGTATAATTTATGGAACTTGTATGTTTCAACTAAAACAGTAATTGTTTTGTCCATTTTGTCAGATACGACGCGACCTGTATATACTTTACGATTATTACGTTCAGACATATTGAGGCTAACCTCCTCTCTTCAATCAGTTATTTACGCTTAGTTCACGTTGACGAACAACGGTTTTCATACGAGCAATTGCTTTACGAACTTCACGAATGCGTGCAGTGTTTTCCAACTGACCTGTTGCAAGCTGGAAACGTAAATTAAACAATTCTTCTTTTAATGATTTTACTTTTTCTTCAATTTCGGCAGTGGTTAGTTCTCTGATTTCTTTAGCCTTCATTGATTTCACCACCAATTTCTTCACGTTTTACGAATTTAGTTTTAATCGGCAATTTATGAGCAGCAAGTCTTAATGCTTCACGAGCAACTTCTTCTTCTACCCCTGCGATTTCAAACATAATCTTTCCAGGTTTTACAACTGCTACCCAGCCTTCTGGAGCACCTTTACCTGAACCCATACGAACTTCTAATGGTTTTGCAGTATAAGGCTTATCTGGGAATATTTTAATCCAAACTTTACCGCCACGCTTCATGAAACGAGTCATTGCAATACGGGCAGCTTCGATTTGGCGACTAGTGATCCAAGAAGCTTCTACAGCTTGCAGACCGTAATCTCCGAAAGCAACGGTTGTACCGCCTTTCGCTTGACCTCTCATTTTACCACGGTGTTGTCTACGATATTTTACACGTTTAGGCATTAACATAGAAAGTGCCCCCTTCCTTATTTTTCTTTTTTAGTTGGAAGGACTTCCCCACGATAGATCCACACTTTAACGCCAAGTTTACCATAAGTAGTATCAGCTTCAGCTGTACCATAGTCAATATCAGCACGTAATGTGTGTAGTGGAACTGTTCCTTCACTGTAGTGTTCTGCACGAGCGATGTCAGCACCAGCTAGACGTCCAGAAACTTGAGTTTTAATTCCTTTTGCTCCTCCACGCATAGCACGTTGAATTGCTTGCTTTTGAGCACGACGGAATGAAATACGGTTTTCTAACTGGCGAGCAATGCTGTCAGCAACCAATTTTGCGTTAACATCAACCTTTTTGATTTCAACAATGTTAATATGAACTCTTTTACCAGTTAATTTATTTAAAGCTTTACGTAATGCTTCAACTTCAGAACCGCCTTTACCAATTACCATACCTGGTTTACCAGTATGAATAGTAATGTTTACGCGATTTGCTGCACGTTCAATTTCGATAGAGGAAACAGCAGCAATCTTTAAGCGGTTTTCAAGATATTCTCTGATTTTAATATCTTCATGTAGTAAGTCTGCATAGTCTTTACCTGCGTACCATCTTGACTCCCAGTCCTTAATGATCCCTACGCGAAGACCTGTTGGATTCACTTTTTGACCCACTAACTATCCCTCCTTCTTTTCAGTTACCACAACTGTAATGTGGCTTGTGCGTTTGTTAATTTTACTAGCGCGTCCTTGTGCACGTGGACGGAAACGTTTCAATGTAGCACCTTCGTTAACGTATGCTTCAGAAATCACTAGATTATCTGTATCCATTTCGTAGTTATGCTCTGCGTTTGCGATAGCAGATTTCAATACTTTCTCTACAACTGGAGAAGCACCACGTTGAGTGTGGTTAAGTATTGCGATTGCTTCTGCAACGTCTTTTCCTCGAATCAAATCAACGACTAAACGTACCTTGCGAGGAGCAATACGAACCGATTTTGCAATAGCTTTAGCTTGCATCTTTAGTGCCTCCTCTCATTTTAGCGTTTTGTTTTCTTATCGTCGCCAGAATGTCCTCTAAACGTACGAGTTGGCGCGAATTCACCTAATTTATGTCCAACCATATCTTCTGTTACATAGACTGGAACATGTTTACGTCCATCATATACTGCGATTGTATGACCTACAAAAGATGGGAAAATTGTAGAACGGCGTGACCAAGTTTTGATAACCTGTTTTTTATCGTCTTCGTTTAATTTGTCAACTTTTGATAATAAATGGTCATCTGCGAAAGGTCCTTTTTTCAAACTACGACCCATGGATAAACCTCCTTCCAGAGTTCAAGAGACGGGTTTGTTCGTTTCCCGCCCTGTGGTAATTTTTTATTTTTTACGACTGCGAACGATATATTTATCAGACGGTTTGTTGCGCTTGCGAGTCTTGTAGCCAAGTGTCGGTTTGCCCCAAGGTGACATTGGTGATTTACGTCCGATTGGTGCACGTCCTTCACCACCACCGTGTGGGTGATCATTCGGGTTCATAACAGATCCACGAACAGTTGGGCGCTTGCCTATCCAGCGTGAGCGACCAGCTTTACCAACACGAACAAGTTCATGTTCAATGTTTCCTACTTGGCCAACTGTTGCACGGCAGCTTGTTAAGATTAAACGAACTTCTCCTGAAGCTAAACGAACTAGTGTGTACTTTCCTTCACGTCCTAGAATTTGTGCTTCTGCACCAGCAGAACGAGCTAATTGACCACCGCGTCCTGGTTTTAATTCTATGTTATGAATGATTGTACCTACTGGAATGTTAGCAAGTGGAAGAGCGTTACCTGGTTTGATGTCAGCTTCAACACCTGATTCAATTTCTTGTCCTACTTTAATTCCTTTAGGAGCTAAAATATAACGTTTTTCTCCATCAGCATAATGGATTAAAGCAATATTTGCTGTACGGTTCGGATCATATTCAATTGTAGCAACGCGTCCTGGTATACCATCTTTATCGCGTTTGAAATCGATAATACGGTATTGACGCTTATGACCGCCGCCGTGATGACGAACTGTTAATCTACCTTGGTTATTACGGCCGCCACGTTTTGATAGTGGAGCTAACAAGGATTTTTCTGGAGTATCCGTAGTAATCTCTGCAAAGTCAAGTACAGACATATTACGTCTACCATTTGAAGTTGGTTTGAACTTCTTAATCGCCATCTTTTTTCCCTCCTTCTCTATTAGTTATTTTTAGCCTTCAAAGAAGTCTAGTTCTTTACTGTCTTCTGAAAGCTGTACGATAGCTTTTTTACGATCTGCGCGGTATCCGCCGTATCGTCCCATTCTTTTGAATTTACCTTTTAGGTTAAAAGTGTTAACTTTTTCAACTTTAACACCAAAAATTAATTCAACAGCATCTTTAATTTCTGTTTTATTAGCCTTAGGGTTCACTTCGAAAGTATATTTCTTCTCTGCCATTAAATCAGCACTGTTCTCTGTAATGACAGGGCGCTTTATAATATCACGTGCTTCCTTCATTATGCAAGCACCTCCCCTGCTTTTTCGACCGCTTCCTTAGAAATAATAAGCTTGTCATACGATAGCAAGTCTAATACATTCAATTCTTCTACAGCTAAAACTTTAACTGATTGAAGGTTGTTTGCTGACTTAGCTACTGTTGCATCTTTATCAGCAGTTACGATCAATGCTTTGTCTTCTACCTTTAATCCTTCAAGTAAATTAATGATTTCTTTTGTTTTTGGAACATCTAATCCTAGTGTTTCCAAAACAAAGATACCTTCTTCTTTCACTTTGGAAGATAATGCAGATTTAAGCGCTAAACGACGAACTTTCTTCGGCAATTTGTAGCTGTAGCTGCGTGGTGTTGGTCCGAATACTACTCCGCCGCCAACCCATTGTGGTGAACGGATAGACCCTTGACGTGCACGACCTGTTCCTTTTTGACGCCATGGTTTACGACCACCGCCGCGAACTTCAGAACGATTTTTAACAGCATGTGTGCCTTGACGAGTAGATGCGCGTTGCATCACTACAGCTTCATGCAATACATGTGTGTTTGGCTCAATACCAAATACCGCTTCGTTTAGTTCGATTTCTCCTGCGTTACTTCCATCTTGTTTGTAAAGTGCTACTTTAGGCATGACAAATCCTCCCTTCTTTTAATGATTAATTACCTTTTAATGCACTTGTGATTTTCACATAAGATTTCTTTGAACCTGGAACATTACCTTTAACTAGAAGCAGATTCTTTTCAGCATCAACACTTACTACCTCAAGGTTTTGGATAGTTACTACTTCGCTACCCATTTGTCCTGGTAACTTTTTGCCTTTAAATACACGCGCTGGGTCAGCTGCCATAGCCATTGCTCCTGAGCGTCTGTGGAAATGAGAACCATGGCTCATCGGTCCACGTGCTTGGTTGTGGCGCTTGATTGAACCTTGGAAACCTTTCCCTTTAGAAGTTCCAGTTACATCAATTTTGTCTCCAGCTTGGAAAACATCAACACTAATTTCTTGGCCTACTTCATACTCGCCAACATTAGCGTTACGGATTTCACGAACGTAGCGCTTAGGGCTAGTGCTCGCTTTTTCAGCATGACCTTTTTCCGCTTTGTTTGTTCGTGACTCTTTCTTGTCAGCAAAACCTAATTGGATTGCTTCATAACCGTCATTTTCTAACGTTCTTTTCTGTAATACGACGTTCGGCTCAGCTTGAATAACTGTTACAGGTACTAACTCACCATTTTCAGAGAATAGCTGAGTCATGCCGATTTTACGTCCTAAGATTCCTTTCGTCATCCGTTACACCTCCTATAATAAACCTATATTTTATAATTTAATTTCAATGTCTACACCAGACGGCAGATCAAGTCTCATCAACGAGTCTACTGTTTTTGGCGTTGGGTTCACAATATCGATTAGACGCTTATGAGTGCGCATTTCGAATTGCTCACGTGAATCCTTGTATTTATGCACCGCACGCAATACTGTATAAACATTCTTTTCAGTTGGTAACGGAATAGGTCCAGACACGTTTGCTCCTGAACGCTTTGCAGTTTCAACAATTTTTTCAGCAGACTGATCTAAAACGCGGTGATCATATGCTTTTAAACGGATTCTAATTTTTTCTTTTGCCATTATTTTCCCTCCTTCGCCCATATCATTATAGACATTCTCCGTGAAAATTCCTCGACACAGCGCCATGGCAAAGCGGCCGGGTGTGCCAACAACCTTTCACATCATCGCCTTTTTCGACCAACATTAATAGTATATAGAAAAAAGCTGGTCTTTGCAACCTTTTTTATTATTTCTCATTCGATTGCACATCTACATATTATACGCATGTTTCTCTTGAATTGCAAGGGGTTTTCTATATTTTTTAGTCTAATATCAAACAAAATTGTCTTATTGCTTTTCTAAGGACTGAACTCTTCTTTTTAGGCTCAAATAAATAGATTCTTAAACGTACAATTTGGGTATTAACTTTGCCGGCTGTTCTTCACCTAAAGTCGGCTGCTCGTTCAAGCTAACTTCTATTCTTCTCTGCCCGATATGCTGAAAGTGTGTATCTTGTTAAGCCGATGTCGGAGCTGCACTTATCTACTCTCTTTCGGCATCGTCTGGTTAATATTTTATAAGACTAAAAAAGCAGGTAGCTAATGTCAGCTACCTGCTTTGTTTTATTAGGTTAATTACTTAGTGATTGTAGAAACAACACCAGAACCTACTGTACGTCCACCTTCACGAATTGAAAAACGAGTTCCTTCTTCAATAGCGATTGGTGAGATTAAATCTACAGCCATTTCAACGTTGTCTCCAGGCATTACCATTTCTACGCCAGCTGGAAGTTCAATTACTCCAGTTACGTCAGTTGTACGGAAGTAGAACTGAGGACGGTAGTTAGCGAAGAATGGAGTATGACGTCCACCTTCTTCTTTTGATAATACGTAAACTTCAGCTTTGAAAGTTGTATGTGGAGTAATCGTACCAGGCTTAGCTAGCACTTGTCCACGGCTAATATCTTCACGAGCTACCCCACGAAGAAGAGCACCGATGTTATCTCCTGCTTCTGCATAGTCAAGAAGCTTACGGAACATTTCAACACCTGTAACAGTTGTTTTTCCAGGAGCTTCGTTAAGACCGATGATTTCAACTTCATCTCCAACCTTAACTTCTCCACGTTCAACACGTCCAGTTGCAACTGTACCACGACCAGTGATTGAGAATACGTCCTCAACTGGCATCATGAAAGGTTTTTCTTTGTCGCGTTCTGGAGTTGGAACGTATTCGTCAACTGCAGCCATAAGTTCAACGATTTTTTCTTCGTATTCTGCAACACCTTCAAGAGCTTTAAGTGCAGAACCAGCGATAACTGGTACATCATCACCAGGGAAATCGTATTCTGTTAATAGATCACGAACTTCCATTTCTACTAATTCAAGAAGTTCTTCGTCATCCACCATATCCACTTTGTTTAGGAACACTACGAATGCAGGTACCCCAACGTTACGTGAAAGTAGGATGTGCTCACGAGTTTGTGGCATTGGGCCATCAGCAGCAGATACTACTAGAATAGCTCCGTCCATTTGTGCAGCACCAGTAATCATGTTTTTAACATAGTCCGCGTGTCCTGGGCAGTCCACGTGTGCATAGTGACGAGTAGCAGTTTCATACTCTACGTGAGAAGTAGCAATTGTAATACCACGTTCTCTTTCTTCAGGTGCGTTGTCGATTTGGTCGTAACCTCTTGCGTCTCCGTCACCGTTTACTTTTGCCATTACAGTTGTAATTGCAGCTGTTAAAGTAGTTTTACCATGGTCAACGTGTCCAAGAGTACCAACGTTAACGTGCTCTTTGGAGCGGTCGAATTTTTCTTTACCCATTTATAGTTCCTCCTTTAAATAAATAAACGTTTTTAAATTATAATATATACTTAACTAAGGAATAACAAAGTTCTCTTATTTCTTAGTCCTCACTAAATGTTATACGTTAGTTCGAGAAAAAAATCAATTATTCTCCAGCATTTTTCTGAATAATTTCTTCAGAGATGCTCTTAGGCACTTCTTCGTAATGATCAAATGTCATTGTGTAAGTACCGCGGCCTTGTGTGTTTGAACGTAATGCTGTTGCATAGCCAAACATCTCAGATAGAGGTACAAACCCTTTAACGAGTTGTGCATTTCCACGAGCTTCCATACCTTCGATACGTCCACGACGTGAAGTTACGTCACCCATGATATCTCCCATATATTCTTCTGGGATAACAATTTCAACGCGCATCATTGGCTCAAGAAGAACTGGATTACACTTGTTCTTCGCTGCTTTTAATGCCATTGAAGCTGCAATCTTAAATGCCATCTCGTTTGAGTCAACATCGTGATAGCTACCATCATATAGTGTTGCTTTAATATCGATTAATGGATATCCAGCTAATACACCATTATCAAGTGCATCTTCAATACCGTGCTCAACTGATGGAATGTATTCACGAGGAACAACCCCACCAACGATAGCGTTCGTAAATTCAAAGCCAGCTCCATCTTCGTTAGGTTCGAACTTAACCCAAACGTGTCCGTATTGTCCACGTCCACCAGATTGACGTACGAATTTACCTTCAACTTCTGCAGCTTGACGGAATGTTTCACGGTAAGCAACCTGTGGTGCTCCAACATTCGCTTCTACTTTAAATTCACGTTTCAGACGGTCAACGATAATGTCAAGGTGAAGCTCACCCATACCAGAGATAATCGTTTGGCCTGTTTCAGTGTTTGTTTCAGTTTTGAAAGTTGGATCTTCTTCAGCTAGTTTAGCTAAAGCAGTACCCATCTTATCTTGGTCAGCTTTTGTTTTTGGTTCAATAGCAACTGAGATAACTGGTTCAGGGAATTCCATTGATTCTAAGATAACTAAGTTCTTTTCATCACATAATGTATCCCCAGTAGAAGTATCCTTCAAACCAACTGCTGCTGCAATTTCACCAGCATATGCAATAGAGATCTCTTCACGGGAGTTAGCATGCATTTGCAGGATACGTCCCACACGCTCACGCTTATCCTTAACAGAGTTCTTAACATATGAACCTGATTCTAATTTACCTGAGTAAACACGGAAGAAAGTAAGTTTTCCAACGAACGGATCTGTCATTACTTTAAATGCTAATGCTGAGAATGGCGCATCATCATCTGATTCACGTGTTACTTTTTCTTCTGATCCTGGAATAATACCTTCGATTGCTGCAACGTCTGTTGGAGCTGGAAGGTAATCAATTACACCATCAAGAAGTAATTGTACACCTTTGTTCTTGAACGCAGAACCACAGAATACAGGGTAGAATTCTACAGCTAAAGTTGCTTTACGAATTGCTGTTTTTAATTCTTCTTCAGTGATTTCCTCACCTTCAAGATATTTCATCATTAAATCTTCATCAGTTTCTGCAACTGCTTCAATTAATTCAGCGCGCAGTTCTTCTGCTTGATCTTGTAATTCAGCTGGAATATCTCGTGCTTCATCTACAGTTCCTAGGTCATCTGTATAGAAGTGAGCTTCCATTTTGATCAAGTCGATAATTCCGTTAAACTGATCCTCTGCACCAATCGGCATTTGTACTGGATGCGCATTTGCTCCCAAACGGTCTCTTAGAGTGTTTGTAGCATAAAGGAAGTCTGCACCAGTTTTATCCATTTTGTTGATGAATACAGCTCTTGGTACACCGTAAGTTGTCGCTTGACGCCATACAGTTTCAGTTTGTGGTTCAACTCCAGATTGTGCATCCAGAACTGTAACCGCACCATCAAGTACTCTTAGAGAACGCTCAACTTCTACTGTGAAGTCTACGTGCCCTGGTGTATCGATGATGTTAATTCGATGGTTTTTCCATTGAGCTGTAGTAGCAGCAGATGTGATTGTGATACCACGTTCCTGCTCTTGCTCCATCCAGTCCATTTGTGAAGCACCTTCGTGCGTTTCACCAATCTTATGAATACGTCCTGTATAGAAAAGAATACGCTCCGTAGTAGTGGTTTTACCTGCATCAATATGCGCCATAATCCCAATATTACGCGTCTTTTCCAAGGAGAACTCTCTAGCCATGTATTCTTCTCCTTCCTCTTAAGAGCTATAATTAGTTTTGCAGTTAAGAAAGTATAAATACTTCCTTACTGCATAAGTGCAACTAGGCGATTCGCCAAGAATTTGTGAATGCCAGGTTTTCTAATCTTACCAGCGGTAGTGAGCGAATGCTTTGTTCGCTTCTGCCATTTTATGCATTTCTTCACGGCGCTTAACTGAAGCACCTGTGTTGTTAGATGCATCGATAATTTCATTAGCAAGTCTATCTTCCATTGTTTTCTCTCCACGAAGACGAGAGTAGTTAACAAGGTAGCGTAAACCTAATGCTTGACGACGTTCAGGGCGAACTTCAACCGGTACTTGGTAGTTAGAACCTCCAACACGGCGTGCACGCACTTCAAGTACAGGCATAACATTCTTCATTGCTTGTTCGAATACTTCCATTGGATCTTGTCCAGTGCGTTCTCCGATTAATGTGAATGCTTTATAAAGTATTTTTTGCGCTATACCTCTTTTACCATCGACCATGATTTGGTTGATTAAGCGAGTCACTAGTTTAGAATTATAAAGTGGATCTGGCAAGACATCGCGCTTAGGTACTGGTCCTTTACGTGGCATATGTCCTCCTCCTTTCTCATATCTCAATTAATTAAATTAGCTTATTTTGCTTTTGGTTTCTTTGCACCGTATTTAGAACGGCCTTGCATACGTCCTTCTACACCTGCAGTGTCAAGTGCACCACGAACGATGTGATAACGTACCCCAGGAAGGTCTTTAACACGACCACCGCGAAGTAGCACTACACTGTGCTCTTGTAGGTTGTGTCCAATTCCAGGGATATATGCAGTAACTTCCATGTTATTAGATAAACGAACACGCGCATATTTACGTAGAGCAGAGTTCGGTTTCTTAGGAGTTAATGTACCAACACGAGTACATACACCACGTTTTTGTGGAGAGTTTTGGTTTGTAAGCTGCTTCTTGAAGCTGTTATACCCCTTGTTAAGAGCAGGTGAGTCAGACTTCTTCGGCTTGCTTACGCGTCCTTTACGAATTAATTGATTAATTGTAGGCATTTAGTTATCCTCCCTTCTTAAAATAAGTTCAAGTCATTAGTTGTAATCAGCCTATTTACTAGCTAAATGTAATGCCACACATCCAGGTGGTTCATAAAAAGGTAAAAAAGAATGCTTCAGTATATCGTCATATACTAAAACGTCTATTTTTTCACGGCTATGATTGAAGCACCGACTTCAACGCCAGCGGCTTTACCTAGCTTTCTCTTTGAATCCACTTGCTGGCAAGGTATACCTAGCTCTTCGGCTAAATCAGCAACCTTTTGCGTTATATGCTTTTCAGCATCAGCAGCAATAAAAATTTCACTCACTTCGCCATTAATCATGGCTTTAAGTGTTTGCTTCGTTCCAATAACTATACGATTCTTTAATTGAGTCACTTTTTCATAAGACATCTTTCATCCTCCAAAGTAACAATTATAATCGGAAGCACCTTGAATATAGTAACATTCTCGTTTTTTAATGTCAATATTTTTATTGTTAATTTTTCGGTGCTCCCGGATTATTTTTA
Source organism: Oceanobacillus sp. FSL H7-0719 (assembly GCF_045040795.1). Lineage (GTDB taxonomy): Bacteria > Bacillota > Bacilli > Bacillales > Amphibacillaceae > Oceanobacillus. Next base: position 2,920,304 of record NZ_CP150301.1, on the reverse strand, counting down.
AATTGTTATACTCCAAACTTATCGTACATTTTGCGCCCAGCAACTATCGGATGTTTTTAAAAGCTGTTTTTAAGGCAACTCTCTCTTTATTCGTCTGAGTTTCTTTCAACTCATCGCGAAGTTTTCCGGTTTGTAAATTGCTAAACGGGCGCTTCTGCTTTTGTAATTATTGAACGGATTCTGTTTCTTCCACTTGTTCAGCCTCAGGCTGATCTAATGCAGATTCGATTGTGCGGTATTGCTGCATTCCCGTACCTGCTGGAACAAGCTTCCCAATAATAACGTTCTCCTTCAGTCCAAGAAGGTCGTCGCGTTTTCCTTTAATCGCAGCATCTGTAAGAACTCTTGTTGTTTCTTGGAAGGATGCTGCCGACAAGAAGGAATCTGTTTCGAGTGATGCCTTCGTGATACCTAATAGAACTGGTCTGCCGATTGCCGGGTTGCCTCCTTTTAAGAGGACTGGCTGGTTTATTTCCTTGAATTGATGCAGTTCAAGCAATGATCCTGGCAGTGCGTCCGTATCTCCCGCTTCAACTACACGGATTTTACGAAGCATTTGTCGTACCATTACTTCCACGTGTTTGTCACCAATTTCCACTCCTTGCATACGGTAAACGCGTTGTACTTCGCGAAGCAAGTAATCTTGTACGCCCTCAACACCTTTTACGCGCAGGAGGTCTTTCGGATCAACCGAACCTTCTGTAAGTTCCTGACCAGTTTCCACTTGATCATCGACAGCAACTTTCATTCTAGCGTTATATGGGACAGCATATGTGCGCTGTTCCACTTGACCTTGAATGATAATTTCATGTTTATCTTTTGACTCTTTAATTTCCTTAACCGTTCCAGCGATTTCAGTAATTACCGCTTGCCCTTTTGGATTACGCGCTTCGAATAACTCTTGAATACGCGGTAAACCTTGAGTAATATCGTCTCCAGCAACTCCACCTGTATGGAATGTACGCATCGTTAACTGTGTACCTGGCTCACCAATTGATTGGGCAGCGATAATACCAACCGCTTCTCCAACTTCAACATCTGACCCAGTTGCAAGATTTCGGCCATAACATTTTTGACAAACGCCATGTTTTGTATTACAAGTAAAGGCTGTTCGTATCGTTACTTCCTCGATACCTGCGTTTATAATTTCCTTCGCCTGATCTTCATTAATCATTTCATTATGCTTCACGATAAGCTCGTTTGTTTCCGGATGCTTCACATCATCAAACGCTGTTCGGCCGATAAGTCGGTCGATGAGTGGTTCGATGACTTCCGTTCCATCCACAAGAGCCGAAACCGGTAAACCACGGTCTGTTCCACAGTCTTCTTCGCGAATGATAACATCCTGCGCAACGTCAACAAGACGTCTTGTAAGATATCCTGAGTCAGCTGTCTTAAGCGCCGTATCCGCAAGTCCTTTACGCGCTCCGTGTGTAGAAATAAAGTACTCAAGTACGGTTAGACCTTCACGGAAGCTCGACTTAATCGGCAGTTCGATAATTTTACCGGATGGGTCAGCCATAAGCCCACGCATACCAGCTAACTGAGTGAAGTTAGAGGCATTACCACGCGCTCCTGAATCACTCATCATATAGATTGGGTTGCGATCACTTAAGGATTGCATCAATTTTTCCTGAATCGTGTCTTTAGCTTGTGTCCAGATTGCAATTACTCGATCGTAACGCTCTTCTTCTGTCACTAGACCACGACGGAATTGTTTTAGAACCTTATCTACTCTCTCTTGCGCTTCATCTAAGATTTTCTCTTTACCTGGAAGCACGACAATGTCAGAAATACCAACTGTCATACCTGCCTTAGTGGAATACTTGAACCCTAAGTCTTTCATACGGTCAAGCATCTTAGAAGTTTCAATAATCTTAAAGCGTTTAAACACCTCTGCGATAATATCGCCAAGGAAACCTTTCTTAAACGGCTTAACGATTTCACTGTTTTTAATGAGTTCCTTCACATCTGTTCCCGCATCAACAAAATAGTGTGCTGGTGTTTCTTTCTCCAGATTGTTCTTTGTTGGTTCGTTCATATATGGGAATGAGTCTGGAAGAATCTCATTAAAGATTAATTTCCCTACTGTAGTAACTAATAATTTACTGTTTTGTTCTTCAGTAAAGGTCTTATTATTTAAACTGCCTGCTTGCACAGCAATTCTTGTATGCAAATGAACGTTCCCATTCTGATAAGAGATCATCGCTTCATTTGAGTCTTTAAAGATGCTGCCTTCTCCAATTGCATCTTCACGCTCTAATGTTAGATAGTAGTTTCCTAAAACCATATCCTGTGAAGGAGTAACTACTGGTTTTCCGTCTTTAGGGTTTAGGATATTCTGTGCTGCTAACATGAGTATACGTGCTTCTGCTTGCGCTTCTGCAGATAAAGGAACGTGTACAGCCATTTGGTCACCGTCAAAGTCAGCGTTATACGCTGTACATACAAGTGGATGCAAATGAATTGCACGACCATCAACAAGTGTTGGTTCGAATGCCTGAATCCCTAATCTGTGAAGTGTTGGTGCACGGTTTAAAAGCACTGGATGTTCTTTAATGACATCCTCGAGTACATCCCATACATCTGGGTGAACGCGTTCAATTTTGCGTTTTGCTGATTTAATATTATGCGCAAGACCGCGATCGACAAGTTCCTTCATGATGAATGGTTTAAATAATTCAAGAGCCATTTCTCTCGGAAGTCCACATTGGTACATCTTCAGGTTTGGTCCTACTACAATTACAGAACGCCCTGAGTAGTCAACACGTTTCCCAAGTAAGTTTTGACGGAAACGTCCTTGTTTCCCTTTCAACATATGAGAAAGAGATTTTAACGGTCTGTTTCCTGGTCCAGTAACCGGACGGCCGCGACGACCGTTATCAATCAATGCATCTACCGCTTCTTGAAGCATGCGTTTTTCATTTTGCACGATAATACTTGGTGCACCTAAGTCTAATAATCTTTTTAGACGATTGTTTCTGTTAATTACACGGCGGTACAAATCATTCAGATCAGATGTAGCAAAACGTCCACCATCTAACTGTACCATCGGACGGATTTCTGGCGGAATTACCGGCAGAACGTCTAATACCATCCAACTTGTTTCGTTTCCGGAGTTACGGAATGCTTCCATTACCTCTAAACGTTTAATTGCACGTGTTCTGCGTTGTCCTTGCGCTGTCTTCAATTCTTCACGCAATGAAGCCACTTCTTTGTCAAGATCAATATCTTGAAGAAGTTTGCGTATTGCTTCAGCACCCATTTCAGCTTTAAAGGATTTTCCGTATTTATCATAGTAAGTACGGTATTCCTTTTCAGATAAAAGCTGCTTCTTCTCAAGTGGTGTATTGCCTGAATCTGTAACAATATAAGCCGCGAAGTAGATAACCTCTTCTAACGCACGTGGTGACATGTCTAGCACAAGACCCATACGACTTGGAATTCCTTTGAAATACCAAATATGTGATACAGGTGCAGCTAGTTCAATATGACCCATTCTTTCACGGCGCACTTTTGCTTTTGTTACTTCCACACCACAGCGATCACAAACTACGCCCTTGTAGCGGACACGTTTGTATTTTCCACAGTGACATTCCCAGTCTTTTTGTGGCCCGAAGATTCTTTCACAAAATAGACCGTCTTTTTCTGGCTTAAGGGTACGATAGTTGATTGTTTCAGGTTTTTTCACTTCACCATAAGACCATGAACGGATTTTCTCAGGAGAAGCTAAACCTATTTTCATATATTCAAACGTATTTACATCTAGCAAGGGGCAATCCTCCCTTATTTAATGTGCTGTAATGCTATTGCAGAAGGAGAACTGACTGAGCCCATTATCAGTTCTCCATTAATGATTTAATTTTCTTCTATATCCAAATTAAGTTTTGAAGCTGCTTGAATTTCATCTTCTTCTAATTCACGCATATCTATTTCATCCTCTTGGCTATTAAGCATTTTCACGTCTAAACCAAGACTTTGCAATTCCTTAATTAATACCTTGAAGGATTCTGGAACTCCTGGTTCAGGTACGTTATGGCCTTTAACAATGGATTCATATGTTTTCACACGTCCAACTGTATCATCCGACTTAACAGTCAGGATTTCTTGAAGTGTGTAAGCAGCACCGTACGCTTCAAGTGCCCATACTTCCATCTCTCCAAAACGCTGTCCGCCAAATTGTGCTTTACCGCCAAGTGGCTGTTGTGTTACAAGTGAATACGGTCCAGTAGAACGAGCATGAAGTTTGTCATCAACCATATGCGCCAGTTTAATCATATACATGACTCCAACAGATACGCGGTTATCAAAGGCTTCACCAGTTCTTCCGTCATACAGAATTGTTTTCGCATCCCTCGCCATGCCAGCTTCTTCTAATGTTTCATAAACATCTTCCTCAGTTGCTCCATCAAATACTGGTGAGGCAACGTGGATGCCAAGAAGTCTTGCAGCCATACCAAGATGCAATTCAAATACCTGACCGATATTCATACGAGAAGGAACACCTAACGGATTAAGCATAATGTCAATCGGTGTACCGTCTGGCATAAATGGCATATCTTCTTCAGGAAGAATTTTTGAAATAACACCCTTATTTCCGTGTCTTCCGGCCATTTTATCCCCTTCATGAATTTTACGCTTTTGTACGATATATACGCGAACAAGCTGATTCACACCAGGCGATAGTTCATCGCCATCTTCACGATTAAATATGCGGACATCAAGAATGATTCCTCCGCCACCATGTGGAACACGCAGTGATGTATCCCTTACTTCCCGAGCCTTTTCACCGAAGATAGCATGCAGCAAGCGCTCTTCAGCAGATAATTCAGTAACTCCTTTTGGTGTTACCTTACCTACAAGGATATCACCGTCAGTAACTTCAGCACCAACACGGACAATTCCTTGTTCATCTAGGTTCTTCAGTGCTTCTTCCCCAACGTTCGGGATATCTCTCGTAATTTCTTCAGGTCCAAGCTTGGTGTCACGAGCTTCTAATTCAAATTCTTCGATATGAATAGAAGTGTAAACATCATCTTTTACAAGGCGCTCACTCATAATGATCGCATCCTCGTAGTTATAGCCTTCCCAAGTCATAAAGCCAACTAATACGTTACGGCCAAGTGCGAGTTCTCCCATTTCCATAGATGGTCCATCAGCGAGAACCTCACCTTTCGTAACACGGTCGCCTTCTGCAATGATAGGGCGTTGGTTATAACATGTACCTTGGTTGGAGCGTTGGAATTTTTGAAGTTTATAATAATCTGTGTCTCCTTCAACTTCCTTGCCGTCAACCTCAGAAATACGGCGGACAACAATTTCTTTTGCCTCCACACGTTCAACAATACCTTCATGACGGCAAATAACTGCCGCTCCTGAATCTTTACCGTTTATATATTCCATACCTGTACCAACAATTGGCGACTCTGGAACCATTAACGGAACAGCTTGACGCTGCATGTTCGCACCCATTAGCGCACGGTTAGAGTCATCATTTTCCAAGAATGGTATACAAGCTGTCGCAGCAGAGACTACCTGCTTCGGTGAAACGTCCATATAGTCAACTTTATCACGTGAAACAATAATATTGTCCTCACGGAAACGAGCAACTACCTCTTCATCGATAAAGTTATTGTTTTCATCTAATAAAGCATTCGCTTGTGCGACAATATAGTTATCTTGTTCATCCGCTGTCAAGTAATCAATTTTATTAGTGACTTGACCGGTTTCCGGATCTACGCGACGATAAGGTGATTCAATAAAACCAAATTTATTTACTTTTGCATAACTGGATAACGTGTTAATCAGCCCGATATTCGGTCCTTCTGGTGTTTCAATCGGACACATCCGGCCATAGTGTGAGTAGTGAACATCTCGCACTTCAAATCCCGCACGTTCACGAGTTAAACCACCAGGTCCTAGTGCTGATAAACGACGTTTATGTGTAAGTTCACTAAGCGGGTTCGACTGATCCATGAACTGTGACAGCTGTGAACTTCCAAAGAACTCTTTTATCGATGCAATTACTGGTCTTATGTTAATCAATTGCTGCGGTGTTACGCTGGAAGTGTCTTGAATCGACATTCTTTCACGAACAACACGTTCCATACGAGATAACCCGATACGGAATTGATTTTGCAAGAGTTCTCCGACAGAACGAAGACGGCGATTTCCTAAATGATCGATATCATCTACGTCCCCAACACTGTGTAACAGATTGAAGAAGTAGCTGATTGAAGCGAGAATATCAGCAGGAGTAATGTTCTTAATATCCGTTGATACTCCGCCATTTCCAATAATCGTCAACTCGCGTTCGCCTTCTGGATCTGTTGGATCAATAATTTTAATAGACTGTAAAGCAATATCTTCTTCTAATACACCATCATGCGGTGTAATTGTCTTTTCACCAAGTTTTTCTTCCTCGCGTTCAAGGTAAGGAATAAGCTTGTCTAAAAGTTTACGCTCAAGTCGTTCGCCCTTTTCAGCTAGTACTTCGCCAGTTTCAGGGTCTGCGATTGTTTCAGCTAAAACTTGATTAAATAGACGGTTTTTAATGTTAAGCTTTTTATTCATTTTATAACGGCCGACATGCGCTAAATCATAACGTTTCGGATCAAAGAATCTTGAAACCAATAGATTTTTTGCATTTTCTACTGTTGGTGGTTCACCTGGACGTAGACGTTCATAGATTTCAAGCAATGCCTTTTCCGTTGTTTCTGTATTATCTTTTTCAAGGGTGTTTCTTAAATATTCATTATCGCCGATAAGGTCGATAATCTCTTGATCTGTACCAAAGCCAAGACTACGTAACAGTACTGTAATCGGTAACTTACGTGTACGGTCAATACGAACGTATGCAACATCTTTTGCATCTGTCTCGAACTCAAGCCATGCACCACGATTCGGAATTACCGTAGCAGCTACACCGCGTTTACCATTCTTATCGAACTTATCATTAAAGTAAACACTCGGGGAACGTACAAGCTGTGAAACAATAACACGCTCAGCCCCATTAATAATAAATGTACCTATGTCCGTCATCAATGGGAAATCTCCCATGAAAACTTCCTGTTCCTTCACTTCACCAGTCTCGTTATTCAACAAGCGAACCTTTACGCGAAGTGGAGCATTGTAAGTTACGTCTCTTTCCTTTGATTCATCTACAGGATAGTTAGGCTCAGCCAAGCTATAATCTACAAACTCCAAAGAAAGGTTTCCTGTGAAGTCCTCAATAGGAGAAATATCCTTGAACATTTCCCTTAAGCCTTCTTCCAAGAACCATTCATAAGAAGCGGTTTGGATTTCGATTAGATTTGGCAGCTCTAAAACTTCGCTGATTCTTGCATAGCTTCTGCGCTGGCGGTGCCGCCCATATTGAACTAGTTGTCCTGTCAACTGCTTCACCCCTTAGATCTTATGTTTTCGTAGATTCATTATCTACTGAAAATGAATTTCATATATAAAAACGAGCATTGGATTTTATCCAAATTTCGTTTTGAACATATAATTTCCCGCTAAAGAACGTATACATTTAATCTTTAGTCTCTATTACTAGCAGAACGTTATACAGATATATTTCATTAAAAACCAAAAAGCATTCCTGTCGCTTTATGTTCATAAAAATAAAATACAATTGTACAAGCCGATTAAATTTTGGTAAACTAAATAGAGAAAGTTGCATAATGCCTAAAAATACACTTCTTCCATTCTCTCCGACCACTCATAAAATATACATTTTTATATTTTTTAGTAGTTCTAACTTGACATAATCGTCCCATTCTTAGCATTATAACATGTTACCATAAGCGTGTTCTCAGGTCAAACATTTATTGCTTTTAGAATGTAATACCCTTTTTCCTTTGTGACCACTTCAACATTGCCGAATAATTCTTCAATTTTTTTCTTCGCAGATGGAGCACCCTGTTTTTTCTGAATAACTACCCATAACTCACCATTCTCAACTAACGCTTCTTTTGCATCCTCAAACATACCATGCACAACTTGCTTGCCCGCTCGAATTGGTGGATTAGTAATTACAGCAGCGAAACGGCGTCCCTCAAGTTTTGAAAAACGATCGCTCTTCACGATTTCGACATTGGAAAGCGCGTTTTCTTTCGCATTCTTCACAGCTAATGTTGTCGCTCGCTCATTCACATCAGCTAACACAACGTGGCGTCCTGTAAAACTTCCCGCTAAAGTAATGCCGATCGGCCCATATCCGCAGCCAAGGTCTAAAAAATCACCAGAAGCAGCCGGCTCTTCAAAGGCTTCGATTAATACTCGGGAGCCAAAGTCAACTTGATTCTTCGAGAAAACATTTGTATCGCTCGTGAATGTATATATATTATTTCTTAATTGATATTTCCATGTTTTTGGTGAACTTTTTGTTTGGGGCTTTTGTGAAAAGTAATGCTCAGACATTTGGGCACCTACTTTGTAATGTATTGATTATAATCTTTAGAAGAATCAAAGAGCCAAAAGACTCTTCGATTTGATGAACAAGAGCCCGCCGTATAACGACGAGCTCCTTATTTACATAAATAAAACTAAATTATTTAACTTCTACTGATGCGCCAGCTTCTTCAAGTTTAGCTTTTACTTCTTCAGCTTCTTCTTTAGCTACGCCTTCTTTAATTGGTTTTGGTGCTTCGTCAACAAGACCTTTAGCGTCTTTAAGTCCAAGACCTGTGATTTCACGAACCGCTTTAACAACTTTGATTTTAGAGTCGCCAGCAGATGTAAGAACAACATCAAATTCAGTTTGTTCTTCAGCAGCACCTGCAGCAGCGCCACCTGCAACTGCAACTGGAGCAGCAGCTGTTACGCCAAACTCTTCCTCAATAGCTTTTACTAAGTCGTTTAATTCTAAAACTGACATTTCTTTAATTGCGCCAATCATTTCTTCTTTAGTCATGATTTAATTCCTCCTGATTTAAATATAATTTATTAAATTACCCGAACGCATAAATTATGCGCCTTGTTCTTCATCCTTTTGGTCTGCAACAGATTTAACTGCATAAGCAAGGTTGCGGATAGGTGCTTGAAGCACGCTAAGCAACATAGATACCATACCTTCGTAGTTTGGCAGGTCAGCAAGCTCTTTGATTTGATCTAAAGTAGCTACTTCCCCTTCGATAACGCCACCTTTAATTTCAAGTGCTTCGTGTTCCTTAGCAAAATTATTAATAATTCTTGCAGGAGCTACGACGTCATCTTTACTGAAAGCAATAGCAGTTGGACCAACTAAAACATCATTAAGATCATTTAGTTCTACAGCTTCAATCGCACGGCGAGTCATTGTGTTTTTGTAAACATGAAACTCTATACCTTCATCACGTAATTCTTTACGTAATTGCGTTACCTCAGCAACATCAAGTCCACGATAGTCAACAACAACCGTTGTTTGACTTTCTTTAAATTTCTCAGTAATCTCTTCTACTTTTTGTTTCTTTAGTTCCAATACGTTAGACATTGTTCCACCTCCTAATTACTTGTATCATACCGTTCGAATAGCGTTTATGCCCTTCTTCATGTCCGCTCTTCTTTAAACAGCGCGCTCGAAACAATTGGATAAACCTGTTTTTCACACGAACCGCATAAAGAAAAGCTCCCATATAGACATGAGAGCTTTATATCACAAATATCGAATTAGATTCGATTCATCTGTTTACAAAACACCTCGGCGGGGTATTAAGCGACTTAACGCACCAGCTGTCTACGGTATAACATATTCATTTTTAACATTGTAATTATAACAAATGACTTTGTTTAAGTCAATTATTTTTTGTAATTAGAAACATCAAGTTTAATTCCAGGCCCCATTGTTGAAGCGATAGAAACGTTCTTGATGTATGTTCCTTTAGCAGATTGTGGTTTCACCTTAACAATTTGTTCAATAATTGCGTCTAGGTTCTCAGCAAGTTTATTGTTTTCGAATGAAACTTTACCAAATGGAACATGAACGTTGGATTGCTTGTCTACACGATATTCAACTTTACCAGCTTTAATATCATTAATAGCTTTTTCCACTTCAAATGTTACAGTTCCTGTTTTAGGGTTTGGCATTAGGCCTCTTGGTCCGAGTACTCTTCCAAGCTTACCTACCTCAGCCATCATGTCAGGTGTAGCTACGATAACATCAAATTCAAACCAACCACCGTTGATCTTTTCGATATATTCGCCTTCACCTACATAATCTGCTCCAGCAGCTTCAGCTTCTTTTGCTTTTTCACCTTTAGCGAAAACTAGAACACGTTGTGTTTTACCAGTACCATGCGGAAGCACCATTGCTCCACGAATTTGCTGGTCTGCTTTCTTAGGGTCAACTCCCAAACGGAATGCCACTTCTGCTGTTTCGTCAAAGCTTGCTTTTGATACTTCTTTTAGAAGTGAAATTGCTTCTTCAATTTCATAAGCTTTTGCGCGATCAATTAGCTTTGCAGCCTCTTGATACTTTTTACCTCTTTTTACCATTATATTTCCTCCTCTATTGTGGTGTTAGCGGTTATACCTCCCACGTATAAAAGCCAAAGAGAACTTCGATTCCGACTTGCGAAAGTCAAAGTCCTTATGCATTGCGTACAATTACTTAACACGCAATACTTTAGAATAGCTGTGATTCCAAAAGGAGACCACAGCTATTCTAATTCACTACTTAAAAAATTAGTCTTCGATTGAAATCCCCATACTGCGTGCAGTTCCTTCAACCATACGCATAGCTGCTTCAACATCAGCCGCGTTCAAGTCTTGCATTTTAGACTCCGCAATTTCTCTTACTTTATCACGCTTAACTGTTGCCACTTTGTTCTTGTTCGGCTCACCGGAACCACTATCGATTCCAGCTGCTTTTTTCAACAGAACAGCTGCTGGCGGAGTTTTCGTAATAAATGTAAATGAACGGTCTTCAAATACCGTAATTTCCACAGGGATAATTAAACCCGCTTGGTCTTGTGTACGCGCATTGAATTCTTTACAGAATCCCATGATGTTAATACCTGCTTGACCTAGTGCCGGTCCTACTGGCGGTGCTGGGTTTGCTTTTCCAGCTGGAATTTGTAATTTAACTAATTTAATTACTTTGTTAGCCACGAGACACACCTCCTTAAAGTCCGTGATGTGGTAATAGGGCTTTCCCCTCCCACTCAGATTTACAAATACGCTTGCAGTTAAGAAGCGCATAAATAACATTGAAATTCTACCATGAATAACTCATTTGTGCAAGGTTTTTTATTTTATTGTAATTTTTCCACCTGAGAAAAATCTAATTCAATCGGCGTTTCTCTGCCGAACATATTCACATGCACTTTAACTTTTTGCTTGTCGAGGTCAATATTTTCAATCGAGCCTTCGAAATCAGCAAATGGTCCTTCCATTACACGTACATTTTCTTTCAGCTCAAAATCAACCTGTACCTGAGGCGCTTCTACACCCATCCGTTTTAGAACTGCCTCTACTTCATCTGGCAACAGTGGGGTAGGTTTAGTGCCATGTCCACTCGACCCAACGAAACCTGTTACACCAGGTGTATTACGCACAACATACCAGGAATCATCTGTCATCACCATTTCTGTAAGTACATATCCCGGGAAGGATTTCTTTTTCACTACTTTCTTTTTGCCATTCTTAATCTCTGTTTCTTCATCTTCAGGAACAATTACGCGGAAGATTTTATCTTCCATCCCCATCGTTTCCACCCTTTTTTCAAGGTTGATTTTCACTTTATTTTCATAACCAGAGTACGTATGCACAACATACCAATTTTTCTCCATTTGTTCAGGACAACTACTGCCCTTCCCCTCCCTTAAGTCATTTTTGGATTTATCGGAAGCAAGGGGCATATTCAGCATTATGCCTCCTGCTTATTTTAACCAATATGAAAAACCCGTCTATTGCGGGTTTTTTGTGAGAAATATATTCTAATTTTATTATAGCATAAATTCAACATCATTATTCAAAAAAGATTTAAAAGCTGTGATATTCCTAGGTCAACAACGAAAAAGAAGACAGCTACAAAGATAACTGTTGCTAGTACAATCATTGTATAACTGCGTAATTCCTTGCCAGTCGGCCAGCTAACCTTCTTCATCTCTCTAGAAACGTTCTTCAAGAATTTAAACATATGTGTACCCCCCAAGGTCTACCTCTATGCGCTACTTTGTCTCTCGATGCAATGTATGCTTCCCACAATGTTTACAATATTTCTGAACCTCTAGTCTGGTAGAAGTTGTGGATACATTTTTATTAGTTGAATAGTTCCTGCTTGAACAAATAGCACATGCTAAAGTTATCTTTTTACTCATTTTCATATCACCCCTTTTAAAAAGGGTATTTTTCACTTAATAATGTAGCATGTATTGCGTTGCTGTGTCAACGTCGTGTTAGTTATCATACTACAATTGCTTGACTTCATTTTCTTTAATTAACTGCTCCAGCTTTCGCTTTACGCGCTGGAGCGCATTATCAATCGACTTCACATGACGATTAAGCTCTGCAGAAATCTCCTGGTAGGAACGGCCGTCTAAATACAAGTGCAATACGCGTTTCTCTAACCCGCTTAATAATTCCGATAATTTCAATTCCATATCAATGAATTTTTCCTGATTTACTAATAACTCTTCAGGGTCAATTGACTTAGAACCAGCAATAACATCGAGTAATGTACGATCTGATTCTTCATCAAAAATAGGCTTGTCCAAAGATACATATGAATTTAACGGTGTATGCTTTTGCCTTGTTGCAGTTTTGATTGCGGTAATAATTTGTCGGGTGATGCATAATTCAGCAAAAGCTTTAAATGAGGAGAGTTTGTTTTTATCATAATCTCTAATTGCCTTGTAAAGTCCAATCATTCCTTCTTGCACGATATCCTCTTTATCAGCACCGATTAAAAAGTATGTCCGTGCCTTGCCCTGGACAAAGTGACGGTACTTGTTTATTAAAAAGTCCAACGCTTGATTATTTTCTTGATGAATCAAATGAACGATCTCCTCATCATCAAGCATATGTAAGTTTGAGTGACGTATGTCCAGCTGCTTGACTACCACCAAGAATTACCCCCGTTCACTATATCTGCATTGTAAACGTTATTATACCGCAACGGACGAGGATTCGTCAATATAACAACGCACTTTTTAATACGAAAAGGGAGAAAAGAGATTATTTTCTCAATATTCTCCCCTCCGCATTTTTTCGAACTCCTCAAGTACTCTCTTATCGAGAATAATTTTTGTCTGTGGTTGTTTGTTTTTTTGTTCGATTAATTGAAAATCGATCTCCCTCTCAATATCCTGAAGTTCTATTTTCAACTCTCGAGCAGAAACTCTCAGAGCACCTTGACCAAAAATCGTTCGTTGTTCAGCAAAATCTGACGTTGCAACATAAACTTGTGTTTTAATATTTTTCAGCTTTTTTATAAGCCCTTCAATCCGGTCATCTGCTGTTTCATTTTCTTTTGTGTAGATAACTTCTACCTTAAATTGTTTGTATTTACTTTCCTTGCCTCGCACCTCATGTGCGTCAAAAACAATGATGACGCGGTCCCCGGTAAACGCCTGATATTCTGCCATTAGTTCAATCAGGCGGTCCCGAGCTTGAGCCATGTCTTTGTCTCTTAAAACTTTAAGCTCTTCCCAATCACCAATAATATTGTAGCCATCCACTAACAAGATGTTCATTACATCTCACCTAGCGGATGACGTTTGCGATATACCTCGTATAATAATAAACTGCATGCTACAGATGCATTCAATGAAGACACCTCTCCACTCATCGGCAGACTTACTGTCCAGTCACACTTTTTCCGTACAAGCCTTGAAATACCCTTGCCCTCATTGCCAATTACAACAGCAATTGGCAAGCTGCCTTCGAGCCGACGGTAGTCCTGTGTCGCTTCCGCTTCCGTACCAACCACCCAAATATTCTTCTCTTTCAGTTCATCGATTGTATTTGCTATATTCGTAACACGCACAACAGGGACATGTTCCATTGCACCTGCTGCTGTTTTAGCAACAGCCTGCGTGAGTCCAACAGAGCGCCTTTTCGGTATAATAACACCATGGACTCCAGTAGCATCAGCCGTACGAAGAATTGAGCCGAGATTATGAGGATCCTCCAGCTCGTCCAATATAATAAAAAATGCATCCTCTCCTTTTTCTTCAGCAAGTGTGAAGATCTGCTCCATTGTGCCATATTGATAAGATGCAACATACGCAATAATTCCTTGATGGTTGCCATTAGACATCGAATCAAGCTTCGACTTTGGCACTTTTTGAACAATTGTTCCTGCTTCTCTTGCTGATTGCTGCAGCTTTTTAAATGTATTTGCATTTAAATGTTCCGAAACAAATACTTTATTTACCGAGCGTCCTGAGGTAAGCGCCTCGATGACTGGGTTTTTTCCGATAATCATTTCCTCACTCATTCGGTTCCATTCCTTTCTCAATTAAAGTAACTGCAGCTTGCATCAGTTCATAAAGCCGCGCTTCATTCTTTGCTAAGTAGTGATATCCAAGCAATGTTTCAAATGCTGTACTATAGCGGTATGTTTGGATACTGGTATTTTTCGGTACAGATCCCGATTTAGCATTTCTCCCACGGGAAACAATTTGTCTTTCCTCCGCTGTAAGTATATCCTTATCCAGCCAATTTAAAAGGACAGCAGCCTGCCCCTTGCCAGAGACGAATTTTATCGCCATCTGGTGTAATAAGTGAGGCTTGACCTGGCCTTTTTTTAATAAATACTCTCGAATATAAACTTCATATATTGCGTCTCCCATATAGGCGAGTGCTAAGCTTTTCATTTGTTTTGCATCCATTCGTTCCATTAGCCTCTTTTCCAGCGAACGCCTTGAGCAGTATCCTCTAAGATGATGGACTTCTCCTTGAGTAAGTCTCTAATTTCATCCGCTTTAGCAAAATCGCGGTTTTTTCTGGCTTCATTTCTTTCTGTTATTAACGTCTCTATCTCCTCATCAAGCAACTCTTTGTCAGTATTTAAATTAATGCCTAATATCCCAAGCAATTCCATAATCGCATCTTGGAATGCTTCAATAACTGCCAATTTAGTCTGTGGTTCATTGAGATAGATATTTGCCTCTTTCGATAGCTCAAATAATACAGAGATTGCATTTGCTGTATTAAAATCGTCATCCATTTCTTTTTCGAAGTCACGTTTAAAGTCAGCAATCTTCTCCAGCCATTCAGCATTATCTTCTGTAAGATTAAGACTTGCACTTTTTCGGTGTTCCAAGTTATGGTATGCTGTTTGGATTCTGTCCAAGCTGTTTTTTGCGCTTTCTAAAAGCTCTTCCGTAAAGTTAATTGGATGGCGGTAATGAACGCTTAGCATAAAGAAACGCAGGACCTGCGGTTTATGCTGTGCAATCAGATCTTTCGTTAACACAAAGTTCCCTAGCGACTTTGACATCTTCTCATTATCAATATTAATATACCCATTATGCATCCAGTACTTTGCAAAAGTCTTTCCTGTCATAGCCTCTGACTGGGCAATTTCATTCTCATGATGCGGGAATGTCAAATCCTGTCCGCCTGCATGAATGTCAATTGTTTCTCCAAGATATTTCTTTGCCATTGCAGAGCATTCAATATGCCAGCCTGGCCTTCCTTGGCCCCATGGAGCATCCCAGGCAATTTCTCCATCCTTCGCTTGCTTCCAAAGTGCAAAATCAAGAGGGTCTTCTTTTTTCTCTCCTACTTGAATTCTCGCACCAGCACGCAGTTCATCGACTGATTGATGTGACAGCTTACCATAATCTTCGAAAGCACGTGGTCTGAAATAAACATCTCCATCTGCTTCATAAGCATATCCTTTATCGACAAGAACGTTTACAAATTCAATGATGTCATCCATTGTATCCATTACTCGCGGGTGATGTGTAGCCATTTTAACGCCTAACGCCCCTACATCCTCTAAATACGCGTCTATAAATCGATCTGCAACTTCAGGGACTTCCTCACCCAGCTCATTTGCTGCTTTAATAATCTTATCATCTACATCAGTGAAATTCAGAACATAATCTACATCATAGCCTCTATATTCCAAATACCGTCTCACAGTATCAAATACAATCGCGGGACGAGCATTTCCGATATGGATATAGTTATATACAGTCGGACCGCACACATACATGCTGACCTTTCCTTCTTCCAGCGGTTTAAAAGCTTCCTTTTCTCTTGTTAATGTATTAAAAATTTTAATCGACACGACGAATTTTGCTCCCTTCTTTTAACTCTTTCAATTCAGCTTTCAATGAATTAATTTCTTGTTGCAGCTCTGTACAGCGATCCGCAACAGGGTCAGGCATTTTATGGTGATCCAAGTCCCTTTGGATTCTTTCGCCATCCTGAACAACAACCTTTCCAGGAATTCCTACAACAGTGGAGTTTTGTGGTACATCCTTCAACACGACCGACCCACCACCAACTTTTGCATTTTCACCGATTATAATGTCTCCTAGCACCTTTGCACCTGTTGCAATCAAAGCATTGTCCATTACCGTGGGATGACGCTTTCCCTTTTCTTTTCCTGTACCGCCTAGAGTCACGCCTTGATAGATGGTGACATTATTCCCAATTTCACACGTTTCACCAATCACAACACCCATTCCATGGTCAATAAATAAGCGCCTGCCGATTTTCGCTCCTGGGTGAATTTCTATACCAGTGACGAACCTTGAGAATTGTGATATCGCGCGAGCCAAGAAATATAATCTTTTATTATAAAACGCATGAGCAATTCGATGAAACCACACTGCATGAAGCCCAGAATATGTCAGAAAAACTTCAAAATAAGTCCGTGCTGCAGGGTCCTGTTCAAACACAACATCCATATCTTCCTTCATTCGTTTAAATAAACCCATTTCTCCATTCCACCTTTCATTAAAACTTTGTTTCACATATCAAGTAAACGGACTTTACTTATTTGGTGAAAATAAAAAAAGCGCCTCTGTATAAAATACAGAGACGCTTTACGGCGCGGTTCCACTCTGTTTGAAGGGAATCCTCCCTTCCAACTTGTGCTCTAGGTAACGGCAGAGTTCCGCTGCTATGTACTATTTAGAATCATTCAAAAGTTTCCATAGCAGACTCAAAGGGGCACTTCAAAAAGCTTACTTAAAATCACTTTCAGCCAAGGTGATTCTCTCTGTATAAGCAATATATTTTCTACTTTCCCTTATCAACGTTCAAATATATGCTATTACTATATTACAGTTTTTACGTTTTGTGAACTATTTAGCCCCTAATTTACCTAGTATATTTTCCAGGCGGCTTGTGATAACTTCTTTTCCTAATAGTTCGATTGCAAATGGAAGCTCTGGTCCATGCATTTGTCCAGTTGTTGCAACACGAATTGGCATAAATAGCTTCTTGCCCTTCTGTCCTGTTTCCTTCTGTGTTGCTTTAATCTGCGCTTTAATCTCATCCTTAGTGAATGTTTCCAGTTCACCAAGCTTCTCTTTAAATACACGCAATACTTCTGGTACTTGCTCTTCATTCAATACTTCCATATTTTCTTCATCGTAGGTTATTTCTTCTGTAAAGAACAGCTCAGTTAATTCAACAATTTCCTGACCATATCTTAATTGTTCACGATAAAGTGCAATAACGTTCTCTGCCCAGTCGCGCTGTTCCTCATCCATCGTCTCCGGCAGTTTGCCAGCAGCAATCAAATGAGGCATTGCAAGTTCAATTACTTGATTCAATTCCAGCCCTTTAATGTATTCATTGTTCATCCATTTTAGTTTTTGCTGATCAAAGATAGCTGGTGAAGTGGATAAACGTTCTGGATCAAAAATTTCAATCAATGTTTCTTTATTAAAGATTTCTTCTTCTCCAACAGGAGACCAACCCAATAAGCTGATAAAGTTAAACATCGCTTCAGGCAGGTAGCCAAGATTACGATATTGCTCAATAAACTGTAAAATATGCTCATCACGCTTACTTAGCTTCTTGCGATTCTCATTCAGAATTAAAGTCATATGACCATAAGTCGGCGCTTCCCAGCCGAAAGCATCATATATCATCATTTGCTTTGGTGTATTAGAAATATGCTCTTCTCCACGCAGCACATGTGAAATCTTCATAAAGTGGTCATCAATCGCAACTGCAAAGTTATAAGTTGGGATGCCATTCTTTTTCACAATGACCCAGTCACCAAAATCACTGGATTCAAATGTAATATTTTTACGAACAAGGTCATTAAATGTATATGTTTTGTTTTCAGGCACACGAAAACGAATACTTGGCATTCTGCCTTCTGCTTCAAATGCAGTGATTTGCTCTTCTGTTAAATCACGATGCGCACCAGAATACTTCGGTACTTGTCCATTCGCAATCTGCTCCTCACGTTCTTTTTCAAGTTCTTCTTCCGTCATATAACATTTATACGCAAGGCCTCTTTCAAGCAGTTCATCTGTATACTTTTGATACATATCCAGTCGTTCCGTCTGACGATATGGACCATAATCACCACCGACATCTGGTCCTTCTTCCCATTCAATTCCAAGCCATTTCAAAAATTTCAGCTGGCTTTCTTCTCCACCTGCTACATTACGCTTTTCATCTGTATCTTCCGTACGTATAATAAATTTCCCGTCAAAATGTTTCGCATACAAATAATTAAATAATGCTGTTCTTGCATTACCAATGTGCAGATGACCTGTTGGGCTTGGTGCATAGCGAACCCTTACCTCTGTCATGTTGCTTCCCCTCTTTTCTACAAATATAAAAACAAATTTTAAAAGATATACACTTATATCTAAAAATAGCTCATTGTGAAGAAAAGTGATAACAAAATATGTCATCACTTTTCAAGCTGTATCCTTTATAGTTATACCCCTTTTAGAGTGCTTTTTCAAGTGATTTTGGTTTTGCAAAGATCATTCTGCCAGCAGAAGTCTGCAGTACACTTGTAATGACAACTTCAATTGTTTTGCCGATATAATCGCGCCCTTCTTCAACAACAATCATTGTTCCATCATCAAGATAAGCAATTCCTTGCTTTTGTTCTTTACCATCTTTAATCACTTGAACAACAAGCTCTTCACCTGGAAGCACAACTGGCTTAACCGCATTTGCCAGGTCATTAATATTTAAAACTGGTACACCTTGCAAATCGCATACCTTATTTAAATTAAAATCATTCGTTACAACAATTCCATTGCTGACTTTTGCTAACTTAATAAGCTTGCTATCTACCTCAGCAATTTCTTCAAAGTCACCTTCATAAATTTCAACAATAACAGGCAATTCTTTTTGAATCCGGTTCAAAACGTCTAATCCGCGTCTGCCGCGGTTTCTCTTGAGTGCATCAGACGAGTCCGCGATATGCTGCAGCTCTCCAAGTACAAACTGTGGTATAACAAGGGTTCCTTCTAGAAAACCTGTACTGCAAATATCAGCAATTCTTCCATCAATGATGACACTTGTATCTAAAATCTTTGGCTTGGGCATATCCGATTCAGCCTCTGATTCATTGATGTTTACAACTTTTTGACGTTCCTTCTTACCAGTTCTTAATAAATTGGAAAATTCCTCTCTCCGCTGAAATCCTACACGGAAGCCTAAATAACCTAATATGATTGTAATAAATATTGGAAGTACTTGTGATACAATTTTGATGCTAATATCCTGTAAAGGCATTGTTACCAGATAGGAAATAATAAGACCAAAAATCATACCAACACTACCAAAGAATAAATCCAAAGCCGGCAGCTTAATGAGTGCATCCTCGACCCATTTGAAGAAATTCACAATATAATCAGCTAAAAAATATGAAATTAAGAAAAAGATAATTGCGCCAAGCGCCATTCCAAGATAAGGGTTCGTTAGCCATTCCACATTTTGAAGATTAAAAAACTCCACAATAACTGGAATATAAACGAAACCAATCGTTCCACCTAACACGACAAAAAAGATATGAACTAATTTTTTTAGCATAATTTCACCTCCTAAATTTTATTATTACCTTTATTTTCTATTTATAACCCTCTATAAAGCTGTTCAAAGAGGCAGAAAAGAAATATTAGGTTATTAATCTATCCATTTCACTATTCTTTGTAAATACAGGCCTTGCTTATTTGTTCACGAATAAGTTTCCGATAGTTGATAGCATCCTATCAGAACTTTATTATAATAAACTATCTCGCAAGTGCAATTTCCAACGCTTCTTGTACCGTAGATACGCCAACAACTTGAATATCTTTAGGCGTCTTCCAGCCATCCAGGTTATTCTTCGGGCAAATTACGCGTTTAAAGCCAAGCTTTGCAGCTTCCTGTACACGCTGTTCAATTCTAGAAACCCTTCTTATTTCACCTGTAAGACCTACCTCACCGATAAAGATATCTTTTGGCTCAGTTGCCTGGTCTCTAAAACTCGATGCAATACTAATTGCAATTGCCAGGTCAATTGCCGGCTCATCCAGCTTCACTCCGCCTGCTACTTTAATATATGCATCTTGATTTTGCAGCATGAAACCGACCCTTTTTTCCAATACTGCCATAATGAGAGGCACTCGATTATAATCAATTCCCGTCGCCATTCTTCTTGGATTTCCAAAGCTTGAGGGGGAAATCAATGCTTGTATTTCAACAAGTACCGGTCGTGTCCCTTCCATAGAAGCTACAACTGTTGAACCTGCTGCTCCCGCTGTTCTTTCTTCAAGGAAAATCTCAGAAGCATTTAATACTTCACGAAGCCCTTCTTCTTTCATTTCAAAGATACCCATTTCATGTGTACTTCCAAAACGATTCTTTACACCACGCAAAATTCGATATGTATGATGCCGCTCTCCCTCAAAATAGAGCACTGCATCCACCATATGTTCCAATAACCTTGGTCCAGCAATCGAACCTTCCTTCGTGACATGTCCTACTATAAAGATTGATATATGATTTGTTTTCGCAATGCGCATTAATTCCCCAGTACACTCACGAACCTGTGAGACACTCCCTGGAGCACTGGCTACTTCTTCTCGATAAATTGTTTGGATTGAATCAATGATGACAAGCTGAGGCTGTAATTCTTCAATTTGATTACTAATATCTTGAAGGTTTGTTTCACTTAGGACATATAATTCATCTTCATCTACACCTAAGCGTTCTGCTCGCAGTTTCGTCTGCCTTGTTGATTCCTCTCCTGATACATAAAGCACTGGCATTTTTTTCTTGGCAATTTGCGAAGAGATTTGCAGAAGCAGGGTTGACTTTCCAATTCCAGGATCTCCGCCAATTAAAACAAGAGAGCCCGGTACAACACCGCCTCCAAGCACACGATTAAATTCCTTCATCTCTGTGGTAATACGCGGTTCTTTCTGTGATTCGAGTGCGGTAATTTTTTCTGGCTTGCTTACTTTTCGTCCGCTGCCACTGGATACATGTCTTCCACCTGAGACTGGTGCTTGGATTTCTTCTACCATTGTATTCCAGTTGCCGCAGCCAGGGCACTTGCCCATCCATTTTGCTGATTCATACCCGCAATCTTGGCAGACAAATTTATTCTTGCGTTTAGCCATAGCATTCGGTCCCTCCTATATATTGTAAACGAATATTATCTAAAATAGGTTACATTTTCCTTTCAAATATAATTCATTTATACCTTATTTTTGCCACAATGAATAATCTTGGATATTTTTTTGGAAAAAGCTAGAAGAAATTATTCTTCTAGCTTTTCAAAGTCCACTGACAATTTACTTCAAGATAATAAATTCACCTTTACTGTTCAGGCCAATTTTCACCTTTTGTCCCTTTTCAATTGTCTCTTTCAGTAATTCCTCAGATAATAAGTTCTCAATATTTTGCTGGATGGAGCGACGCAGCGGACGTGCGCCGTATTCCGGATCAAATCCTTCATTTGCTATCTTCTCCACTGCCTTATCTGTCATGGATAAATCAATTTCTTGCTCATGCAGACGTTTCTTCAGTTCTTCCAGCATCAATACAACAATATCCTTCATATGTTTCTTCTCAAGGGAATGGAAGACAATCGTTTCATCAATTCGGTTAAGAAACTCTGGACGAAATGCTTTTTTCAGCTCATCCATTACTTTTGATTTCATATCACTGTACTCTTGGCCCTCATCAGCGACATTGAAGCCTACAAATTTATTGCGTCTTAGCTCGCTAGCACCGACGTTCGAAGTCATTATAATTACAGTGTTGCGGAAATCAACTAGTCTGCCTTTTGAATCCGTTAAACGTCCGTCTTCCAGAACTTGAAGTAAAATATTAAATACTTCAGGATGTGCCTTCTCTATTTCATCCAGTAAAACTACTGAATACGGTTTTCTTCGTACCTTCTCTGTTAACTGGCCGCCCTCTTCATAACCAACATATCCTGGAGGTGAACCAACTAATCGCGCTGTTGAATGTCTTTCCATATACTCTGACATATCAACACGAATCATCGCATCCTCATCTGCAAACATAACCTCTGCAAGTGCGCGTGCAAGCTCTGTTTTACCAACCCCTGTAGGTCCAAGGAAGATAAAGGAGCCAATAGGACGTTTTGGATCTTTTAATCCAGCACGTGCTCTGCGGATTGCCGTAGAGATTGCATTTACTGCTTCTTCTTGCCCAATAACACGTTTATGAAGGATTTCCTCCATATTTAAAAGACGCTTACTTTCATCTTTGGTTAATTTGGAAACGGGCACTCCCGTCCAAATGGAAACAACGCTAGCAATATCCTCTACTGTTACCTCAGAGTCCATTTGCCCTTGTTTCTCTTTCCATTCATTTTTTGTTTTCTCTAATTCTTCACGATGGCGCTGTTCTGTATCGCGCAATGAGGCGGCCGTTTCAAATTCCTGGCTTTGCACAGCTGCATCTTTTTCTTTCCTTACCTCTGCAAGCTTCTGCTCAAGTTCCTTTAAATTCGGCGGAATTGTATAAGAACGCAGACGCACCTTAGAGCCAGCCTCATCAATTAAATCAATTGCTTTATCCGGAAGGAAACGGTCGGTAATATATCGATCCGATAACGTTGCTGCAGCCTCCATTGCTTCGTCTGTAATCGTTACACGGTGATGTGCTTCATAACGGTCCCGAAGACCACCTAAAATTTGAATTGTTTCCTCAACAGTCGGCTCATCAACTTGTATCGGCTGGAAACGACGTTCTAAAGCAGCATCTTTTTCAATGTATTTACGATATTCATCTACTGTTGTAGCACCGATACATTGAAGTTCCCCTCTTGCAAGAGATGGTTTAAGAATATTAGAAGCATCAATAGCTCCCTCTGCGCCACCAGCACCAATTAATGTATGCAATTCATCAATAAACAGAATAACATTTCCCGCTTGGCGAATTTCTTCCATTACTTTTTTCAGACGATCTTCAAATTCACCGCGGTATTTTGTTCCCGCAACTACCGTTCCCATATCAAGTGTCATCACGCGTTTATCACGAAGAGTCTCCGGTACCTCATTATCGATAATTTGTTGTGCAAGACCTTCTGCCACAGCTGTTTTACCTACACCCGGCTCACCAATCAGCACTGGATTATTTTTCGTGCGGCGGCTAAGTACTTGAATCACACGCTCAATTTCTTTTGCGCGCCCAATTACAGGATCAATTTTCCCTTCTTTTGCACTAACTGTTAAGTCTCGAGCTAATGAATCCAGAGTTGGTGTGCTGGCGTTCGATTGCTGCCCGCTGCGTCCTCTTCTCCCAGCTTGCGACTCATTGCTGCCAAGAAGCTTTAAAACCTGCTGACGCGCCTTATTTAGACTTACACCAAGGTTATTTAATACTCGAGCTGCTACACCTTCTCCTTCACGGATTAATCCTAATAAGATATGTTCTGTTCCAACATAGGAATGACCTAGCTTTCTTGCTTCATCCTGTGATAATTCCACTACCTTTTTCGCTCGTGGTGTGTAATGAATGGATTGCATCGGCTGCTTCCCTACACCGATTAACTTTTCTACTTCCTCTTGAATCTTTTCTACCTCAACACCAAGGGATTGTAATGCTTTTGCAGCAATTCCTTCACCCTCACGAACAAGACCGAGTAGAATATGTTCTGTCCCAATATTATTATGACCAAGACGTACTGCTTCTTCTTGTGACAAAGCCAATACCTTCTGTGCTCTTTCTGTAAATCGTCCAAACATCATCTTGTCTTCCCTCCTATTTCTCCAACTGTAGTCGTTCTCTTATGAGTGAAGCACGAAAAATATCGCGTTCTCTAGCTGTTAGTTTTTTATTAGCATAATGCTGTAAGAACCCTGGCTGCATTAAAATCATCAGCTCATTTAATATATTTTTTGATATGTTCTTAATGATACCTAAGTCTATGCCTAAGCGCACGTTAGAAATACATTCTGATGCTTCCTTAGATCCGATAATTCTACTATTCTTTAAAATCCCATAAGATCTGAAAATGCGATCCTCCAGTGTAAGTCCAAGCTTTTCCGTTATATATTTCCTTGCAAGCCGCTCCTGCTCAATCAATTGTTTCACAACACTCTCCAGGTCAAGCACAATATCATTCTCTGATTTTCCTAATGTAATCTGATTTGAGATTTGATATATATTCCCCAATGATTCACTGCCTTCTCCATAAATGCCCCGAACAACCAATCCAAATTGATTAATTGCAGGAATCATCCGATTGATTTGCTTTGTATGAGCAAGTGCAGGCAGATGCATCATAACCGAGGCTCGCATTCCTGTACCTACATTTGTAGGACAGCTTGTAAGATAACCACATTTTTCATCGAAAGCGTAATTCACTTTCTCCTCAATCCAATCATCTAAGTTAAAAGCCTCTTCTAATGCTTCTGTCAGTTGATACCCCGGGAAATATAACTGGATTCTTAAATGATCCTCTTCATTAATCATTATAGAAACGCGTTCATCCTCTGAAATCAGTACTGCAGATTGCGGGAACTTTTCCAGATTTGGGCTAATTAAGTGTTTTTCTACAAGGATTCTTTTTTCAATTAGTGAGAGATCCTGCATAGAGATAAATTGAAAATTTTTATATGCGTGGAAGGACTGTTTCGAATACTCCTGTTTCATAAAATCAGTTACCTTTTTTAATTCAGATTCCTCACCAAGGACAGGATAAGTTACATTAGCAAAGTTACGTGCTAAACGAATGCGGCTGCTTAGAACAATATCACTGTCAGCCCCTTCTTCACGCATCCAGGGACTAATAGCTTCATTAATAAAATGCTCTAATGTCATCCTTCACTCCCCTCCTCTTTCGAATCATTCCCATTTTCTAATGTTTTAATCTTGTCTCTTAATACTGCCGCCTTCTCAAAGGCTTCTTCTTCAACAAGCTTTTTTAGTTCATTTCGGTATTCTTCAATTTGCTTCTTTTTTTGCAAACTTCCACCGATTCGTTTAGGTATTTTACCCGAATGCTTTGTATTTCCAGCATGCACGCGACGGAAAATAGGGTTCATTCGTTGAGAAAAAGTTTCATAGCAAGAAGCACAGCCGAATTTTCCTATTTGCTGAAACTCTGCAAATGTCATTTTACATTTTGGACATTGAACTTCTTTTGGCTGCTTAGTTTGCTGAAAGGGCTGAGCTCCTAACTGCGAAGCATCAAAATGAAAAAGACCTTTTAGCAAATCTTCTAAGGAGTAATTTTCCTCAGAAGACGCAATATAACCTTTCTCATGTGCACAAACTTCACATAAGTGGACTTCCTTCTTCTCTCCATTAACAACTTGCTGAAAATAGAACGTGGCCGGGCGTTGCTGGCATTCCTGACACTGCACTTCACATCCTCCTCATCCGATAATTGCTTTCTATTATATGATTTAGTTTAAATATTTCAATGAATGAAGCATTGCTGTTAATATACGTGCACGTATTTCATCACGGAGCGGCAGTTGAAATGGAAGTGTTGTTCTTTCGAGGGCGCTAAACATAATTTTTTCTTCCCGTTCAGTAATTATTTTTTCCTCAAATAACCGCTCAAGCACATGAACTGCTGCTTGCTGTGAAACGCTTGGATTAATCATTTTAATAATCTCATTAATCAAATCTGCCTTATCTTGATGTTTTACCCTGATAATGCGAATATAACCGCCACCCCCGCGTTTGCTCTCCACCACATATCCTTTTTCCGTAGTGAAGCGGGTGTTTATAACATAATTAATTTGCGAAGGTACACATTGGAATTGATCAGCAATTTCACTTCGTTTGATTTCAATTGCATTATTCTTTCCCTTAGCTTTTAATACTTGCTTGAGATATTGCTCAATTACGTCCGAAATATTACTCATATTCCCAACTCCTTTTTTCTTATGACATGTCACTGGTTTCACTTCATCTAACATTCAAAAGGCAAACACTAATGAAGGTCTCAGCTTATGCCCTATTCGCGCAGCAGTCTAAGAGATACTTTCCTATTTCCGCTTCCCGAGTGAGCCAGTTATCTGATTATATCCGTTTGACTTTGACTATCTTTGACTATGATTTAATTATACGTCATAAATCATTTCTTGAAAAGCAATATCCGCTATTATATTTTAGACATATTTTGAGATACTCAAACACATTAAAGCATATGAAATAATAAATATTAAAAAACACAGTCATCTTCAAGAAGAAAATACTGTGTTTTACATTAAAAATAATACTTACTTGGCCATTCTTGCAACATTATTAACAGACTCAAGTTTAGAAATAGCTTCAAAGAGCTCTATCAATTCCTTACTCTCCATATTATTCATTTTCACATAGATCGATCTCAGTTCACTTTCCATTCTTTCAACTTCAATATTTAATATTTTTGCATGATGGGCTTCAACTACTTTAATTAATTCAGATACCTCCAAATTTCGTTGAACCACAATTGCTATCCTCATATGCTTTTTCTTTGATTGAAATATTTTCTCTAAATTATTTAGTAATACGAGACTGATTAAGATAATTAATGTTGCAACAATCGCCGGACCATACATTCCTGCTCCAACAACAAGGCCAATCCCTGCTACAGTCCATATAGAAGCTGCAGTAGTTAACCCGCGAATTGTCCCACCATAAACTATTATTGTACCTGCACCAAGGAAACCTATTCCACTAATCACATAAGAAGGAATTCGTGCTGGATCGAAACGAACATTTTCATACTCTAAAAAATGCAGGAATCCATAAAAAGATAATAGCATCATTAAACATGCGCCTACACCAACTAATATATGTGTTCGGAAACCCGCTGAGTGATTATTCCATTCACGTTCAAAACCGATAATGCCAGATAAAACTAATGCAATCATTAAGCGAATAACTATTATTGAAAAATTATCACCCATCACGTCTTGAAAAAATGCCTCCATTTATTTTCCTCCTTTTCACTTAGATTGTGTTTACCCCGTTTTTACCATCCAAATATATTTTATGTTTATAACATACTAATATAACACAACATAAAAAGACAGCATACAAAAATGTATGCTGTCTTTTTATGTATTGCCTGGCGGCGTCCTACTCTCGCAGAGACAAAGTCTCAACTACCATCGGCGCTGGAAAGCTTAACTGCTGTGTTCGGTATGGGAACAGGTGTGACCTTTCCGCCATCACTACCAGACATTCAAAAATGAAGGACAAGTTATATTATATGCATTCTTTACAGAAAATGCAAGTATTTTTTTAACTTTATACCTTAAAAACTAAATAAGAGTAAACAACATACATCGAAAGAATTTAGTTAAGTCCTCGATCGATTAGTATTCGTCAGCTTCACATGTCACCATGCTTCTACCCCGAACCTATCAACCTCATCGTCTCTGAGGGATCTTACTCACTCGAAGTGATGGGAAGTCTCATCTTGAGGGGGGCTTCATGCTTAGATGCTTTCAGCACTTATCCTTTCCACACGTAGCTACCCAGCTATGCTCCTGGCGGAACAACTGGTACACCAGCGGTGTGTCCATCCCGGTCCTCTCGTACTAAGGACAGCTCCTCTCAAACTTCCAACGCCCACGACGGATAGGGACCGAACTGTCTCACGACGTTCTGAACCCAGCTCGCGTACCGCTTTAATGGGCGAACAGCCCAACCCTTGGGACCGACTACAGCCCCAGGATGCGATGAGCCGACATCGAGGTGCCAAACCTCCCCGTCGATGTGAACTCTTGGGGGAGATAAGCCTGTTATCCCCGGGGTAGCTTTTATCCGTTGAGCGATGGCCCTTCCATGCGGAACCACCGGATCACTAAGCCCGACTTTCGTCCCTGCTCGACTTGTAAGTCTCGCAGTCAAGCTCCCTTCTGCCTTTACACTCTACGAATGATTTCCAACCATTCTGAGGGAACCTTTGGGCGCCTCCGTTACCTTTTAGGAGGCGACCGCCCCAGTCAAACTGCCCGCCTGACACTGTCTCCGAACCGGATCACGGTCCTGGGTTAGAATGTTCATACAGCTAGGGTGGTATCCCACGGGTGCCTCCACGAAAGCTAGCGCTCTCGCTTCTAAGGCTCCCACCTATCCTGTACAAGCTGCACAAACAGTCAATATCAGGCTACAGTAAAGCTCCACGGGGTCTTTCCGTCCTGTCGCGGGTAATGTGCATCTTCACACATCGTATAATTTCACCGGGTCTCTCGTTGAGACAGTGCCCAAGTCGTTGCACCTTTCGTGCGGGTCGGAACTTACCCGACAAGGAATTTCGCTACCTTAGGACCGTTATAGTTACGGCCGCCGTTTACTGGGGCTTCGGTTCTAAGCTTCGGGTAAAACCCTAACTCTTTCCCTTAACCTTCCAGCACCGGGCAGGTGTCAGCCCCTATACTTCGCCTTTCGGCTTCGCAGAGACCTGTGTTTTTGCTAAACAGTCGCTTGGGCCTATTCACTGCGGCTCCTCCTTAAAGGAGCACCCCTTCTCCCGAAGTTACGGGGTCATTTTGCCGAGTTCCTTAACGAGAGTTCTCCCGCTCACCTTAGGATTCTCTCCTCGCCTACCTGTGTCGGTTTGCGGTACGGGCACCTATGATCTAACTAGAGGCTTTTCTTGGCAGTGTGAAATCAGGAACTTCGGTACTAAATTTCCCTCCCCATCACAGCTTGAAATTGCCAGACGGATTTGCCTATCTGACTTTCTCACTGCTTGGGCGCACACTTCCATCCGTGCGCATTCCTTATCCTTCTGCGTCCCCCCATTGCTCAAACAATCATGAGGTGGTACAGGAATATCAACCTGTTATCCATCGCCTACGCCTTTCGGCCTCGGCTTAGGTCCCGACTAACCCTGAGTGGACGAGCCTTCCTCAGGAAACCTTAGGCATTCGGTGAAAGAGATTCTCACTCTTTTTTCGCTACTCATACCGGCATTCTCACTTCTAAGCGCTCCACCAGTCCTCACGGTCTGACTTCACAGCACTTAGAACGCTCTCCTACCATTGTTCGTAAGAACAATCCGCAGCTTCGGTGATACGTTTAGCCCCGGTACATTTTCGGCGCAGAGTCACTCGACCAGTGAGCTATTACGCACTCTTTAAATGGTGGCTGCTTCTAAGCCAACATCCTGGTTGTCTGGGCAACTCCACATCCTTTTCCACTTAACGTATACTTTGGGACCTTAGCTGGCGGTCTGGGCTGTTTCCCTCTCGACTATGAACCTTATCACCCATAGTCTGACTCCCAAAAATAAGTATCTGGCATTCGGAGTTTGACTGAATTCGGTAACCCGGTGAGGGCCCCTAGTTCAATCAGTGCTCTACCTCCAGTACTCTTTTTTTGAGGCTAGCCCTAAAGCTATTTCGGAGAGAACCAGCTATCTCCGTGTTCGATTGGCATTTCACCCCTACCCACACCTCATCCCCGCATTTTTCAACATACGTGGGTTCGGGCCTCCAGTCAGTGTTACCTGACCTTCACCCTGGACATGGGTAGATCACACGGTTTCGGGTCTACGACCACATACTATAAACGCCCTATTCAGACTCGCTTTCGCTGCGGCTCCGTGTCTTCCACTTAACCTTGCATGTAATCGTAACTCGCCGGTCCATTCTACAAAAGGTACGCCGTCACCCATTAACGGGCTTCGACTACTTGTAGGCACACGGTTTCAGGTTCTATTTCACTCCCCTCCCGGGGTGCTTTTCACCTTTCCCTCACGGTACTGGTTCACTATCGGTCACTAGGTAGTATTTAGCCTTGGGAGATGGTCCTCCCGGATTCCGACGGAATTTCTCGTGTTCCGCCGTACTCAGGATACACTCCGGAGGAAACTCTTTTTCGATTACAGGGCTGTTACCTTCTGCGGCTGACCTTTCCAGGTCGATTCGTCTAAAGAATTTCTTTGTAACTCCGTATGGAGTGTCCTACAACCCCAGTAAGCAAGCTTACTGGTTTGGGCTCTTTCCGTTTCGCTCGCCGCTACTTGGGAAATCGAATTTTCTTTCTCTTCCTCTAGGTACTGAGATGTTTCAGTTCCCTAGGTCTGCCTCGTATACCCTATGAATTCAGATATACGTACTGTTCCATTACGAACAGTGGGTTTCCCCATTCGGAAATCCTCGGATATAGCGTTTACTTACAACTCCCCGAGGCATATCGGTGTTAGTCCCGTCCTTCTTCGGCTCCTAGTACCAAGGCATCCACCGTGCGCCCTTATTCACTTAACTAAGTTACAGTAAATAAAGCTTTAATTTTGCCTTTTAGGTTTATCAAATAAACCTGGTCTTACATTTATTAATCTAGCTTCGGCTCCTGAAAACTACCGTCATAAGCAATTGACATTCCAAACGCTAAAGTTCAAGCGTTTTCCAGTCCCTTGCTTATGCGTCCGTTTTCGAACAGTCGCCTCAGCCTTTTAATTTGATGTCGTTGTTACTCTTATTTAGTTTTCAAGGTACAAATCGAGAGATTTGCTCTCTCAAAACTGAACCAAACAACACAGTATGTTTCATCTAACAAAGTTAGATGTTCCGTTATATTATCCTTAGAAAGGAGGTGATCCAGCCGCACCTTCCGATACGGCTACCTTGTTACGACTTCACCCCAATCATTGGTCCCACCTTCGGCGGCTGGCTCCATAAAGGTTACCTCACCGACTTCGGGTGTTACCGACTCTCGTGGTGTGACGGGCGGTGTGTACAAGACCCGGGAACGTATTCACCGTGGCATGCTGATCCACGATTACTAGCGATTCCGGCTTCATGCAGGCGAGTTGCAGCCTGCAATCCGAACTGAGAATGGTTTTATGGGATTTGCTTGACCTCGCGGTTTTGCTCCCCTTTGTTCCATCCATTGTAGCACGTGTGTAGCCCAGGTCATAAGGGGCATGATGATTTGACGTCATCCCCACCTTCCTCCGGTTTGTCACCGGCAGTCACCTTAGAGTGCCCAACTAAATGCTGGCAACTAAGATCAAGGGTTGCGCTCGTTGCGGGACTTAACCCAACATCTCACGACACGAGCTGACGACAACCATGCACCACCTGTCACCACTGTCCCCGAAGGGAAAGCTATGTCTCCATAGCGGCCAGTGGGATGTCAAGACCTGGTAAGGTTCTTCGCGTTGCTTCGAATTAAACCACATGCTCCACCGCTTGTGCGGGTCCCCGTCAATTCTTTTGAGTTTCAGCCTTGCGGCCGTACTCCCCAGGCGGAGTGCTTAATGCGTTAACTTCAGCACTAAGGGGCGGAAACCCCCTAACACCTAGCACTCATCGTTTACGGCGTGGACTACCAGGGTATCTAATCCTGTTTGCTCCCCACGCTTTCGCTCCTCAGCGTCAGTTACAGACCAGAGAGTCGCCTTCGCCACTGGTGTTCCTCCACATCTCTACGCATTTCACCGCTACACGTGGAATTCCACTCTCCTCTTCTGTACTCAAGTCCTCCAGTTTCCAATGACCGCTTACGGTTGAGCCGTAAGATTTCACATCAGACTTAAAAGACCGCCTGCGAGCGCTTTACGCCCAATAATTCCGGACAACGCTTGCCACCTACGTATTACCGCGGCTGCTGGCACGTAGTTAGCCGTGGCTTTCTGGTTAGGTACCGTCAAGGTACGAGCAGTTACTCTCGTACTTGTTCTTCCCTAACAACAGAGTTTTACGATCCGAAAACCTTCATCACTCACGCGGCGTTGCTCCGTCAGACTTTCGTCCATTGCGGAAGATTCCCTACTGCTGCCTCCCGTAGGAGTCTGGGCCGTGTCTCAGTCCCAGTGTGGCCGATCACCCTCTCAGGTCGGCTACGCATCGTCGCCTTGGTAGGCCATTACCCCACCAACTAGCTAATGCGCCGCGGGCCCATCTGTAAGTGACAGCAAAACCGTCTTTCATTCTTTTACCAGGAGGTAAAAGACATTATCCGGTATTAGCTCACGTTTCCGCAAGTTATCCCGATCTTACAGGCAGGTTGCCCACGTGTTACTCACCCGTCCGCCGCTCGATCCACAATTCGTCACTCCGAAGAGTTCTGAAAAGTTTCACGCGCTCGACTTGCATGTATTAGGCACGCCGCCAGCGTTCGTCCTGAGCCAAGATCAAACTCTCCATTAAAGTGTTTGAATAGAAATAACACCGTTACTTCTATAAAATATCTTAGCTGTTTATACTCGTAAGATTTCATCTTCCGAGTTGTTATAATAGAAAACGGGGTTTTCCATTATAACTTTCGCTTCTTCGCATAAATGCGATTCCGCTTGACATACTGGTTGTTTTGTTCAGTTTTCAAAGAGCAAATTGTTTGTCGCGCTCAAAAAGGCGACTAGATTAGAGTAACACATGTAATTTCATATGTCAACTACTTTTTAAAAATGGTGGAGCCTAGCGGGATCGAACCGCTGACCTCCTGCGTGCAAGGCAGGCGCTCTCCCAGCTGAGCTAAGGCCCCTTAAAAAGTGGTCGGGAAGACAGGATTTGAACCTGCGGCCCCTTGGTCCCAAACCAAGTGCTCTACCAAGCTGAGCTACTTCCCGAAAAAATATGGCGCGCCCGAGAGGAGTCGAACCCCTAACCTCTTGATCCGTAGTCAAGCGCTCTATCCAATTGAGCTACGGGCGCTTATATGGTGCCGAGGACCGGAATCGAACCGGTACGGTAGTAACCTACCGCAGGATTTTAAGTCCTGTGCGTCTGCCAGTTCCGCCACCCCGGCAAGGGTTGGAGCGGAAGACGGGATTCGAACCCGCGACCCCCACCTTGGCAAGGTGGTGTTCTACCACTGAACTACTTCCGCTCGAAAAGATATAATGCGGGTGAAGGGACTTGAACCCCCACGTCCGAAGACACTAGATCCTAAGTCTAGCGCGTCTGCCAATTCCGCCACACCCGCTTATTAAAATGGTGAGCCATACAGGATTCGAACCTGTGACCCTCTGATTAAAAGTCAGATGCTCTACCGACTGAGCTAATGGCTCCTTTTAATAAGGCAATAATAAATGGTGCCGGCCAGAGGACTTGAACCCCCAACCTACTGATTACAAGTCAGTTGCTCTACCAGTTGAGCTAGGCCGGCAATACAGTATTCAATTAGATTATTTCATTAAAAGTGGTGGAGGATGCAGGGCTCGAACCTGCGACCCCCTGCTTGTAAGGCAGGTGCTCTCCCAGCTGAGCTAATCCTCCTCTATGACTTTCAATTAAATATCTGCCTGGCGGCGTCCTACTCTCGCAGAGACAAAGTCTCAACTACCATCGGCGCTGGAAAGCTTAACTGCTGTGTTCGGTATGGGAACAGGTGTGACCTTTCCGCCATCACTACCAGACATTCAAAAATGAAGGACAAGTTATATTATATGCATTCTTTACAGAAAATGCAAGTATTTTTTTAACTTTATACCTTAAAAACTAAATAAGAGTAAACAACATACATCGAAAGAATTTAGTTAAGTCCTCGATCGATTAGTATTCGTCAGCTTCACATGTCACCATGCTTCTACCCCGAACCTATCAACCTCATCGTCTCTGAGGGATCTTACTCACTCGAAGTGATGGGAAGTCTCATCTTGAGGGGGGCTTCATGCTTAGATGCTTTCAGCACTTATCCTTTCCACACGTAGCTACCCAGCTATGCTCCTGGCGGAACAACTGGTACACCAGCGGTGTGTCCATCCCGGTCCTCTCGTACTAAGGACAGCTCCTCTCAAACTTCCAACGCCCACGACGGATAGGGACCGAACTGTCTCACGACGTTCTGAACCCAGCTCGCGTACCGCTTTAATGGGCGAACAGCCCAACCCTTGGGACCGACTACAGCCCCAGGATGCGATGAGCCGACATCGAGGTGCCAAACCTCCCCGTCGATGTGAACTCTTGGGGGAGATAAGCCTGTTATCCCCGGGGTAGCTTTTATCCGTTGAGCGATGGCCCTTCCATGCGGAACCACCGGATCACTAAGCCCGACTTTCGTCCCTGCTCGACTTGTAAGTCTCGCAGTCAAGCTCCCTTCTGCCTTTACACTCTACGAATGATTTCCAACCATTCTGAGGGAACCTTTGGGCGCCTCCGTTACCTTTTAGGAGGCGACCGCCCCAGTCAAACTGCCCGCCTGACACTGTCTCCGAACCGGATCACGGTCCTGGGTTAGAATGTTCATACAGCTAGGGTGGTATCCCACGGGTGCCTCCACGAAAGCTAGCGCTCTCGCTTCTAAGGCTCCCACCTATCCTGTACAAGCTGCACAAACAGTCAATATCAGGCTACAGTAAAGCTCCACGGGGTCTTTCCGTCCTGTCGCGGGTAATGTGCATCTTCACACATCGTATAATTTCACCGGGTCTCTCGTTGAGACAGTGCCCAAGTCGTTGCACCTTTCGTGCGGGTCGGAACTTACCCGACAAGGAATTTCGCTACCTTAGGACCGTTATAGTTACGGCCGCCGTTTACTGGGGCTTCGGTTCTAAGCTTCGGGTAAAACCCTAACTCTTTCCCTTAACCTTCCAGCACCGGGCAGGTGTCAGCCCCTATACTTCGCCTTTCGGCTTCGCAGAGACCTGTGTTTTTGCTAAACAGTCGCTTGGGCCTATTCACTGCGGCTCCTCCTTAAAGGAGCACCCCTTCTCCCGAAGTTACGGGGTCATTTTGCCGAGTTCCTTAACGAGAGTTCTCCCGCTCACCTTAGGATTCTCTCCTCGCCTACCTGTGTCGGTTTGCGGTACGGGCACCTATGATCTAACTAGAGGCTTTTCTTGGCAGTGTGAAATCAGGAACTTCGGTACTAAATTTCCCTCCCCATCACAGCTTGAAATTGCCAGACGGATTTGCCTATCTGACTTTCTCACTGCTTGGGCGCACACTTCCATCCGTGCGCATTCCTTATCCTTCTGCGTCCCCCCATTGCTCAAACAATCATGAGGTGGTACAGGAATATCAACCTGTTATCCATCGCCTACGCCTTTCGGCCTCGGCTTAGGTCCCGACTAACCCTGAGTGGACGAGCCTTCCTCAGGAAACCTTAGGCATTCGGTGAAAGAGATTCTCACTCTTTTTTCGCTACTCATACCGGCATTCTCACTTCTAAGCGCTCCACCAGTCCTCACGGTCTGACTTCACAGCACTTAGAACGCTCTCCTACCATTGTTCGCAAGAACAATCCGCAGCTTCGGTGATACGTTTAGCCCCGGTACATTTTCGGCGCAGAGTCACTCGACCAGTGAGCTATTACGCACTCTTTAAATGGTGGCTGCTTCTAAGCCAACATCCTGGTTGTCTGGGCAACTCCACATCCTTTTCCACTTAACGTATACTTTGGGACCTTAGCTGGCGGTCTGGGCTGTTTCCCTCTCGACTATGAACCTTATCACCCATAGTCTGACTCCCAAAAATAAGTATCTGGCATTCGGAGTTTGACTGAATTCGGTAACCCGGTGAGGGCCCCTAGTTCAATCAGTGCTCTACCTCCAGTACTCTTTTTTTGAGGCTAGCCCTAAAGCTATTTCGGAGAGAACCAGCTATCTCCGTGTTCGATTGGCATTTCACCCCTACCCACACCTCATCCCCGCATTTTTCAACATACGTGGGTTCGGGCCTCCAGTCAGTGTTACCTGACCTTCACCCTGGACATGGGTAGATCACACGGTTTCGGGTCTACGACCACATACTATAAACGCCCTATTCAGACTCGCTTTCGCTGCGGCTCCGTGTCTTCCACTTAACCTTGCATGTAATCGTAACTCGCCGGTCCATTCTACAAAAGGTACGCCGTCACCCATTAACGGGCTTCGACTACTTGTAGGCACACGGTTTCAGGTTCTATTTCACTCCCCTCCCGGGGTGCTTTTCACCTTTCCCTCACGGTACTGGTTCACTATCGGTCACTAGGTAGTATTTAGCCTTGGGAGATGGTCCTCCCGGATTCCGACGGAATTTCTCGTGTTCCGCCGTACTCAGGATACACTCCGGAGGAAACTCTTTTTCGATTACAGGGCTGTTACCTTCTGCGGCTGACCTTTCCAGGTCGATTCGTCTAAAGAATTTCTTTGTAACTCCGTATGGAGTGTCCTACAACCCCAGTAAGCAAGCTTACTGGTTTGGGCTCTTTCCGTTTCGCTCGCCGCTACTTGGGAAATCGAATTTTCTTTCTCTTCCTCTAGGTACTGAGATGTTTCAGTTCCCTAGGTCTGCCTCGTATACCCTATGAATTCAGATATACGTACTGTTCCATTACGAACAGTGGGTTTCCCCATTCGGAAATCCTCGGATATAGCGTTTACTTACAACTCCCCGAGGCATATCGGTGTTAGTCCCGTCCTTCTTCGGCTCCTAGTACCAAGGCATCCACCGTGCGCCCTTATTCACTTAACTAAGTTACAGTAAATAAAGCTTTAATTTTGCCTTTTAGGTTTATCAAATAAACCTGGTCTTACATTTATTAATCTAGCTTCGGCTCCTGAAAACTACCGTCATAAGCAATTGACATTCCAAACGCTAAAGTTCAAGCGTTTTCCAGTCCCTTGCTTATGCGTCCGTTTTCGAACAGTCGCCTCAGCCTTTTAATTTGATGTCGTTGTTACTCTTATTTAGTTTTCAAGGTACAAATCGAGAGATTTGCTCTCTCAAAACTGAACCAAACAACACAGTATGTTTCATCTAACAAAGTTAGATGTTCCGTTATATTCTAGCTCCGGCGACCAGAAACTATCAAACTTCACACTTTTCCAATCGATAAGTCAACATCAGCTCCTTACAGTCGCTGTGTTTCCTTTATCTCATTACAAAGTGCTCCAGTTTGTACGTTTCTTAACGGTCGCCTGCGCTTTCTATTATTCCTTAGAAAGGAGGTGATCCAGCCGCACCTTCCGATACGGCTACCTTGTTACGACTTCACCCCAATCATTGGTCCCACCTTCGGCGGCTGGCTCCATAAAGGTTACCTCACCGACTTCGGGTGTTACCGACTCTCGTGGTGTGACGGGCGGTGTGTACAAGACCCGGGAACGTATTCACCGTGGCATGCTGATCCACGATTACTAGCGATTCCGGCTTCATGCAGGCGAGTTGCAGCCTGCAATCCGAACTGAGAATGGTTTTATGGGATTTGCTTGACCTCGCGGTTTTGCTCCCCTTTGTTCCATCCATTGTAGCACGTGTGTAGCCCAGGTCATAAGGGGCATGATGATTTGACGTCATCCCCACCTTCCTCCGGTTTGTCACCGGCAGTCACCTTAGAGTGCCCAACTAAATGCTGGCAACTAAGATCAAGGGTTGCGCTCGTTGCGGGACTTAACCCAACATCTCACGACACGAGCTGACGACAACCATGCACCACCTGTCACCACTGTCCCCGAAGGGAAAGCTATGTCTCCATAGCGGCCAGTGGGATGTCAAGACCTGGTAAGGTTCTTCGCGTTGCTTCGAATTAAACCACATGCTCCACCGCTTGTGCGGGTCCCCGTCAATTCTTTTGAGTTTCAGCCTTGCGGCCGTACTCCCCAGGCGGAGTGCTTAATGCGTTAACTTCAGCACTAAGGGGCGGAAACCCCCTAACACCTAGCACTCATCGTTTACGGCGTGGACTACCAGGGTATCTAATCCTGTTTGCTCCCCACGCTTTCGCTCCTCAGCGTCAGTTACAGACCAGAGAGTCGCCTTCGCCACTGGTGTTCCTCCACATCTCTACGCATTTCACCGCTACACGTGGAATTCCACTCTCCTCTTCTGTACTCAAGTCCTCCAGTTTCCAATGACCGCTTACGGTTGAGCCGTAAGATTTCACATCAGACTTAAAAGACCGCCTGCGAGCGCTTTACGCCCAATAATTCCGGACAACGCTTGCCACCTACGTATTACCGCGGCTGCTGGCACGTAGTTAGCCGTGGCTTTCTGGTTAGGTACCGTCAAGGTACGAGCAGTTACTCTCGTACTTGTTCTTCCCTAACAACAGAGTTTTACGATCCGAAAACCTTCATCACTCACGCGGCGTTGCTCCGTCAGACTTTCGTCCATTGCGGAAGATTCCCTACTGCTGCCTCCCGTAGGAGTCTGGGCCGTGTCTCAGTCCCAGTGTGGCCGATCACCCTCTCAGGTCGGCTACGCATCGTCGCCTTGGTAGGCCATTACCCCACCAACTAGCTAATGCGCCGCGGGCCCATCTGTAAGTGACAGCAAAACCGTCTTTCATTCTTTTACCAGGAGGTAAAAGACATTATCCGGTATTAGCTCACGTTTCCGCAAGTTATCCCGATCTTACAGGCAGGTTGCCCACGTGTTACTCACCCGTCCGCCGCTCGATCCACAATTCGTCACTCCGAAGAGATCTGAAAAGTTTCACGCGCTCGACTTGCATGTATTAGGCACGCCGCCAGCGTTCGTCCTGAGCCAAGATCAAACTCTCCATTAAAGTGTTTGAATAGAAAAACATAAGTTACTTCTATAAAATATCTTAGCTGTTTATACTCGTAAGATTTCATCTTCCGAGTTGTTATAATAGAAAACGGGGTTTTCCATTATAACTTTCGCTTCATCGCATAAATGCGATTCCGCTTGACATACTGGTTGTTTTGTTCAGTTTTCAAAGAGCAAATTGTTTGTCGCTGACTCGTTAATGCGACTTTACTAATATATCACGCTGTTAATTTGTTGTCAACACTTTTTTTAAAAAATAAAAGACAACGAATTATTTCTTGCGTTTGTTTGCTGTGCTTGTTTAGCGCAACGAATATTAATTTATCATGTTTATGTTTTTTTCGCAAGTATAATTTTACATTATTTTAATGGAATTTATTCCCAAACCTTACAAACGTTGATTTAACAGTATCTATTAAAAAAAAGAAAATCTCCCAGTTTTAAATATCCTTGTTAACTGGGAGATTTTCTATCTTACTTATTACGCATTTGCGGGAATAGCAATACATCACGAATAGATGGAGCATTCGTCAATAACATAACTAAACGATCAATACCTATTCCTAATCCGCCAGTTGGAGGAAGACCATAATCTAATGCTTCAAGGAAGTCTTCATCCATTAAGTGTGCTTCATCATTACCTGCATCTCGTTCTGCAACCTGTGATTCAAAACGTTTGCGCTGTTCAATCGGGTCATTTAATTCACTAAAGGCGTTTGCATGCTCGCGGCCAACAATGAATAACTCAAACCGATCTGTAAAGCGCCCATCTTCTTTATTTGTTTTCGCTAATGGCGATACTTCTACAGGGTGACCATAAATAAACGTAGGCTGAATTAAAGTATCCTCTACCTTTTGTTCAAAGAATTCATTAAGCACATGGCCAAAAGTCATCGAGTCTGTAATCTCCACCCCATGTTCTTTTGCCAAAGCACGTGCTTCCTCATCATTCAGCTGCTGCCAGAAATCTACTCCCGTTGCTTCCTTAACTGCGTCTGCCATATGGAGTCTCTTCCACTCCGGTTTAAGATCTATCTCGTAATCACCATAAGTAATAGAAGTTGTACCAAGGACTTCTTCTGCAATATAAGCAATAAGGTTTTCTGTAAGTGCCATAATATCCTTATAATCTGCATATGCTTCATAAAGTTCAATCATCGTAAATTCTGGGTTGTGGCGTGTAGAAACTCCTTCATTGCGGAATACTCGTCCAATCTCATAAACCTTTTCCATTCCGCCTACAACTAAACGTTTCAAATGCAGCTCAATTGCAATTCGCATATAGAGTTCGATATCCAATGCATTATGGTGCGTTATAAACGGACGTGCCGCAGCTCCACCTGGAATACTATGCATTGTCGGTGTTTCTACCTCTAGAAAACCTTGTTTATTTAGATACTCACGCATTGTTTGAATAATTTTGCTGCGTTTAATAAACGTTTCTCTGCTGTCCAAGTTTGTAATCAGATCTAAATAACGTTGGCGATAGCGCTGTTCAACATCTTTTAATCCATGATACTTTTCAGGTAACGGACGAAGGGACTTTGTCATTAGCTGTGCTTCACTTGCTTTAACCGATAACTCTCCCATATTTGTACGGAAAACTGTACCTGTTACCCCGATGATGTCTCCTAAGTCAAGAGATTTGAAAATCTCGTATTCATCGTCGCCAATTGCATCCTTACGTACATAAATCTGAATTTGACCACTCATATCTTGAATATGTGTAAAGCCAGCTTTTCCTTTTACGCGCTTTGTCATAATACGGCCAGCAATTGTTACTTGCATATTTTCTTCTTCTAATTCTTCTTTTGTTGACTCAGCATATTTCTCAACAATTTCATTTGCAAGATGTGTTCTTTCAAACTTCCCTCCAAAGGGGTCAAGGCCTTTTGCATAAAGATCCTGTAATTTATCGCGACGCACTTGCATTTGTTCTGTCATTTCCTCTGACACTATAATCACTCCTATCAATAATATATGTAGCATAATGAAATATACAGCTTATCTATAAAACCAAGTTTTTTCTCCTATATCTTACAATAACACAGAAAAACCTACCGGCAAACACTGGCAGACTCCCCGTTTATAACATACACGGTTTCTTATTTAAAACAGAAATCCTTTTTGAAAATAAATAACTAAGCTGTATGATTGTTTGTCCATTTAATAACCGTTTCAATTGCCTCAGCGGGAAGTTCCGTTAAACAATCTTTCACCGTCCTATCCACGTTGGGCATAACCTCATCTGCTGCAATTTCTGCGAGCGGCACAAGTACGAATGCTCTTTCATTCATACGTGGATGTGGAATCATCAATCGATCTTCTTTAATATTTTCTTGATTATATAACAAAATGTCAAGGTCTATTGTTCGTGGACCAAAACGGATCTCACGTTTCCTTCCCAGCTTATTCTCAATCTCTTGACACAAATCAAGTAAAGCGAGGGGATCAAGCAATGTTTGAACTTTAATTACCATATTCAAAAACTCTGCTTGGTCTAAATACCCAACAGGAGCTGTCTCATAAATAGAAGACCGTTTTTCTATTACAATGGCTTCATTTGCCTCTAATAAATTTAATGCTTCGCTTAAATGCACATCTCTTGGTTCAATATTTGTACCTAGTGCAAGATATACTTTATTCATTATCTTTCTCCCTATAAATTTCTACAGCAACCGATTCATAATTTCCCGGGATTGGCGGATTAGGTTTTATAACACGAACGCGGCAGGCAATAAGTAAATCGAAGCGCAGGAAAAGGTTTTTAGCAATTTCCTCTGCAACAGCCTCAATTAGGTTCTTTGCTTCCCCTTCGACTATCTCCTGAACCAATCCAAATGCCTCTCCATAATGAATGGAATCATTCATGTCATCAGACTTTCCAGCTTTCTTCAAATCAGTAAAGAGCTCCAAATCAACTAGAAATCGTTGACCAAGTTTTCTTTCTTCCGGAAACAGCCCATGATATCCATAAAAATCAAGCTGAT
Organism: Oceanobacillus sp. FSL H7-0719; assembly: GCF_045040795.1. Lineage (GTDB taxonomy): Bacteria > Bacillota > Bacilli > Bacillales > Amphibacillaceae > Oceanobacillus. The sequence goes on along the minus strand of NZ_CP150301.1, from coordinate 2,878,534 downwards.
TCAATACGATTTTATCCATGATATTCTCCCTTTCCGAGCATAGCATCTGTCATCTTCGCAAGCTCGGCATTTAATTTAACATTATGAACACGGACGATATGTGCTCCCTTTGCAATACCCAGGCAAGTTGTTGCCCCTGTTCCCAAGTCTCTTTCTATCGGTGGAACATCCAGCACACTGCCAATCATTCGTTTTCTTGAGGTAGCTAATAGCATAGGAAACTTCATTACAGTCAGTTTATCTAAATGCCTCATAACTTCCAGGTCATCTTCACGCGATTTAGCAAACCCGATACCCGGGTCCAGAATAATATGTTTATCTGGGACACCCGCCTCTCGAGCGATCTTAATACTCTCTTCGAAGTCATTAACCATATCTTCTATCAGGTTTTCATATTCCTCATTTTCCCGGTTATGCATTAGAATAATTGGTACTTGATACTTTGCGGCGACTTTAACGATTTTCGGATCTTTCTTTGCTCCCCAGATATCATTAATAATATCCGCACCAGCTTCAATTGCCGCTTCTGCCGTCTTTGCCTTGAAGGTATCAATGGAAATCGGAATATTAATTTTCTCTTTAATTGCTTTTATTACTGGTACAATTCGAGAAATCTCTTCTTCAACAGATACAGGTACATGTCCTGGTCTTGTTGATTCTCCGCCAATATCTATAATATCTGCGCCATCTTCCACCATTTGCATTGCTTGTTTCACTGCTTTATCTACCGTAGTATAACTTCCACCATCGGAAAAGGAATCCGGCGTTACGTTTAAAATACCCATTATATGTGTACGTTCAGCTAAATTCAATTCTCTAGCAGCCGTTCTAACAATCATCTTCCTTGCACTCCCATAAACTCAAACTTTTCACCTCCCTATCGTAACATAACAAGGAAAAAAATTATAAAGAAGTATATTTACAAAGATGGACTATTAGTTAGGTAGATTCAAAAATAAAAAGGAGTTAGCAGTATCATTCTGCTAACTCCTTCTATTTATACTTAGAATCTATGCTTCATCATCAAATTTGTATAGTGCTGTTGAAAGATATCTCTCCCCATTATCCGGTAAGATTGCCAATACCTTTTTGCCTTTACCTAGTTCTTTCGCTACTTTTACTGCTGCAGCTATAGCGGCCCCGGAGGAGATTCCGCCGAGAATACCGTTTGTCGTTGCTACCTTGCGTGAGGTCTCAAATGCTTCTTCATTTTCAATTTGAACTACCCCATCATAAATTGCTGTATCGAGAACGGTTGGAATAAAGCCAGCACCAATACCTTGAATCTTATGCGGTGCAGGAGATTCGCCAGAAAGGACTGCCGAATCCTTTGGTTCAACAGCATAAAGCTTGATGTCAGAAAAGTTTTCTTTTAACACCTTACCAGCACCCGTGATTGTACCACCAGTACCGATCCCGGAAACAAAGGCATCAAGACCATCCTTCATCTGACTAACAATCTCTTTCCCAGTGGTTGCTGCATGGATTGCTGGATTTGCTTCGTTATCAAATTGCTGTGGCATAAAATAACCGTGTGCAGCTTTTAACTCTTCGGCTTTTCTAATCGCGCCCTTCATACCATCTGCACCTGGTGTAAGTACTAACTCTGCGCCATAAGCACGCAAAAGATTGCGCCGCTCTTGACTCATTGTATCTGGCATGACAAGCACTGCTTTATAACCTTTAGCAGCAGCTACCATTGCGAGACCAATTCCAGTATTTCCACTTGTTGGTTCAATAATTGTGTCCCCAGCTTTTAACTCGCCAGATTTCTCCGCAGCTTCTACCATTGCAATTGCGATTCTGTCCTTAACAGAGCTTCCTGGGTTCATGAACTCTAACTTTACATAAACATCCGCGCTATTCTCATCGGCAATATTGTTTAGTTTAACAATTGGCGTTTCCCCGATTAAACTCGTAATATCATTTGCGACTCTCATTCAATCACTCCCAATTCCAAGTATTTAGATATGATTTGTTAAATATAATGTATGCCTAATCTGCACTTTTGTCAAACATAATCCTTTAGATTCAGTGAAAGATTCTGCAAGGTCTAAAATGGGTCCGTCAATAACATACATTGCTTATTCAGAAAAAATCCAATCGATTTCAAGCTCTTCCCATAGCGGTTCAGCATTCAATGTCATTTTTTCCTTATGGAGTGCGAGTTCACTTTTTACATATGGTTTAATTTCTTCGTAATCAAATTCAATTGCAGGGACAGCTTGTTGTAAATAAATAATGGCAACCCCGTTATCTGCAACAAATGGTTCACTATACGTATGTTCTTCCATTCCATTAGCTACTTCTTCATAGCCATTCGGGAAAAATTGACTGTTTGTATTGATGAATCCCAAATATCCGCCATCTTTATTTGTTTCTTTGTCCAAAGAATATTCCTGAGCCAGGAGTTCGAATGAAGCACCTGCTTCCAATTCTTCATATACCTTTTCTGCAGTATCCTTATTTTCTACAAGGATATGGGATAGCTGCATCGCTGCAGACATATTATATTGATTCTTATACCCTTCATAGTAAGTTTGTATTTCGTCCTCTGGAACAGTTATATCTTCAGTCAGTAAGAATTCGAGCTGATAACGGTAAATAATCTCATCGCGCCATTTCTCTTCAGCAGCAGTATACTCTGCTTCCGTCATGGCTCCCTGCATCGCAAGTAAATAAGCAAGCTCTCTTTCAATAACCTTCTCGTTGATTTCGATATCCTTTTCTTCTGCCAGTTTTTCTACAACATGACGATCAACCATTGTTTTTAACTGCTTTTCACCATGTACTTCACGAAGTTCCTTCATCCAGTCAGTATAAATAATTTTTTCTCCTGCTATAGAAGCTACAGGCTCATTATTCGAAACAGCTTTTTCTTCCCCATCTTCTTCATTTAATACAACTTGATCCTTGGAATCCTTAAAGATTAAAGTTGCCACATTTGTAATCAGCAGCACAGCGATAATCCCCATTAATAATTTTTTGGACATAAAGCGTGTTCTCCCTTTTCTATTGTTTCAATTCCTCTAGTTCCTCAACAGTAAATTCATATCGTTCATTACAGAAATGACAGGTTGCTTCGGCTCCTTTGTCTTCATCAATCATACTTTGTATTTCATCATTTCCCAAACCAATAATCGCATTGCTAATTCTTTCCTTAGAACATTTACAGCGAAATTCGATTGGCATAGACTCATGAATCTTAAACTCTTCATCACCAAACAGTTTCTTCAACAGCTCCTCTGGTGTATAGCCCTCTTCAATCAATTTAGAAATGGCTGGAAAGGCTTGAATTTGTTCTTCCAACCTTTCTATAACCTCTTCTTCCGCACCAGGCATCACTTGAACGATAAAACCGCCTGCAGCAAGGATTGTATGATCAGGATTAACAAGCACACCAGCACCAACAGCTGACGGCACCTGTTCAGAGGTTGCAAAGTAGTACGTAAAGTCTTCACTAATTTCCCCAGAAACAATTGGCACTTCACCCGTGAAGTAATCCTTTAAGCCAAGGTCCTTTACTACGCTTAAACTGCCTGTTGTTCCAACAGCCCTCGCTACATCCAGCTTTCCTTTATCATTTAAATCAAAATCAACATGCGGATTTGTTACATAGCCGCGGACATGTCCTTTTGAATTTGCATCGGCAACAATTGCACCAATTGGTCCGCCGCCATCGACTTTTATTGTATTTGAATCTTCACCTTTAAGCATTGCACCCATCATTGCTGAAATCGTAATTGTTCTGCCTAAAGCAGCAGATGCAGTTGCCCAAGTATCCTGTCTTCTTCTCGCTTCTTCCACTGTATTTGTTGAAGTTACAGCATATGCACGTATCCTGCCATTAAAAGCAGTTGCTTTTATAAGATAATCCTTCATGTTTACACTCCTCATTATATGTCTTTTATCTTATGATAAATTATATTTAACCCTTTAAGCGTCAGGTGGCTATCCACCTCATTGATTGTCCGCGAATCCTTGGCAATTAAACCTGCCAAGCCGCCAGTCGCAATCACCTTCGGATTGAGTCCAACTTCCGCTTTGATTCTGTCAATTATACCATCTACCTGGGAAACAAAACCATAAAACGCACCCGACTGCATCGCTTCAACTGTCGAACTGCCAATTACTCTTTCTGGTGCTTTTAGTTCAATTTTTTGCAGCTTCGATGCTTTGCTATATAAGGCCTCCATTGATATATTAATCCCTGGAGCAATCAAACCGCCATGATACATGCTGTTTTCATCTACATAGCAAAAGGTTGTTGCTGTGCCGAAGTCAATGATTACTAATGGTGCTCCATATTCCTCAATCGCACTTACTGCATTTACAATTCTGTCCGCCCCAATTTCCTTTGGGTTTGGGTAGCTTATTTTTATATAATCTGTAATTTCCTGTTTTCCTACGACAAAAGGTTCTAAATTAAAATAATGACGGCTCATATTCTCTAAAGCAAACATAATTGGCGGGACTACAGATGAAATAACCACACCTTTTATATCCGAGAATGCAATGCCTTTATATTCAAAGAGGGAATGAATGAGCATACCAAATTCGTCCTCTGTTTTATAACGATCTGTTTTAATTCTCCACTCATACAATAATTGGTCTTCATCAAAAACCCCTAAAACTGTATTAGTATTTCCCACATCCAGAACAAATAACATTCGAATCAAACCTTCCTAGTTTTTCTCGTTATAAATATAACATAACTCAACATTCACACCAAGGCACAACAGCTCTTCCACCCGCTTAGCGATGTACAGACTAATGAATCACAACACAAGTTAAAGGAATTGCTGTGATTTATAAGCCGATATCCACTTTAACTACAAAAACATAAATGCGACTAATCCCTTTTCTTAGCCAACCGATGACCCTGCTTAATCATAGCTGGGATTATACAGCTTAAACGGGAAAATGATGTTAATATGCTGAAAGTGAACTTTACCACTGCATTCAATTTTTTAACTTAAGCCATAAGAAAAGCAGCCATATAACAGGCTGCTTTTCTATCGTTTTACCTTATTGTTTCTTATCATCTTTATCAGACGGCTCTGATGAATCATCGCCACCCATTATTGGATCCTCAATATACTTCTTTTTCTCTACTTCTTCTTTTATTTCTTCATAGGATTTACCGACATTTTCATCATCTTCCGTTTTTGCTTCTTCGTCTTGTGATTGGATATTAACCTTTAGGTCAGATTCTCCATCAACAGAGTCATCTACTAGAGGCTCTGGAAGAACACCTTCATGGAAGAGTGAATTAATTTGTCTTTCGTCCAGTGTTTCTATTTCAAGTAGAGTTTGAGCAATTAATTCCAGCTGTTCTTTGTGCTCAGTAAGAATTTTCTTCGCCCGTTCATAACAGTAATTAATGAAGTTCTGCATTTCTTTGTCAATTTCATATGCAATCTTCTCACTGTATGTTTGGTTATTCTGTAAATCACGGCCAAGGAATACATTGCCGCCATCCCCGCTTGAGAATTGAAGCGGTCCAATGGTATCACTCATACCGTATTCTGTGATCATCTTATGTGCAATGCTTGTAGCTCGCTGGAAGTCATTATGCGCTCCGGTACTTACTTCACCGAATATAATTTCCTCAGCTACGCGTCCACCTAACAGACCGGTAATCTTATCAAACAACTCTGGTTTAGTCATGAAATAGCGATCTTCTCTAGGAAGCATTACTGCATAACCACCAGCTTGACCACGAGGCACGATTGTAACCTTGTGTACAACGTCCGCATCGGATAGAACCATTCCAATAACTGTATGACCACTCTCATGATAGGCAACAATATTTCTTTCTTTCTCAGAAATAACACGGCTCTTCTTCGCAACACCAGCAATTACACGATCTGTGGCTTCATCCACATCATCCGCTGTAATATATTTACGTTCTGATCTTGCGGCAACGAGTGCTGCTTCATTAAGCAAGTTTTCCAGATCAGCTCCAGAAAATCCTGGTGTACGCTGAGCGATTACTTTTAGATCAACTGTTTTATCTAAAGGTTTGTTTTTTGAATGTACTTTAAGTACAGCTTCACGTCCTTTAACATCTGGACGGTCTACCATAATCTGTCTGTCAAAACGCCCTGGACGCAGTAAGGCCGGATCAAGAATATCTGCTCGGTTTGTTGCTGCAATAATAATTATTCCTTCGTTTGCACCAAATCCGTCCATCTCAACAAGTAATTGGTTCAATGTTTGTTCCCGTTCATCATGTCCGCCGCCAAGACCTGTTCCACGCTGACGTCCAACTGCATCAATTTCATCAATAAAGATAATACATGGTGCATTTTTCTTTGCGTTTTCAAATAAGTCTCTTACACGTGAAGCACCGACACCAACGAACATCTCCACAAAGTCTGAACCACTAATTGAGAAGAATGGTGTACCAGCTTCTCCTGCAACTGCACGGGCAAGTAATGTTTTACCTGTACCTGGCGGGCCTACTAGCAGGACACCTTTTGGAATTCGTGCTCCAACAGCAGAGAATTTACGCGGGTCTTTCAAGAAGTCAACCACTTCCACGAGTTCCTGCTTCTCTTCATCTGCTCCAGCTACATCTTTAAATCGCACCTTTTGCTTATCTTCAGTATACATTTTCGCCTTGCTCTTACCAAAGTTCATGACACGGCCACCACCGCCGCCTCCACCTTGTGCTTGGCTAAGAATAAATAGGAAGAAGAATGCAATCAATAAGAATGGCACGAGTGTTGTTAAGAAAGTAACCCACGCACTCGGTCGTTCAGCTTCCTCTACTGTTAATACACTTTGCTTTCTTGCAAGTGTCGTAATTTCAGCAATTACATCTGTATTATCAGGCACTTGTGCAACAAATGTTTTATCATCTGTAAGCTGACCAGTAAAACGGACAATTCCATTTGCTGGTTGAAGTGTCATCTCTTTAATCTCACCATTATTTAAAGCACTTATAAATTGCTCAACATCATATTGTTCATTTTCTTCTCCTGGTCCATTAAATAAGCCATATACTGCTATTATCACAAAGAATATCAGAACCCAGAAGAACACATTACGAAATATCCGACTCATTGCCAACCTCCTCCCATAATGGGAAAAACTATATTACATGGTATCATATGAAAAAGTTTTTATACAACTAATTTAACTTAGATTCTCCAATTAATTTTGACTTAATCCATTTATATTAAAACTGCTTTTTTAATCTTGTAATCGGAGAAAGCAGGCTTATTCCTCTTCGTCCGTATAGATTTCTTCCTTTAACACACCAATATACGGCAGATTACGATACCTTTGTACATAATCCAATCCATAACCTACTACAAACTCATTAGGCACTTCAAAGCCGACCAGATCTGCTGAAATTGCAGCAGTTCGACCAGATGGTTTATTTAACAGAGTCACGATTTTAATGGAATTTGCTTTGCGGTATTTGAAGAGATCAACCAAATAGCTTAACGTTAATCCACTATCAATAATATCTTCAATAATAAGCAGGTCTCGTCCTTCTACTTTCGTATCAAGGTCTTTTACGATTTTTACCTCCCCGCTTGACTTCGTTCCGCTGCCATAGCTGGAGACATCCATGAAGTCCATTTCCACATGGATATCCATGTGACGGAGAATATCAGACATGAATGGCATGGCGCCTTTCAATACACCAATTGCCAGAGGGAACTTGCCATCGTATTCTTTCGAAAGCTGTTCGCCAAGTTCTCTGCACTTCGCTTCGATTTCTTCCTCTGTAATTAAAATATGCTTAATATCCTTATGCATACTATCCTTTAACATGTTAATCCTCCTACAAATTACCTTTTTCATATTGTATATAAATAAACTGCTCATCATTCACTTCTTGACGTATCCCTTTTTTCAACCCAATCAGCCAAAGAACTTCCCCTTCATTATCAACAAGGAGCGGCCAGGTCTTTCTCTCTTCAATCGGTACTTTTGCATCAATAAAGATATCCTTTATTTTTTTCGTACCATTTAAACCTTTCCAGCTCATACGATCTCCTGGTTTTCGCGTTCGAATATGAAGTGGCAATGCTACCTCACTTTTTGCTATGTAGAAGGAAGAAGGATTCTCTAAAGGTTTATTATCTATTAGTTCTGCCGTAACGGTTGACAGGTCCGGTAACTGGATACTGTCTGGCATGGTTAGTGTTTTATGAAAAGATACCGGCTGTGGGTGCTGCGCATTGAAGTGAAATGTCAGCTTGTCATACACTTTGTTCAATTTCAAGCCACGCGGGAAGTCAATTTTCGCATTTCCTTCCGTATGCTCTAAAAGCGCAAAAAAATTCGCTTCATGGGTATAAGACAATTGATCTGGCAGTGTTTCATACAGATAGTTCAATATTAGATGAAAGGCACGTCTTTGTAAAGATTGGTCGTGCTTTTTAAATAAATTAATTTCCAAAGTCGCACTGTTTTTTTCCTCATCAAATACTGTCGTTTTTTCGAGTATTTTACCCGCCTCTTTCTGTAGATACGTTTCATCTTCTTGTAAAGTTTCACTCAGATGCTGTGCTGTGATATGTATATTGCTGTTTTTTTCCTTTAACAGCGGCAGTACGTGCTTACGATAATAATTTCTTGTATGTACGGTCTCAAAATTCGTTGCATCAATCTTTGGATGCAGTGCATGCTTTTCGCAATAAGCTTCAATTTCTTTCTTTGTTACTGCTAAGAACGGACGGATAATCTCTCCATCAGCCAACTTTCGTCTCACTGGAATTCCTGAAAATGCTGTTGACGAGGCGGAACGTACGAGCTTCATCAGCAATGTCTCCACCTGGTCATCTCCATGATGACCTAATGCAAGATAGTCAGCACCAAGCACTTTCATCCTCTCTGTAAAAAACTGATAACGCAGTTCGCGTGCAGCAACTTCTGTACTCAAACCATAAGCTTTTTCATAGGCTGGCACATCCAAAGATATTCCATGAAAGTCAATTCCCCATTCTTCACACCTTGCTTGCACATACTCCAAGTCTGCAATAGAGTCCTCTCCACGCAAGCAGTGATCAACAGAAAGTGCAACCAACTCTAACCTCCAATTTTCACGAAGCTCTTTCAGAAAATGCAATAGTGCTATCGAGTCAGGTCCACCCGAGACACCGACAAGTACTTTTGAATCTTTGCGTAAAAGTTGATGTTTTTCAATAAATGAAAGTATTGCTTTTTCCATTTCTCCCTCTCCATCCGAAACGTATCAGTGAGTGTTAAAAGGTAATCCGTAAAAGACATTTGAAAACCCTTTTTTGCAAGACCTTTTGAACAATCTCTATATGCTCTATTTATTTTATCATAGATGGAGAAGCAGCTAATAAATTAAAAAAGAAAAAAGTATATAAAATAAACTTAATAATGAAATCCATGCCGTTTCCAGCCATGTATGTTCCTTCTGCTTTTCCATTTTTCTGTCTTGCCGTTTTGGCGGCTGAACATAAATTTGGTTTAACTCATGTTTCATTTCCGATGCTGTATTATACTTACCGACGATTGCCTTTTTTAAGATCATGGCATAAGGTTTCAATTCTTTAACTTGATCTACCTTTTTTAGCAGATATTTGCCCCTGGCCTGTTCTGGGCGTGAAAACTGCTTCGGATAATAAATTTGCAGAAAAATCATAGCTAAGGCAAATAAGTCATAGCTTGGCTCTGCTTTTCTTGTACCCATTCCCCAATATCCGCGATCATAAAACTCTGTGTATTCTTTTATTGCTCTGCCAATCTGTGTAATGCCGCCAACATCAATCCAGCGAATATTGGGCGGGGTTGTCGAAACAATTAAATTATCCGCTTTTAAATCACCGAATACCCAGCCAGCTTGGTGTAATGCCTCCAGCCTCTCAATGAGCTGCATCATAAGCGGGGGGATCCATGCACCTCCATGCTGCTGGATAAATCCAGCAGCACTCTCCCCTTTTACAAACTCCATTACATAAAAAGAATACTTGCCGCCATGGGGCAGCATCCAATCATCCACATCGAATAGAGCAGGCCCGAGACTCCTCCCTTGGACCTGCTCTAAGGCTTTAAGCACATTTACTTCCATCGTTATCGATGTTTGTTTTTCACTTATTTTCAAAGCATAGTATTTTTGATTTCTTTCACATAAGTATACTGCGCCTATTGCTCCTTCGCCAAGCTTCCTTTTTATCGTGTACGTATTACCTTTAAACTTTCCGCTTATCAATGTTCCGGCATGGAGTTTAGTAGCCTGTTTCTTCAAAATCCGATTCATTGCCATGACGGAAGCTCCTTAGCAAGTTTTTCTTTCCAAACTGATACATCGCTTCAAGAATTGCGGGTCCTGTTGGTGTAATACCACCACTTGTAATCTTTGGAAACACTGCAGAAATAGAATCCATCTTTGGAGTCCAATCTAATACTTTTTGGATGTCCTTCCGTCTGCCAGGGAAACTATAAATTGCAAATTTATTCTTTCCTATTCGCGCATTTAAGCTAATTGACAGGTCAATCAATGATTCTTTCACCATTTGCAGCTTATGGTGCATACTTGCGCTTGTATCAAGAAGAATAAGTACCTCTAAATCTGCCGTCTCCCCTAATTCTTCAACAACTTCAATAATTTCTCCGCGTTTTTCCGGCTCAATATCCTCCAGTGTTTGGTTTTTGCCGAGAATATGTTCAAGTTCCTTATTCACATACCCTTGTAACGTTTGATTCATCGCCTGTTTTGTTACCATTTGTACTGTCTGTGATAGTGCCTCACTATAAACAATTTGACTGACTCCGCCCCCTGACAATGCGATATCCTCTATTTCTTGCAAGCCATGACTTTCTTCACTTTCATCATGGTCGAGAATACCAATCACATTCACTGTTATCCCTTGCTGAAAGGCTAGCGCTGCTACAGCAGCCGGATCTTCTCCCTGATTTGAACAGCCATCCGTCAGCAATAAAATCTGCTTTAAAGTACCTTTTTTCATGCAATCTACCTCCCGTTCCTAGTTGTACTAGCTTCACCAGAAACGAGTCCCGATATACCTTAACCCAGCGCCTTATTTGGATAAATCGGAATCGATGCCCATTTCGGCTGGTTTTTATTTACCTTTGCAACAAGAACGGTCATATCATCATCAATATCACCTGACTTGGTACGAATCACTTCCTCTAGCAATAAATCAGCAATCTCTTGCGGATCATCTGTTGTCATTTCCTTTAGTTTTCGCTTTACCCAAAGCTCGGTATTCTCTACATGCTTTGGACCATCAAAAATGCCATCACTGATCATAACGAGAATATCGCCAGAAATAAGCTGGTCACTGACTATATCCACCTCAACATCATGAATAATTCCCATAGGGAGATTACTAGCTTCGATTTTAATGACTTCATTTCCTCGTTTGACAAAACTTGGTGCAGCACTCACCTTCAAAAACTTCACCATCGCATGATTTAGGTCAATTACTGCTAAATCAAGGGTGGCAAACATCTCATCTGTTGTTCTTAAAGCGAGAATAGAATTAATTGATTTAATTGCAACCTTTTCAGGGATGCCAATTTGAAGAATCTGCTGGAGCAGTCTTAAAGTCTCCTCACTTTCCTCTCTTGCTCTCTTCCCATTCCCCATTCCATCGCTAATCGCCATCGCATATTTCCCCTCGCCAAGCTCCATCGTTCGAAAGCTGTCCCCAGAAATAAACCCGCCGCCCTTTGCAGCATTTGCTGCTCCAGTCTCCACGATAAATTCCTTCGCTGAACCAAATGCTAAATAACTGTATCCATTAGGAAACGGTGAAATTTCCTCTTCTTTAACTATAATCATCTCTCCTAAAATATCAGATAATACTGGAGCAATCAGCTTTTCTCCCTCTCCATGGTAATCATAGATTGACAGTGTCATCTCAATATCAACATTTCCTTTATCCAGTTGATAGATATCTAGTTTTTCCAGTTCAATTCCCAGCCTGGTTAATGCCTCCATAATCTGTTTTTCCTGTATTTCATGATGCTCCCGCTCTTTCAAGATTTCATTCGCAAAATCATCCATTACTTCTGATACTCCAAATAATTGATCTGCTACAAGTCGTTTGCTTTCCAGCACTTGTCGTCGCAATCGGCGATTTGCCATAAAGTAGGTCATCTCTTCCTTCATCACCTCGGCAACCTGTTTCGATTTGACACAATGATTTTCAAATTCCCGAACCAGCTTACGATTCGGCTGATTATCCTCAGCAAAGTCTTCCTTCATTTCCTCCATCAGTGAATAGGTCTTATCAAATTCCTTTTGCCAACAACGATCTTTCATAAAGCAGGATTGGCAAGTCCTTTCGGTTACTTGACTTAAGAATTGATCTGTATCTCGTTTTTCTTCTAAAAGATCAGCCGAATCGTATTCTTTCCCAGTAAAGCTTCTTGCTAATGCATCAAATACACTAGAGAATTGTTTCACTCTTTTCGCTGTAACATCACGCACTTTCTGTAAGTATTGCTGCTGTTCCTTCGTGTGCTCCTCTGTCCCAGGTATATAGCGAGAGATATTGGAAAACCAGCTTGCAGGAGTTAGGATAAAAAGAAATATTGCTATCAGAGATTCCGTTAATGAACCTGCTAAAGTGACACTATCACCATAAATTGTGATGAGAAAGGTACCGACCAGCAGTCCCGCTCCCACACCAATTTTATTTCCTTCCTTTAGCAAGCCGCCTAGCAGCCCCGAAAATGCGAGAAGACTCATTTGATATAAATTGGCGACATTTGCAAGTGACAGGATTAACCCTGCAACTACACCAACAGTTGAACCAATAGCCGGACCACCAACAAAGGCAAATACAAGAACAAAGTAGCGGGAAAAAACCTGTTCCATCGATGCCCCGTAAACCTCCCAGCCAATGGTACCGGTTAAGATGGAGGCAATCAGGATAATCATGCAGACAATTTCTTCATTTTTTAACACTGGTTTATATCGTTTGGGTGATATTAGTGGAATACTTTGCATAAAGATAAGTACAAGAACAGCACCCAGTACACTTTCCACGACAATCAGCAGCCACTCATAGGAGGTAATTGTCCCATTTATCGAATAAAGAAAAATGCGTGGAAGAAATGTAGCGAACGCAACAACAAATGGCATCACCAGTTTTTCTTTTCTAATATATTTAGCAAATGCTGAAAACACAATAAATACTAGAGCTGCTAGCCCAATGAAGATAATATGATGTAGTGAATAGCTCCAAGCCCCGGCTAAAACTGCCAGCATGGAAAGTGCCAACTTTTTGCGCTGAATCAGCCAAATACTAGCGAGGAAAGCGAACGCAAAGGGTGAGACTACAGAAAGTATGACTGCTCTCCCCAGCAAAAAGCCCAATAATACAAACAGCAGGCCACGGTCAATAAAAAGTTGTTTTGTCCTGACTTTCCATATATCACCTCTCTCTTTGAAGGTTTTCTTTCTCCTTACTACATATCCCGATGATTCTACGGACTCTATCATGCACATCACTCCATTCTTTTCTGACAAGTAAACCACATTATTCCTTTTTTTGTTGTCAGATTTTCAGAGGTCGTCCAATAAATCGTTCGACGGTATTCTGAAAAGTAAGCAGTTTTCTACAAGAACACTTGTATGCTTCCCCCTCAAAGTTTGCGTTAGCAATAGGCTTTACTGGCTTTTTATAGAATGGAATTTTATAAATTTATAAGATTGTTTGACGAATAATTGCTGATTCCTGAAATTATCTATTGACACATTGCGATTCCTGTTGTATTATATATTTCGTTGACTGTTTTGGCGGCGTAGCTCAGCTGGCGAGAGCGTACGGTTCATACCCGTGAGGTCGTGGGTTCGATCCCCTCCGCCGCTATACTTAAAAAATCCGATAGCAATTTTGCTGTCGGATTTTTTTATGCCTTTTTTCTTATTCACCTAGTCAAACACCACTAAACTTATAGCTTATTTTAAATCCCAGATTAATAAAGTTATCGTCAGTCTATTTATGATATTAATTTTTTATTGGGTAAAGAGAGTTGGATTATTCAAGTTGGAAGGATTTGCATAATGCAAAACAGCAGAATATCATTTTAGAATGACATTCTGCTGTTCTCTATGATTAGAGCATTATTATTTTATTAGACAGCAAACATTAGCCGCGTTTAGCACCTCGACCTCCACGTTTTGACTCAGTATGCTTTTTAAGTGAAGCTAAACGGTCTTCCGAGTCTTTAAGAAAACGGCTCATTTTCGCTTCGAAATTCTCGGTACGTTCTCTTGGACTCTTTTGGCGAACTGGTTTTTCCTTTGCTTTCTTTATAGAAAGACCAATTTTACCATCTTTCTCAACATTAATGACTTTTACCTCTACTGTATCACCAACGCTTAAGTGCTCATTAATGTCTTTGACATAGTTATCAGCAACTTCACTAATATGGACTAGACCTGTTTTCCCTTTCTCGAGCTCAACAAATGCCCCAAAATTAGTGATTCCTGTTACCTTCCCTTGCAGCTTGCTGCCTACTTCGATTGACATAAAAAAAATGCTCCTCCTTAAAAGATTAAATATAACTTCTCTATACTATAGTATATGGATGTTCATGAAAAGTGTCAATAAGACGGGTCCTCATCAGGGAGTTTAAAAATTAATTCTCCTTTTTTAGTGAGGAAATAATTCGTCCTTGCAATGTCTAGAACATAGTTCTCATCGTTCAATAACTCAATTTCTTCCTGAAGTCTGGATTCTTCCTTCTTCAAATCAGCTAGCTCTTGCTCCAGTTGTTCGTATTGTTCCGTTTTCTCGGCATGTAATATTCGCTGATTCATATGATATGCAGCCATACCACCGATCACCAACGCTGTCACAATCGCAAACAATACAAGACGACGAATTAGGCGCTGTTTTTTTCTTTTCTGTCTTACTATGTAGGCATCATACTGCTGTACATAATTCGAATCCAATCTCGTTACAGTCTTTTTCTTTGCGGACAATTACGTTACCTCCTTTTAAACGTCATATACTTCAACCATTTTTGAGATATATGCTTTATTGTACTATAAACTCCCACAAATTTGTGTAAAAATTTAATAATATTTTTTGGCAGCAATGGATAGAACCATCTTCCCAGTAAAATTAAAGGGAAAAAGATGATCTTTAATAAAAAGAAGATTATTTTAAAAGTGGTTTGCAGCAGAAATAGCACGATTGTCGCACATAAAAGGAAAAGCCATTTCACAGGAGTGAATAGGAAAAGGAAGAACAATCTTTCAAAAAACTGAAAAATCTGCCAACCAATATAGATCGCCCTTTCCAGCACACGCATGTAAATGGTCTTTAATAAAGCCTGGTAGGCTGAGTAACCGAGTAAACCTGCTAGAAAAATATAGACTCGTAACTCTCCACCATTTGTCTGAAATAATACATAGAAAATAATACATGCCTGCAGCATCCAAAAACTGATTTCCAGCACGTAACTTACCAATTTTCTCCTTTTCCAATGAATCGCAAAACGACGGAACATGTCATGCACCATACCCAGATAAATTCCGCTCAACGTCATCACAGCTATTGTTATAAATTGGACGGAAAGCGTCATCTGAATAACTTACTAAAGAACCCTTTAGCTTTCTCCCCTTGTGTTTCATCAATATAGGAAAGCTCATATATCCTGCCTTTAATTGTCACATTACCAGATCCGACATCAAGGTTTTTTAATTGCAGATTCTGACCGCGAATAATCATATATCCCTGCACTGTTTCAAGAAGAAATTCTTCATTGTCAAAGCTGTCAACTTCTTTTACACCGCTTATTTCAAGACTTTTACGGTTATTTAATTTTACCTGGTGATCCATTTCTACACGATTACTGCTTGGAAAATTACTATATTCATTCATAGAAAAACCCTCCTTCTCAATCTAATTTTATGAGAGGAGGGACAAGTATAGAACTTATTTCGTGTCTGTGTTATCAGATTTTTTCTTCTTTCAATACGGTATATAGCGTTTCTGCTTCATCTTTTTTCACTGTTTCACGTGTATCATTTACTTTAACTGTAACCCGCTTTTGTCCAAATTGAATTGTCATCGTATCCCCTGGATTGACTGTTGCCGATGCCTTTGCAGAATTGCCGTTAATCATAATTCTCCCTTGATCTGCTACTTCCTTAGCTAAGGTCCGGCGCTTAATTAGCCGAGACACTTTTAAAAACTTATCTAACCTCATGCTTCTCCCTCTCTTTCCTTTGCCTGATTCCAATAATAATCCATTTCTTCTAGTGTGCTTTCCTCAAATCTTTTCCCCGACTTCTTTAATGTTTCCTCAATGAAGGTGAATCTTGAAGTAAATTTATTGTTGGCTCCATTTAAAGCCACTTCTGGATTTATTTTATAAAATCTTATCAGGTTTGCAACTACAAATAAGACATCCCCAAATTCATCTTCAATATCTGCAATGTCTCTACTTGTAATTGCTTCTTTAACCTCTGCAATCTCTTCTTCAAGCTTTTGCCAGATATCTGCCACCTCTGTCCAATCAAATCCAACTTTAGCAGCTTTGCGCTGCAATTTATAGGCTTTTGCAAGTGCAGGTAAATGCTTCGGAATGCCATCTAAAACAGAATCTCTTGCTTTGCCTTTTTCCTCTTGTTTCAATGTATCCCAATTTGTCACCACTTCCTCAATGGAATCAACATCTGCGTTTCCAAAAACATGGGGATGACGATGAATCATTTTATTTGTTATGGAATGGATTACATCATCAATTGTGAAGTAGCCTGCATCTTCACCAATTTGACTATGAAGAACAATATGCATTAATAAGTCGCCGAGTTCCTCGATAATGTTATCATCATCTTCATTATCAATTGCATCAATTAATTCATAAACCTCTTCAATCGTATGCTCTCTAAGAGATTCATGCGTTTGTGCCTGATCCCAGGGACAGCCGCCTGGACCCCGAAGTGTTCGCATAACTTCAACAATCCGTGAGAATGTATGATTTAACTGGCTATGCGAGACTGGCGGTACATACAGACTCGTTAAATTATTAACCTCTACAGAATGATCCAACTCTTCAAGCGGCAGCCGGGTAAGCCTCTCATCTTCTGTCCCTGCAGCTTCAATAAGAACTACCTCATATTCTGGAGGTAAATCCTCAAGCAATGTCAGCTTTACCTCAGAAGCAATGAAACGGTCATAAACCTGGCAAAATACCAAATGTTGTTCGTAATTTAATTGCCGACGTTCAAAGCTCGTTCCATCAACAAATTGGAAACCATCAATCGGGTCAATTTTTAACGAAGCAAACAAGGCATCTAAATAACTTTGCCCTCCGATAATTTCTATTGTTATTTCATCCTGTTCTATCAGCAGCTGAACTGTTTTCTCTGCTAGCATCGGGTGTCCAGGAACAGTATAAATAATCTCCTCCTGTCCCGCCTTTTCCAGTAAAAATTGCGCAATATTATGATAAACTGCTGAAAACCCATCCTCTGCTTCATACATTGCATCAAACGAAGAGAAGACTACTCCTTCTTTTTGCAAGGTTTCAATTACTGGATGATCTAATGTGCGTGTATAAATAACTTTTTTCGCATCAATCAATTTACGGTAAATGCCAAGCGGAAGCTGATTTATATCTCCTGCACCAAGCCCAAGTATTTCAATCTTACTCATATCACTTTCTCTCCTTATATATACGCATCCACAGCTCTGAAAACGGCAGCATGCTTATTTCCTTCGCGGTGAAGGCCCGTCCGCGGAATAGAATGATTAAATAAATACAAGCACCTGTGCCTGCAGTAAACAATACATAAACGAACGCACCCGTCCGTGATAGACTATCTGGGATAAATAAGTCAATTAAATAAATAAAAGCTAACATACCACAAACAGCGAATAGAAGTGTGAGCCAATTAACTTGTCTCATTACCTTTAAGTTTGGCAGTTTTCGTTTTAGTTCAAGCATAACTAATAAAAATAAGCCAAATAAGCTTAACACCGTTGCTAAAGCTCCACCGGTTATTCCAAACAGCGGCACGAGCAGCAGATTGCCAATCCACTTCAATAACAGAGTGATCAGGATGAACAGCGCAGTTCGCTTAATAAAACCCATCCCCTGCAGGATAGTTGATGCTGTTATTGCAACAGAACTCAGTAAAATTGCAAGTACAAGTATCTGCAAATCCAGTGTACCTTTATCATCTTGAAAGAGTAATAAATTTGCTTCAGGCATAATAGCAATCAATCCTGCTGTAGCACCAACAGCTAAATATAAGCCGATTGCCAAGCTGCTGCGGATATTTTGATAGAATTGCACCTCATCTTCCCTTAATCTTTTTGCTGAGATAGAAGGAATCATTGCAAGTGCAAAAGAGGAGCCTAAAACTGTACCAAGCTGAATGAGCGGCTGACCGCGGTCCAGCACACCTTTTGCTTCCATTGCTTCTGTTTTTGCCAATCCATATTCCATTAATGCTGGAATTAAAGTAAAGGCATCAGCAAATTGAAGCAATAATAAAACCATATGATTAAGTGAAGCAACTAAACCAAGCAGCACTATTGTCCGCAGGTAATATTTCCAGGGAATAAATTGTTCTATTGCATGCGGCAGTTTATTTTTCCGAATAAATAAAAGCAATATTACTAAAGCTGCGAGACCTCCAATTAAACTCGCAACGGCCGCCCCTTCACCAATGTGATAAAGGCTGCCACCGGAGGCACTCACGCTGATGGCAACAAGTATAATGAATACGACACGTACAAGCTGTTCCCCAATTTGTGAATATGCCGTTGGTTTCATCAGGTATTTCCCCTGAAAGACTCCACGCAAGATTGCTGTGAAGGGAATAATAAGCAGACTAAGAGCAGCCAATTGATATGACCTTATAAGTCCTGCATCCCCAACCCAAGCCGCTAGCATTTCTGCATTCATAAATAACAAGCTAGCAAGTACACCCATGATTAAAAATAAAATAATAAAGACTGGCATGTAAAAGCTTTTTAAAGTGAGGTTTTTCCCAGCAGCCTTCGACTCTGCCGTTAATTTTGATATTGCAGATGGAAATCCATATAAAGCAAGTACAAGTGCCATCCCAAGCAGCGGATAAACCTGCTGATAAATATAAAAGCCAATATCACCAGTTAAATTCTGTAATGGAACCCGGTAACCCGCACTCAGCACCTTGCTGATTAAACCAGCCAATGTTAATAGAAAAGCACCCTTTACTAAGCTCCTTGATTCATTTCCCAACGTCACCAACAACCTTTTACACACTGATAATTTTTATATATTATACCATACATACAAAGACAGAATCCTCCTGTTAGCCACGGACAACCTGAGCAATCTTGCTGCAGAGTCAGCATTCCTTCAGCCCTTACCTTCGAGATAAGTACTTAGCACTTCACTTCTCTAGTCGCTGGCAATGTGAACCCCACAGCAATTCACCACCTAGATAATTCCGTACCTGGCACACTGCAAAAAGACAAAAGCCAATGCTGGCTTTTGTCTTTTCTTTTATCATTTAAAATAACTATTCCATTTGTTTGCCTAAAAATACCGCTGCAGTTTCACTCACCTTTTGTTCGACTTCAGTAAACTTATGTCCTTCTTGTGAGAAAAGCAGTACACAGCCGATTGGATCTCCATTAGCGATAATTGGTTGGAGGCAGTACGAGTCGAGTGCTGTTTCTTTCCCTTGCAGAATCTCAATCGTTTCCTTTTCTGTTTTTAACAGCTGTGAACGATTCTCAATTGCTTTCGTCACGTCAGCGCCTATCATTTTATTTAAGTAATCCTTTTTTGACTCACCTGCAACCGCAATAATGTCATCACGATCACAAATAAGCACTGGTGTTTTTAATGAATCAAATAAAGACTCTGCATATTCTTGTGCAAAATGGCCGAGTTCACTAATTGGTGAATACTTTTTCAAAATAACCTCGCCATCCCGGTCAACAAAAATTTCAAGGGGATCCCCTTCTCGAATCCGCAATGTTCTTCTAATTTCTTTAGGAATAACTACTCTTCCTAAATCATCAATTCTTCGTACAATCCCTGTTGCTTTCATTCCTATTGCCTCACTTTCCAATGAAAATTACAATTTAGAGCGTGTCTAAACACACTTTTATTCACTATATGTTTCAGGTAATTATCACCAGTGTTAGTTTTAGTATGAGGCAACTTGGGAGAAATATACATTCCTGTTCAAAGATTATGCACTGCGATCCACATTTGCTAATTTTTTCATAAATGATTCTGCCATATCAAAGCGCTGATGCTTCGTTTCATTATTCCATGTGATAACTATTTTCAGTTTCGTATTTTCCGTTCCGAGCTGGATATTGCGGCCAAATGCATTCGCCTCTTCGAATAATTTCGAACCATCTATTCCCTTGCTGCGGTTATCTTCAATTAAAAGTTCAAGTTTCTTCGGCTTTTCTGTAATCGATTCTACTCTCTCTCTACGTCCCTGCAGCCTCAATTTAGAAACAATAAATAAGTTCTCTACTTCCTCAGGATAATCACCAAAACGGTCAATCAGCTCATCCTGCAGTTCAGTAATATCTGTATCCGATTCAATCGTCTGGAACATCTTGTAGACATCAATTTTCTGTTTCTCATCAGCAATATAATCCTCAGGGATATACGCATCAATCTTCAAGGATATCTCTGGTTCAAATGGCGTAATATCCTCCAGTTCCTTGCCATCCTTTCGCGCATCAATCGCATCTTTTAACATTTTCGAATAGAGGTCATAACCAACGGAATCGATAAAGCCATGCTGCTGTGACCCCAGTAAATTACCTGCACCACGAATGGATAAATCACGCATTGCAATTTTAAATCCTGAACCAAGTTCAGTAAACTCCTTAATGGCTTGTAATCTCTTTTCTGCAACTTCACTAAGGATCTTCTCTTGTTTATAAGTAAAGTAGGCATATGCTACACGATTAGAACGACCGACACGACCGCGAAGCTGGTACAGCTGGCTGAGTCCCATACGGTCAGCATCATTTACAATTAATGTATTCACATTGGGAATATCAACGCCTGTTTCAATAATCGTTGTGCTGACTAAAACATCAAACTCTCCTTCTAAAAAGCCAAGAATGACATTTTCCAGCTCCGATTCATTCATTTGTCCATGTGCAACTGCAATTCGGGCACCATCCACAAGCATCCCGAGGTCTCGAGCAATTTTATCAATATTATCTACCCGATTATATAGGAAAAATACCTGACCTCCCCTTGCCATCTCTCTTTCAATTGCTTCACGTACAAGAATCGGATTATATTCCATCACATATGTTTGGATTGGGAAGCGATTTTCCGGCGGTGTTTCAAGAACAGAAAGGTCTCGTACACCAAGCATCGACATATGCAATGTTCTTGGGATAGGTGTTGCTGTTAGTGTGAGCACATCTACATTCGTTTTTAATTGCTTAACTTTTTCTTTATGTTTTACTCCAAAACGCTGCTCTTCATCAACAATAAGCAAGCCTAAGTCATGATAGCGCACATCTTTTGATAATACACGATGTGTGCCAATCACAATATCAATGGTTCCCTTTCTGAGACCATTAATCGTATCCGTTTGCTGTTTGCGTGTACGGAATCTGCTTAATAAGCCTATATTGATCGCATGATCTTGGAAACGTTCGCGGATTGTCTCGTAATGCTGTTGAGCTAATATGGTTGTTGGCACTAGAAAAGCAACTTGTTTACCATCTGCAATTGCTTTAAAGGCAGCTCGAATTGCTACTTCTGTTTTTCCATAACCTACATCCCCGCATAGCAAACGGTCCATCGGCCGCTCTCTCTCCATATCTGATTTAATTTCCGAAATACAGCGAAGTTGATCGTCCGTCTCCTGATATGGAAATGATGCCTCAAATTCGCGCTGCATCTCAGAGTCAGGTGAAAATGCATAGCCTTTTCGAGCCTCACGTTCTGCATATAATTTAATTAAGTCGTCCGCAATATCTTCCACTGAAGATTGTACACGGCGCTTTACTTTTGCCCATTCTGAGCCACCTAACTTATAAAGCTTCGGCTCCTTACTTTCTGACCCAACAAACTTTTGCACAAGATCTATCTGATCAATTGGCACAAATAACTTATCATCGCCAGAATATCTGATCAGCATATAATCATTATGCATCCCGTTCATCTCAAGTGTTTCGATACCTAAATATCTTCCAACACCATGGTTTGCATGTACTACATAGTCACCAATATTTAATTCTTGGTAACTCTTTATCCGCTCCGCATTTGAGATTTTCTGTGGTTTTCGTTTTCGTTTTGTCTGCTTTTTAAATAGTTCACTTTCTGTAATAATGACTAGTTTATGCATTGGCAATTCGATTCCATTTGTTAAATTGCCAATAGTAATCGTCGGCTTCGTAACTGGAAGTTCCAGCTGCTTCGCAACAGCAGATTCAATCTGATAATCAGATAAAATAGAATAAACCTTTTCCGCTCTTTTTTCGTTTTCTGCAAGAATTAAAACAGAAAATCCACCCTTTTCCCAGCGCTGTAATTCATTCTTAAACAGATGCATCTGGCCATGAAACTCTTGCATTGCTCGAGAAGAAAGGTTAATAATATTTTCTGGCTGTGTATTCGGTATATGACGTAAAAATACAGACATATAAATCCGCTGTTGGTTCATTTTCTCTAAAATGGTATGCCAATCAAAAGAAAAGCGGCTTCCTTTAACCATTTTATTCGCTTCCAGCAGGTTACTGTACCATTCAGCTTCCTCTGTATCTAAGTTTGCTGCCGTCTCCTGAATCCGGCCCATTTCCTCAAGAACAATCAATCCATCATCCGAAAGATAATCTAGTAAACTTGCAGGGTTTTCATATAAAAATCCAATGTATTTATACATCTCCTGAAATCTTTCCATGCCCTTCAGACGACTAATATCATATTCTATCGTTTCAAGAAGCTCTTCTTTCGCCTCTTTCGATGTTTTATTCTTTAAACTTTCTGCCAAAGCTTTCTCTATTCGCTCAGATGCGGATAGGATATCTTCCTGTGTTAGCAGCAGTTCTGTACCGGGACCAATTATAATTTGATTGACCCGCTCCAATGAGCGCTGCGTATCTGCATCAAAATAACGAATGGAATCAATTTCCACATCGAATAATTCAATCCGGACAGGGTGTTTCTCTGTTAATGGGTAAATATCAATAATTCCGCCACGCCGACTAAACTCTCCTGGTCTCGTTACCATTGATGCATGCTCATACCCCATCTCTACTAAAGAAGAAAGATAGCTTTCTAAATCAATCTCTTCTCCCTCAGTAAATTTAAGCTGATATTTAGCCCAATAATGCGGCTGAGGCAGCATACGCTTTAATGCTGCAATTGGGGCAATCAATATTCCCGACTTATTCTCAGACCATGCCGATAAAGCCTCGATTCGCTGGCTTCTCAGTTCCGGACTCGAGGTTGCTATCTCTGATGCAATCAATTCGTTCACTGGATACAGATGCACCTGATCCTCATCAGCCATCTCCGATAAATCATCATATAACTGCTGTGCTTGAATCAGCTGATGGGTAACTAAAAGTACAGGCCGATTCGTTGATTCATTAATAACAGAAACAAGCATGCTTCTAGCAGAACCTGAAAGCCCTGCGACAAGCTGTTCCTTCATTCCGTTAGATATCCCGCTAATAATGGATTGGATATCCTCCTTTGATTGTAAAAACGCATTTATTCCGTTCATGTTATACCCCTCTTACCTATTTCCAAAATTAAGCGCAAAAATGCTTTGGTTTTTCACCAAAGCTAAAGCTGCGTGTTCATAAGGAGCCTGAAATAAAATAGCAGTTCACGTTATCGTTTTACAGGCCTTTCGAACATTCTTAAAAATGATTATTTTATTGTATGAAATAATCGAGTTCATGATAATGCGGATGATGCATGAATGTCTCTTCACAGCAATCACAAATCGCAAAAATTGTCCACTCACCATTTGAGTTATACTCCATCATTTCTCTTTTTTCTCTTTTTGTTAATTGATCAATCCCCAAAAGAGAAGGCTTGACCATTTCTCCTTCGAGTCTGCCAATCAACTGACTGCAATGCCTGCATTGATAGACAAGTGTCACAAATATTACCTCCTCGAATCAACTTAATACGTATCATACTAAGTTTGTCCGATTCAGCTTTCTTTATACAGCAGTCTTCAGATATTAGTTATTATATTGATTCATTACTTCTAAAAATGGCATCCCTTTCAGCCATTCTTCACATGCATCTGCAGCCTTTTCAATGCTGTCATTTATTGTTTGCTGCTCTCCTTTTGCAAAATCCCCTAAAACATAATCTACTACTGGCACTGGATTTGTAGGTCTGCCTACACCAAAGCGAATCCGATTGAATTCCTTTGTGCCTAGATGGTCAATTAAGGAACGCATGCCATTATGGCCTCCATGTCCACCTTTTGCACGCAAGCGGACTTTTCCAGCAGGCAAATCAAGATCATCATATATTACAAGAATGTCTTCTAATTCAATATTATAATAGTCCAGCAAAGGGCGCACAGACTGACCAGATAAATTCATAAAGGTCTGTGGCTGAAGCAGAATCACTTTTTCGCCTTCAAAAAGTTCCATTGCATAGTCACCATTGAATTTATTTTTATTTAACTTCCATTGATGGCGATCAAGCAAGTCATTCACGACCATAAAACCAATATTATGTCGTGTTTTTGCATACTTCTTTCCAGGATTGCCTAATCCTATAATACATTTCATGATATTTCTTCCTTACATCATATTTTTTAAGAAAACCTTTTATTGAGGAATTCGATGAGATTAAACAAGCCCTCCTCTGAGCAAAGTACATTGTTCTGCGTATGAGGAGGGTTTTGTTTATCTTATTTATTCATTCTTGAAATAAAATTACTGAGCGTCTGCTTCATCCTTCTTGCCAACTAGCTCAGGCTCAGCCGTTTCGTCCACTGAAGTCTCTGGCTCTTCTGCAGCTGGTGGCACCACGGATACAATAACAGTATCTGCTTCATCTACAAATTCATATTTGTCTGATTTAGGCAAGTCGGCGATGGAAATAACATCACCAATTGCAAGTTCTGTAACATTAACTGTAATTTGATCTGGAATATCAGCTGGTTTTACAGTTATAAGCACTTCGTAAAGCGGCTGCTGTACGATACCGCCATCTCTGACTCCCACAGCATCTCCTTCAATGTGCACTGGAATAGAAACTTCTCTCTCTTCAGACATATCTACAATGTAGAAGTCAACGTGAACTAAAGAATCCTTAATTGGATCCATTTGATAATCCTGAAGCATTACATCAACAGAAGAATCTCCTTCAATATCAAGGGTAATAATTGCGTTTCTTCCTTCATCGCGAACTGTCTTTAGTAATGCGATGCTCTCTACCGCCACGCTTTTCGTTTCTTTATCTTTACCATAAACAATTGCTGGAACTTGTCCACTGTCTCTAAGTTCCTTAATTTTTGAACTTGTAAGATCATCTCTCTTTGCTGCTGTTAATTTTACTGCCATGTTCATCATCCTCCAAATTAATCTTAATTTTGATTGTCTCGCTAGATCTAACGTTAACTTTCATCATTATTTCTTAATTTCTTACAAGGAATTGAAACAAAAACACAAGAAAATAATCAAGTAAAACAGGTAGTTACTATAAAGCTCTTGCATGGAAATCTGATAATAGAACAGTTTACCCTTTTAAAAAAAGTTGAAACCTTAATCAAATAAAATACTTACGGATTGCAGTTCATGGACACGAATAATTGCTTCTCCTATTAGTGGGGCAACAGATAAAGCTGTAATTTTATCAATCTTTTTCTCTTCTGGAAGCGGTATTGAATTCGTAATAACCAATTCTTTAATTTGTGAATTGTTAATTCGCTCAATTGCTGGGCCGGATAAAACAGGGTGTGTACAACAAGCATACACTTCTGTAGCGCCATTTTCAATTAATGCGTCTGCTGCCAGAGTAATTGTACCGCCTGTATCAATAATATCATCAATTAAAATCGCTGTTTTTCCTTCAACATTACCAATGATATTCATAATCTCTGCGACGTTCGGGCGCGGTCTCCGCTTATCGATAATACCGATTGGTGTTTTTAAGCGATCAGCTAATTTTCTAGCTCTTGTTACACCGCCATGATCCGGAGATACGACAATAATGTCTTGCAGGTCTTTCTTCTCAAAGTAATCAGATAGAATTGGCACACCTTGCAGATGGTCAATCGGAATATTAAAGAAGCCCTGGATCTGTGGTGCATGTAAATCAAGTGTGATAACCCGTGTTGCACCAGCTGTTTCTAATAAATCAGCAATAAGCTTCGCAGCAATCGGTTCACGTGAGCGAGCTTTTCTGTCTTGTCTTGCATAACCATAATATGGCATCACAATATTTATGGATTTAGCAGAAGCTCGTTTTAGTGCATCAATCATTATCAATAATTCCATGACATGATCATTAACTGGTGCACATGTTGATTGAACAACATAAACATCACTGCCGCGAATACTCTCCTCAATATTAATTTGTACCTCTCCATCACTAAATCTCGATACTGTGCATTTTCCCAGCTCAATCCCAATGTGCTTTGCAATATCCTCCGCAAGTGCGGGATTTGAATTTAGTGTGAATACTTTTAACGATCCATCTGCATAATTAGATGCCATGAAATAACCCTCCGTTAGTCTTTTTTTCGATTAAAAATCCGTTCTACATAGTCTTCTTTATTCGATTGTCTAGCTCTTGCAATAGATAGTGCATTATCTGGCACATCCTTATTAATGGTGGATCCTGCTGCAACATAAGAACCCTTTCCGATTGTTACTGGAGCAATTAAATTAGAATTGCAGCCAATAAATGCATTATCTTCTATTGTGGTTAAATGCTTCTTTTTGCCATCATAGTTAACTGTTATTGTACCACAACCTACATTAACATTACTTCCTACTTCGGCATCACCAATATAGCTTAAATGGGAAACTTTACTATTATCTCCAAGTGTTGTCTTCTTCACTTCTACAAAGTTGCCTAACTTCGCATGATCTCCAATTACTGATTCTGGGCGAATATGTGCAAATGGCCCAATATTCACATGTGATCCTACTGTACTGTTGTGAATAACACTTTGTTTTACTGCAGTTCCCTCTCCAATATGGCAATCAGCAAGTTCACTGTTTGGACCAATAATGGCATCTGTCTTAATCGTTGTTTTTCCTTTAATTATTGTTCCAGGGTAAATCGTCACATCCTGTTCAATAATCACATCTGGTCCAATATATGTTTGATCTGGGTCAATAATTGCTACACCATTGCGCATATGCTGCTCATTAAGGCGTTTTTTCATAATCCTCTCAGCTTGTGCTAATGCGACTCGGTCATTAATTCCCAATGTTTCTTCAAAGTCAGCTGCAACAAAGGCACTGATTTTTTTCGATTCATTGCGCAATACTTCAATAACATCTGGCAGGTAATATTCACCTTGTGCATTATCATTTGTTATATTTTGAAGCGCTGTGAAAAGTTCATGGTTATTGAAGCAATATGTACCAGTATTTATTTCATTTACTAACCTTTCCTCATCTGTCGCATCCTTATGCTCAACGATTCGCTCCACTTCATTTTTCGCATTGCGAATAACCCTCCCATAGCCTGCAGGGTCAGGAGTGTTTGCTGTTAGAATCGTTGCGCTTGCTCTAGATTGTTCGTGGTGTTCGAATAATTTTACGAAGGTTTCTCCAGTAATCAATGGTGTATCTCCACAAGCTACAATTGTCGTCCCTTCCGCATCCTTCAGAAGCTCCTCCGCTTGCAAAACTGCGTGTCCAGTACCTAATTGTTTTTCCTGGATGACAAATTGACTCTTATCGCCAATTTCCTCTTTTACCTTTTCAGCACCGAATCCGACAATTGTAATTAATTTATCCAGATTTACTGCATTTAAGTTGTTAATGACATGCTGTACCATTGGTTTGCCAACAACAGGGTGCAGCACCTTATAAAGCTTTGATTTCATTCTTGTTCCTTGTCCTGCAGCAAGTATTACAGCATAACGTTTCGTCATAAAGAAACCTCCATCACTTCTATTTATCCATTATAAAATATAACGCAAAAGCCCATGGATTTCAAGATTGGCGAGATTATTTGCAGTCCATGCGTTTTCTCTTCGTAATCAGCAGTTTGAATATTGATTGGTTCACACCTGTTCACATTAGATAGTTAACCCAGCTCACGCCCTAATACACTTTATCAAAACGGCTTCACCGTTATACTTAAAAAAATTAGCAGCACGGACAGACAAATACCTTTAAGTAAAAAACAAGATAAGATAAAAAAGGAGGCTAACCTATTTTAGATTAGTCCCCTCTTGCTTGAAAATAACAATATTAGGAAGCTCCTGCTTCTTCAAATTCTACTTCACTTTCTCCCGATAAACGATACGCTTCCAGCACTGCATCTTGAATTTTATTCCGAGTACCTGAATTAATTGGATGTGCAATATCTCTAAATTCGCCGTCTGGAGTTCGCTTGGATGGCATTGCTACAAACAATCCATTATTTCCATCAATAACACGAATATCATGAACGACAAATTCTTCATCCAAAGTAATAGATGCAATTGCTCGCATTCTGCCCTCTGTATTTACGCGGCGCAATCTTACGTCAGTGACTTCCACGATGCTTCACCACCTTTTTCGAATTAAACTCATATGATTTAAACTCTATGTATTAGTAATTCAACAAGAGATTTAAAATCCCTGCTTTTTATTTAAAAAAATTTTAATATTTTCAAAATAAAAATTACCATGATTGAAAACGATCACTTTTCATTTGTTATAGCTTTGGTATAAACGAGAAAATCCCCTCTCTTTAAACATCAATTGCCTAAAAAAAGGGGACACTTCTTTATTTATTTCACAGTTCGAAGCAGAAAGTCACTAAAAAATGAGGAACTTTGCCAACGTAGAATGTGCGCGAAGCAAAAACTGCTGTGGATATTAGCTTCACTATTAATTTAAATTCCCTGGTACAATTTCAATGATTTTTCTATTCAAATCCACACTTGAAATTTTGACTAACGAAGTGTAGCTCTCTACTTTTCTTTCTTCATCGTCATCATCTGCTTCGGCAAATACTCCAATTGCCTTTACCTCAGCATTAAACTCTGCTAGTAAATTGGTAATCCCTGTGATTGTTCCGCCTGCTTTCATAAAGTCATCTATAATACATACATTTGTACCTTCTTTTAGACTCCGTTTTGGAAGCACCATCGTCTGGATTTTTCGCGAAGAGCCGGACACATAATTAATACTCACAGATGATCCTTCCGTCACTTTTGGATCTCTTCTTGCAATTATGACCGGAACTCCCAAGAAAGAGGCTACTGCATATGCTAGAGGAATCCCTTTAGTAGCAACTGTTACAACTGCATCGATATCAAGTTTCGCAAATTTAGAAGCAAAGACCCGGCCAATTTCACGAACTGTTTTTGGATCACCCAGTAAATCACTCATATATAAATAGCCACCAGGCAATATCCGCTCTGGATCAGCTAACTTATCACATAGCGCACGAATAAACTGATCACTATGTTCCTCCGCATTTTCTGGAATATAAGAAACGCCTCCACCCGCACCAGTAGTTCGGTGTAAAAGACCAAGTCCCTGACTTTCAAACACTGCATGAATGATATCCAGATCTTCACTGATGGAGGATTTCGTTGTACTACATAGACTTACAAAGTATGATAATTGGATATGTTTACGTGGATTTTCCAGAAAAAAGTTTGTTAACACGACTAGTCGGTTACTTCTTTTCATTTTTACACCTCAAAAACCGTATATTTTTATCTTAATATATCACTTTCATACGTGTTCTGGCAATATCAACCTAATAGTCGAACTAAATACACTTCATTACAAAAGCCACGCATTCCGTTATATATCTGCTTTGCTTTCTGATGCTGCTGAACTAGACTATATACAGTCGGCCCTGTGCCACTCATGAGAACCCCAGGAGAACCAAGCTGCTTCATCGTTTCTTTAATCTGGATGACCTCAGGATGCAGTTTACAAGTAATCGGTTCTAATGAATTACCGATGTAATGACAAATGCCTTGGAAATCCTGATTATTTAGTGCTTCAATAAGCGCCTTATTATTAGGGTGACTTAATTCCTCTACATTTACCCGCTCAAATATCGTTCGAGTTGAGACACCAATATCTGGTTTAGCAAGCACAACCCAACATGGAGGCGGAGGTGGCAATCTCTCTATTATTTCACCATAACCCTTTGCCATTGCAGTATTGCCATAAAGACTAAACGAAGTATCTGATCCACACTGTGCTGCAACATTTCCTAATTCCTGCAGCTGCATATCAAGCTCCCACAGACGATTTAGTCCGCGAATCACTGCTGCCGCATCCGTACTTCCTCCGCCCAGTCCAGCAGACACAGGGATATTTTTATCAATTTTAATATGAACACCTTTTTTTATATTAAATCTATTTTTAAACACTTTAGCTGCCTTATACGCTAAATTCCGTTCATCATTCGGCACATATCGGCTTTCAAGTGAAATCTCAATCTTATCTTCTTCTAGAGAGATGAACTCTAATCGGTCTGCTAAATCAATTGTGGTCATAATCATTTCCACATCGTGATATTCATCATTTTTTCTTTTTCGCAATACATCAAGCGATAAATTGATTTTTGCCGGTGCTTTTTCTATGATTGTCAAACCTCTCACCTGCCTAATACATCAAAAGTTATACAAATTGTATCATAATCCAAATAGAGGCGCGACTGTTATAAATGCTGAATGGGCGAGTTTGAATCACTGTACTAAAGGAAAAAAGCAAACCCCTTAGGATTTGCCTTTTCCAATACTTTCTTCCGCCATTTCAATTGCTCGTTTTACCATGTTACCAGCATCTCTGGATTTAATTCCACCCCAGCCCTCACGCTTCACAGTGTCGTAAAATCCTAACTCCTTAGCAATTTCTTCCTTCAGCTGGTCTGACATCATACCTTTTCGTCTTCCCATGAAAAAACAGCTCCTTTTTGTTATGATGCTTACGACACACTTAGTTTAGCCATAAAAGAGAAAGTAACACGAAGTAAATTACAGCAATGATGGTAAAAAAAGATAAAAAAATAGAAGCACTAGACAAGGTCTACTGCTCCACTAATATTACTTTACTTCTATCTTCTAAAAATTTTAATTCTACGGTCTCTGTAAGAACGTCTGCATAGCTGTATGAAACACGTTCGAATGCATTCTCGTCTTGATCTAATTCAACTATGAACACCGAAGGATAGGTTTCCGCCAGTACCCCGGATCTTACAATTGTTTTTCTTCTGCCGCCATTCGCTTTTAACTTCAAGCGCTTTCCAATACGGCAGTCAAGACCTTGCTTAATTTCGTTCAATGTTTTAGCCAATAGACTCCACCTCACTAATGATAATTATATCACAAGCTTGTTCAACAGTCAAATAAAACTAATCATTATATCAGTAATACAAATTACCTGTCAATAGTTAATATTTATCTATTTCTAGTATTATTAGCAATTGTTAACTTTTTATGTACCATTTAGGAAATTAAAAATAATTCTTTCTTTTCTTTATAGCAAAAACAGACATTCGACGAATGCCTGTTTATTATATGTTAAACTGTTATTTCTTATTCTCTTTGCCAAAATCAAGTGCTAAAAGGCTACAATATCTTCTTCATTATCTGGCTCTTCGTCTTCTTCCTTTTCTTCAATATACGGCATTCCCGTTCTTAGTAAACCACGTGTCTCTATACCTCCCATACCCTTTTCACCTGTTAGCGTATTACGGAGAGCTTCCCACACGTTTACACTTTCCATAAAAGGCGTATAGGCAATTCTAGCCGCTATATATACAGGATCTAATGCATGGATATTAATACGCAGCGGTGAGCTGGCGAAATTTGCACCAGCACGGATTAATGATTCAAAATGGGATTGACACGCTCCTGCGAAAATGACAAGCTGATCTAAATGAGGATTCATTCTTCGAGCTTCGCGAACAGCCTCAACGAAATACTTTGAATTGCGATAAGCTCGCAAATCCTTTTTCTCTCCTTTGTTTTTTGAATAAGCATCATGCCCAGTAATAACTATAATATCAGGCTGTATTCTCTCAATTAAATCTCCTATTTCCTGTGGCATATCTTTCTCCAGCAAATGAATGCCGTGCACATGCAGACCGACACGCTGATAGAGCATAATACATTTTCTCAGATAAATCGGATCACCATCAATATGAAGCACCTTTGCTGGCAGCTGAAATTGAGTTGTATTATGTCTATAGCCTTTGGTAACCTGATATGTCTTTTTTTCACGCATCAACTGGTAATCCTGATGAAATAAGCGAAATGAAAATTCTTCTTTGTCCTTCGTCTTCTGTTGTCTTATTTCAAGATCCGGTTCGGTAATCTTCTCTAAATCATCCATCGGTGCATCTGCCTGTAAACGCATTTCTATCCCATAGAGCTGAACATTGCCTTTATTGATATGATGCACACGAAATATTAAATCATGTTGGTACGATTTACGTGTCACGATGTCCCCAACTTTTACAACCATAGCCACACCCCATAGCTTAAGCATCACTTGTATAAACTATGAAGGTTTAAATTAAGTTGTGAATGCCCTGTTTCCATCGATAGCTGATCAATGTATCTCCCGTCTTAAATCCAGCTTGAAAATACAGATGATTCGCCGCTGTATTTGCAGCTTCTACTGTTAATTGAACTTCGGTAAACACAGGATGTGAGAAAATCTCTGTTAGAACCTCTCTTAAAAGCACTGTACCTATACCTTGCCCACGATAACGAGGAGAAATGCTTAAATACTCCAAGGAAGCTTCCTCAAGTTCGTAATCAAGTTCAAAATAAGCATAGCCTTGCAGATTCTCAGCATCATCCTTTAAAAGCTTTAAAATATTTCCGTTGCTAAGCCTGCTTATTATGGTCTTTGCATTATAATACGTATTCGGAAAGGTTTCTGTATGCAACTTTGTAAAAGCTGCTTCATCCTCTGGTGTAAAGGAAACACTTTGAAGGTCACGGACGTTCTTAAAGTCTGCTCTTTTTATATTTAATTGCAGATGCCTTCCGGATTCCTCGGCTCGTATTTTCTTCATGAAATGACGCTGCTGCAGATTTTCTTCATTTAGCAAAAAATAATAATCTTGTATAGCTGAATAATCCTTAATAAATTGCTTCCATAATTTTTCTTGAATTTCTACAGTGTCCGTTTCGTTAAACGGTCCCCATACTTCTGCTGTAGTTTCCTCTATATCCGCACCTAGAGCTGCTACAATTTTCCCTGTATAATCTTTTGCAATATAAAAGTGAAGCCAACCATCTGCAGTCTGAAAGTCTTCTCGCAAGGCTTTTAAGTTCCACTCGTATTCCCTGCCACAATAGCCAATATGTGTTTGCTTATTCTGATTGACTTCTGTTAAAAATAAAGCCAATGCATGAGCATCTCTCGCTTTCTCAATAATTATATTCATATTCCCTCCATGACTAGATAGTATTGCATTTATATCTTCAGGCAGATAATAAAACTAAATACTAAAACACTTTTATAAACTTCCTCTGTCTCCTCTTATCTTATAATTTTTACAAATACCCCCTCATGCGAATTACTTTCCCTCCTAATTCAGGTCCAACTTCTTCCATACCAATCTTTTTATAGAAGTTAATTGCAACATGGTTTTCGGGAGCTACCCTTAGATGAAACTCATTCACTTTATTTTTCGTAAAAAAAGACTTTGCATACTGATGGAGCATGCTGCCTCTGCCCTCTCCTCTCATATCAGGTATAAGGTAATACAAATGAACATACCCAATTTTTCTTCCCTCAAATTCCCTGATGGTTAATTCAAGCTGACCAATTACTTTATCAGCCTCCTTTACAAAAACAAGTCCTTCAGGAAAAAGCATCGTTTTCTCAGCCAGCCAATTTAAATAAACTGATTCATCCCCAAAATCATCCGTATTTTCAAAACTGACTTGAAAAGAATCCTTTCTAAACTTTATTAACTTCTCACGGTTTTGATTCACATTTATCTTCTCGAACTGCATCAAATCACCTCTGATTATGTACACCCTTAAACATATAGCGAATCCCTTTCCCTGCCAGTGGCTCATCCGCATACCTTGGCAGAACGTGAAAATGTGCATGAAAAATATGCTGACCGCCAACCGAACCACAATTCCAGCCGAAATTATAACCAGCAGGCTGATGTTTCTTATCCAAATAAGATTTTACTTCCTTTAGTAGATCATATGTTGCATTCCATTCCTCTCGTGTTAAATCGAATACCGTTTCACGATGGACTTTCGGAACAATGACACCAGCTCCTTCAAGACTCGATCCGGATAATTGTGCACGCTCTAACTGCAGAAACATACAATGCTCATTTTCAAAGACAATACGCTGATCAGATTCCAAATCTGTATGACAAAAAACGCAATCCACCATTCTATTTCTCCTTATTCATCGATGTCAACATTTTTTACACCTCGAATTCCACCAAAAAGGGGTGAAAAGAGGGTTCTAAGCAATACTCAATTCGCTGTCTAAAGTTTCCACAGGTAACCATCTCCAACGCATCTTCAATTGGAAAGAATCCGACCTCTAAGCTTTCAGGACTCGTCGTTGGGACACCACCAAGTGGTTTTGCTAAAAATAAAGCATTACAAATACTGGAGGTTACATTTTGAAAAATACCACAGAACTTTGTTAGCTTAATATCAATTCCAGACTCTTCTTTTACTTCCCTAATTGCAGCAGCTTTGAGTGATTCACCCTCTTCTACCTGACCACCGGGCATTTCCCACCCCCGTCTTGGGCCCCTGATTAATAATATTTCATTATGATCGTTTATAACAATCGCTGCAGCAGAAACAGTATGCTTTGGTACTCCCATTTCCTCCCCCTCCTCCATGTCTATATATTCAGTCATTTTACCACATAATTTTAATAATAACTAAAACCTGAATTTTTTGTTCCGACATATAACTTTCAAACTAATTACTTTGTAAAACACCGCTCTGTATCATTCAATAAAATAACGATTAATATTTGCACTAAACAGTCCAACTATCCCGAGATTCCAGCTGGAGTTCAGGACTAAAGTGTGTTAGTACGGAAGGGGCCCAACAGCCGATTGTGGAAAGTGAGGGATACTTCGGAACTGTTGACCTCCAGTAAAAAAGAGCTGACATCATGCCTTTTCCGCATAATGCCAGCTCTGAATTAATTCTCTTGATTTGTTTCCTGATAAAAAGCATTCGCGAGCTTTGCAAATTCCTCAATATCAAGAGATTCACCCCGACGGGTGCCATCAATACCAATTCCCTGTAAAATAACGTCAACTTTTGCTTTATCAAACTTATCTGCAAAGTAATTTGTTAAATTATTTCTTAACGTTTTTCTTCTTTGAGCAAAGCTAGCCTTCACTACCCCAAAGAAGAACTCCTCATCGTCAACTTGTACAGCTGGCTCTGTCCTCAACTCCAGCTGAAGAATACTTGAATCAACATTTGGCTGTGGATTGAAAACAGTCTTTGGAACCGTCATTACTACTTTTGCATACGTATAGTACTGGATAGCAATTGTTAACGACCCATAGCTTTTACTATTTGGTCTTGCCGCCATCCGTTCAGCTACCTCTTTTTGAATCATAACCGTAATACTATCAACTGGCAGGCGATCATGAAGCAGCTTCATTAAAATTGGTGTTGTAATATAATATGGTAAATTTGCAACCACATGAATGGCCTGATTATCTTTAAAATGATTCTTTATTACTTCTGTAACGTCCGCCTTTAATATATCTTGATGAATAACTTCCACATTCGAATAGGCACCAAGTGTATCTTCCAAAATTGGTAATAAACGCTGGTCAATTTCGAATGCTACGACTTTATCTGCGTGAATTGCTAATTGCTCTGTCAGCGCGCCGATCCCAGGTCCAATTTCTATTGCACCTGCAGACTTATCTATATTTGCATGATTTATTATATTTTCTAGAACGTTTACATCAACTAAAAAGTTTTGCCCCAGACTCTTTTTAAAAGAGAACTTATATTTATTTAATATTTCCTTCGTTTTGGAAGGTGTTGCGATATATTTCTTTGACATGACTAATCCTCCTGCTCGATTGCTTCGAGTGCAGCTTCAAATTCCTGTTTTGTTATTTGGAATTGGTTTAACCGTCTAAGCAGCTGTTTTCCATTTGTATGTCCTATTTTTAGGTATTCACCAAGCATACGCCGGCGTTCACTTGCTTCTCTTACACCGATTAAACGCTGATTCACTAAGTCTTCTTTCGTAATCTCACCCTCTAGATTATCAGTAAGTTCATAAACCTTACCTAAAGCTTCACGGATTGTCTCAGGGCTAGCATGCTCAATTCCAAGACTATTATGATGCGGATTTTTTGCGCGAGCCTCATCCTGTGTAAGAAATGCATGTTTACAGCCAGGGACCGCCTGATCAACGATATGTCGAATCCGCTGACCTGGATAATCAGGATCAGTGAAAATAATGACACCACGTTTTTCCTTTGCATGTTTAATACGATTTAATATTTCTTTATTAACAGCTGAACCATTTGTTTCAATTGTATCCGCATCGATTGCTTGACGAATTTTTGCTGTATCGTCCTTGCCTTCAACAACAATAATCTCTTTTATTTTCAAACCTTTTCCTCCAGTATAAGAATAAAGCTCCTCCCATGATTTTAGCATGAGAAGAGCATGAATTCCTATATATTAATCCATTTAGTTTATAATTTTCACTTGCACGGTGCGTACACCCCAGCTGTATGCTGCCGATTTATTGGGCACATGGACATCAATTCGATTACCTTTGATTGCTCCGCCTGTATCCCCAGCTACTGCAACACCATAACCTTCAACCCAAACTTTTGAGCCAAGCGGTATGACATTCGGATCCACCGCAATTACTTTCATATTTGGATTTGCTTGTAAATTAATTCCCGTTGAAGTAACTCCTGAACAACCACTGCAACTTGCAGTAAATGCACTCGCTGTCACTGTTAGTGTCTTTCCGCCTGATGGTTCATTACTTGATTTATCAGATAGTGTAACAAGATTGGAATCTGATTTTTGAGTGGCTTCTTTTGTGCCAACTGCTACAACATGATTCACACTTTCCTTTTTCACTTCTTCATCAACAAGTTCACGATTTACTTCCTTGCCATTTTCTTTCGTAATTTTATACTCTTTTACAATCTGACCTTCTTGGCCTTGAGTAATGATTTTCTCTTCACCCTTCGGCAAAGAACTATCCTGCTTTTCTTCTGTACTGTAAGCAACGGCCTCTGCCACTTCCTCTGTTTCTGTTGTTACACGTACAATGGAAATCTCCATATCCTTTTTAACCGTTTTATCCAAACCCGGTTTGATTTTATCTGCATCATTTAACACAATATCATGATTGGCAAGTAATTCCTCCACCGTTCCCCCTGTTGCTGAAACGACCTTTTTTTCTCCGCCATCATTGATTGCAACGTCATAGGCCTTTGTTACATTAATTTCTAAGCCATCTTCAATTGCCTCTGTTTGCTGATGCGAAACATCATCATGTTCTGAAAAGGATAGGTTTTGTTCTTTATAAAACCCTTGTATTGTATCTTCTGTTGTATAGAAACTCTCTGCAGTACCATCTATTACGACAGTGACCTGCATTGCTGTCTTATAATCAATTTTCATGCCATTCTCTACCGGTGCATCGATCTCATGTGATATCGCATCATGTGCACCAACAGTAATGCCTGCTTCTGCAAATAATTCTTCAACAGTATTCTTATGTGTGTGAACTACTTGTTCTTCTCCGTTGTTTACAATTACAACCTCAGCTTTTGCAGTCTCATAAACTACATAGCCAGAAAATAAAACAAGCGCTAAGACACCAATTGTCGAAAGAATCATTTTCGTTTTTGATGCCAGCATAAGCTTATGAATAAATTTCATGCTCCTGCCTCCTTGTACGAAATTGATTATAGTAAACAGGTATATGTATAGTCAAAGCAATTCCGTTTACAATCAAATTACAATTAGGTTACATTTCTAGCTGTTTTATATTTCAATAGTTTTCAGATCACCCTAATCCCTTGAGGCACCTGCGATTAAAAAATAACTGAAGATTCAATTTAAAATAGGAGCCGCTTTATATTAAAGAGTTACATTTCCATGATTTTCTATAAATACGACAAATTTTACAGTTTTTTTGCAAAAAGTCAAAGCTTTCGGGAGTAAATTTCCTCTGTGAGGAAAAATAGACATTTATGTCGATTTATTATTAAAAGGTAAACATACTTATTCATTTAAAATATCCTAAAGTATAAAATAGTTAAACACTGCATAATTACAAAACCGATACATTTGTAATCTAATATTCATCTTCCGTTCATATAAAAAATGTACATTTTATGTAATATGTTTCATGTGAAACAGGAGGTAAGATTATTATGAATAAACAAAGCAAATTACTATTGCAGTTCTCAGGTTTATTTGGGGTTATTGGTGCAACACTAGGGGCTCATATGGCTGGTGCAGGGTCTTATGCCTTCCGTGCCATTCACGCACACATTTTAGTAGTTGGATGGTTATCTCTATTTGGGTGGGCCGTATTTTATAAGGTTTTTCAAGTGCAGCGTACAAAGTTAACAACCTTACATGTCTGGACGGCAATTATTGGTTCTGTTGGATTATCTGCAGGTATGTGGTTATACATGTTAAAACCATTTAATCTGCCGGAAACCCTGACGTTAATCATCTATATTGGTGGCGGCGTGGCACTGCTCCTAAGTTTTGTTTTATTCTTTATCCTTACATTACTGTATAAGGATGATAATAAATAAACTGGACTAAGCTATGCTATTATATGGAAAAACCCCAAATTAAAGCTGAACTTTAATTTGGGGTTTCCTTATTCATTATATTTTCACAAGGCATTCTCTTGCAACTTTAATAAACATTATAGCTCTGACCGGTTTGTGCACCATAGATACTTTTTTTGAAAGCTAGTGCAACACTTTTAGCTTTAACAGGTTCAAAACCTGCAAATAAGGAGCCATACTTATCTATTGATTCTTCAAGGACTGTAGGGCTGACACTATTTATTCGAATTCCTCTTGGCATTTCAATGGCTGCGGATTTTACAAAAGCACGGACGCCCCCATTCGCCATGGCAGCAGATGCCGCTCCAACTAAAGGATCATCCATTAAGACACCCGTAGTCAACGTTATACTTCCTTTATCTCGAATAAAGCTTAAGCCTAAAAGTACTAAGTTGATTTGTCCAAGAAGTTTACTGTTCACAGCTATTTGATTTTGTTCAGGTGTCATTTCCTCTACTGAACCAAAATGAGCAGATCCCAATGTTGCAACAAGTGCATCTATCTTACCAACCTTCTTAAACATTGCCTTTATACTTTCTATTGAAGTTATATCAACCTTTACACTCGAATTATTACGGCTTGCTTTCACAACTTCCACGCCATCTGCCTCTAGCTCTCTTACAACTGCCTTTCCAATTGTCCCACTTGCCCCTACTGTTAAAACTTTCATTTCCTCACCCCATATCCCATTTTTAAATGATATGCTTCAATCTAATCATATCATTATTCTTTAGAAGAAATCCTAAATAAACGAAGTGCATTTTCTGTTGTTTGCTGAGCTATCTCTTCCAGCGACGTTTCCCTTAGTTCTGCAATTTTCTCTGCAACAAGCCTCACATATGCTGGCTCATTTCGTTTGCCGCGATTCGGATGCGGCGCAAGATATGGTGCATCTGTTTCAATGAGCAAACGATCCAGCGGCACTTCCTTTGCTACCTCTTTTGGAAGCGGCGCATTTTTGAATGTTACTGGTCCTCCAAGTGATATATAAAAGTTCATATCAAGACATGCCTGTACATATTGAACAGAATCATTGTAGCAATGCATAATACCGCCAACCGATTGGGCATCCTCCTCCTTAAGAATTTGGATAATATCCTCTGTGGCCTCACGATTATGGATAATGATTGGCATATCAAGCTTTTTAGCGAGACGGATTTGTTTACGAAAAACTTCCTTTTGAACATCCTTAGGTGATTTATCCCAGTGATAGTCCAACCCCATCTCTCCAAGCGCTACGACCTTCGGATGCTCGGATAATTCTTCTATCCAGGTTAATTCCTTTTCCGTCATATCAATTGCATCAACCGGATGCCATCCTACTGCAGCATAGATATGTTCATTTTGCTCTGCAATCTCTATCGCAAGTGGTATCGTCTCATGATCAAAGCCAACGACAACCATATACTTTACTCCTGCATCCCAAGCACGCTGAATTGCATCTTCTCTATCTTCTTTAAATTGCCAGGCATTTAAATGCATATGTGTGTCAAATAACATAATTCCTCATCCTTTATTCTAAATTTAAAGTAGCATAATACAAAGAATACCCTGCTTCCATACAGCAGGGTATTTCCTTGTCATTCTTTCTTATGAAATCGGTGAGCCGTTCGCAACATCTGTTGGTGCTTCAATTACTTTCAGTTTTCCTTCATCTTCAGTAGATAAAATCATACCCTGACTGACCTCACCGCGCATCTTACGAGGTTTCAAGTTGGCAACAATAACAACCTTCTTCCCAACTAGTTCCCCAGGGTCTGGATAGTATTCCGCAATTCCTGAAAGAATCTGGCGATGCGCTTTATCACCTGCATCAAGACGGAATTTAAGCAGTTTATCTGCTCCTTCTACTTTGCTGCATGCGATAACTTCTGCAACTTTTAACTCCACTTTATCAAAGTGCTCAAATTTAATTTGTTTTTCTTTAGTTGAAATAAGTTCTGTTTCTTCTGGGTCCCATTCTACTTCTTTACTAACTCCGCCAGCCATTTGTGAACGGATATATTCTGCTTCTTCTTCAGTTTCAAGGCGCGGGAAGATTGGTGTACCTTTTTTCACTACGTTGGCACCTGCAGGGAAATTGCCAAATTGAACTGCTTCCCATTCACCAGCTTGTACATCTTCAAGTCCTAGCTGTGCGAAGATTTCTTTCGGTGCATTTGTTAAGAATGGCTGTAAAAGCGTTGCTGCGATTCGCAATGTCTCAGCTAAGTGGAACATGACACTTTCAAGCTCTGGCTTTTTGTCCTCTTCTTTCGCAAGCTTCCATGGCTCTGTTTCATCAATATATTTATTTGCACGGGAGATTAACTTCCATACTTGTGTTAGTGCACTGCTAAATTGCATTTTTTCCATTTCTTCCTGGTAACTTGTGATTACTTTTCCTGCAGTTTGTTCAAGGTCCTTATCAAAGCCAGTAACCTCACCATTATATGCAGGAACTTCACCAGTAAAGTATTTATTAATCATGGCAACTGTACGATTAAGCAGGTTCCCCAAGTCATTCGCTAAATCATAATTCACGCGGGATACGAAATCTTCCGGCGTAAAGACACCGTCACTTCCAAAGGCAACTTCACGCATTAAATAATAGCGAAGTGCATCTAAGCCATAGCGCTCAACAAGCATTTCTGGATAAACGACATTCCCTTTTGACTTGGACATTTTTCCGTCTTTCATTAATAACCAGCCATGTCCAAAAACCTTCTTCGGTAATGGCAAATCAAGTGCCATTAGCATAATTGGCCAATAAATCGTATGGAAACGCACGATTTCCTTACCGACCATATGCACATCGGCAGGCCAATATTTATTAAACAGTTCAGGATCATCTGTACCATAGCCAAGCGCTGTAATATAGTTCGCTAAAGCATCAATCCACACATAGACAACATGCTTTGGATTGCTTGGAACCTGAATTCCCCATGAGAATACAGTACGTGATACCGCTAAATCCTCCAGACCTGGTTTAATGAAGTTATTAATCATCTCATTCTTACGCGATTCTGGCTGAATGAAATCCGGATGTGTATTATAGTACTCCAATAATCGATCAGCATACTTACTCATCTTAAAGAAATAGGATTCCTCTTTAATTAGTTCAACTGGATGTCCACTGTCGGGAGATTTACCTGCAATCACATTTCCGTCAGCATCACGTTCTACATCAACTAACTGTGTTTCAGTATAAAAGGTCTCATCTGGAATAGAATACCAGCCTTCATACTCATCTAAATAAATATCACCCTGTTCAAGAAAACGCTCGAAAATATCTGCTACAACTTTCTTGTGCACAGAGTCTGTCGTACGAATAAATTTATCATTGCTGATATCAAGAAGCTTCCACAGCTTCTGCATGCCCTCAGCCATATTATCTACATATTTCTGTGGAGTAATATTTAATTCATTTGCTTTCTGCTCGATCTTTTGACCATGCTCATCACTGCCTGTCAGGTAAAAAACATCATAGCCTGTCATACGTTTATACCTTGCCATTACATCACATGCAATTGTAGAATACGCATTTCCGATATGTAGCTTTCCGCTTGGATAATAAATTGGTGTTGTTATATAAAAGGTTTTCTTTTTCTGTTCCATACCGAACCTCCTCATTTCTAATACCATTATAGTATACATTCTATTGTAACGACTATAATTAAGTTTGCCAAATCATCATGGAAATTAACACTTATAATTACTGAACCTTCTTTTCACATGCTGTCTCGAAAAGAACCAGCCAGCTGTCTTTTAGATGATGTCAAAACAAACGAATTCTTTTGATGGATAATCAAAATAAGATATTTTCTCCAATTGAGAAAATAATCCAACAACGTATTTTTACAGGAAAACGCTGTTAAATAGCGTAATAACAGACGCTCTTATTATAAAGTTTTCACTTTTACCATTGACATTAGCAGCTTTACTATAGATAATAAAGGAAACCTTTGCATGATTTACTTATTTGGGAATCTACTGTCAATTTAACCATCCTTAAATAACCAGTATTTCCACTATCTAATATGGATAAAACAACTTTACTATTTTAAGAAATAATTATTCAAAAGGGGAATAAAAAGTTGGAGTGTAAATTTTCTAACTAATTAATATTTTGAGAATAAAAATTGACTTTAAATAGTAGAATTGTTATTCTATTGCTGAGAAAGGTGTCTTTACTATCGCCTTATTCAGACTATTTTTAAAATGGTGTTTGTGATAGAAAAAGAGAATGGAAGCAGAAACTTCCTGCAGCAAGCATCAATAAGTAAAAGGATATTTGATTCACTCTTTTGGAGCATAATCAAATTCCATACATTATTGGGGAGGAAAGAGTATGAAATCTACTGGAATTGTTCGTAAAGTCGATGAGTTGGGACGTGTTGTTATACCAATTGAGCTGCGACGCACATTAGACATTCACGAAAAGGATCCTATCGAGATTTATGTGGATGACGACAAAATTATTTTAAAGAAATTTTCTTCAAGAATGACGTGCCAGATTACTGGTGAAGTATCTGATGACAACTTGCTTTTAGCAGGCGGGAAATTAATTCTTAGCCAAGAGGGTGCAGAAACTCTGGTTAAAGAAATTGAATCCCGTCTTAAATAAACGGGGATTCCTTATTTTCTAGAGGATGGGAAAAGTATTCAATTAAATTTTGTTTGGGGACAAAATTTAAAAAACTGGGCTGCACATAGCCCAGTTTTTGAATTTCTCTATTATTCATTTTCCACGTGATAGGCCTGATAGACTTCCCGTTTAGGCAGTTTA
This sequence comes from Oceanobacillus sp. FSL H7-0719, assembly GCF_045040795.1. Lineage (GTDB taxonomy): Bacteria > Bacillota > Bacilli > Bacillales > Amphibacillaceae > Oceanobacillus. The sequence continues at coordinate 2,834,793 of NZ_CP150301.1, read as the reverse complement.
CGGTCCACCGCTGTTTGCTTAATTGCCTCTTTACTTGTAAGCCCGTCTTTTTCAATATAATGCTTTACATGTGCAACAACTCCAAGTGCACTCCACCAATCCTCTTCCGCTTCTAGCAAATCAGCTTCAGAAGTGCCCTCTACTACAATTACAAATTCTCCCTTTAATTCGCTTTTCTCGGTCCAAGCAAGCACCTCTTCCATACTTCCGCGAATATATTCTTCAAAACGCTTTGTCAGCTCACGAGCAAGTGTAATTTTCCGATTTCCAAGCTGCTCATAAAGAACAGCTACTGTATCCTTCACTCGAAAAGGCGACTCATAGAAAATAATGGAAGCGTCAAGCTTTTTCAGCCTGGTTAAAACGGCTTCTTTTTCTTTTTTCTTTCTTGGTAAAAATCCATAAAAGTAAAAGGCATCTGTTTCTAGACCCGAACCAACTAAAGCACATAATGCAGCATTTGCTCCCGGAAGTACAACTACCTTTACATCAGCAGCAATTGCTGCTTGGACAAGCTCTGACCCAGGATCCGAAATTGCTGGCATTCCTGCATCACTAACAAGAGCAATTTTTGCTCCTTCTTTTGCTTGTATAACGAATTGATCTGTTTTTTCCCGCTTATTATGTTCATGGTAGCTCGTAAGCGGGTTGGTTATTTCAAAGTAATTCAGCAGTTTTTTCGTATTACGTGTATCCTCTGCAGCAATAACCGTTGCTTCTTTCAAGATTTTCAGTGCACGGTAAGTGATATCCTCCAGATTGCCAATTGGGGTCGGTACAAAATAAATGGCACCTTCTTGTTCATTTTCAAAGCTCTTTTGAATATTCATTCGTCAGCACTTCCTCTAGTCTCAATCAATACATTCTTTTTTGCACGGGGAAGCTGTTTAATTTGGTATTCCCTTTGCAAAGCTTCTTCTTTCGTAATAAATCTTTCTGTATAAACAACTTCAAAAGGACCGCGGCCGCGAGTATATTTCGCTCCTTTTCCCGATGCGTGCATCTGCAGTCGATGCTCTAAGTTATTCGTGTAACCAGTATATAATGTATTATCTTTGCATTTCAACATATATACGAGATGCTCCTTATCGTCCATAGATAATCTTCTCAGCCTCCTCCGTATATGATCCATTCTCACGATAAATATATAAAGGAGGGAGTATTTTTATATCTGCTTTTCCGTCCCGTATTCCTTCAATTAAAAGCATATTTGCTTCCTTGCCCTGCTTTGGATATACAAATTGAATTCGTTTTGGCTCTAATTTATATTGCCTGAAAAGTGCAATAATATCAATAAGTCTTCCTGGTCGGTGGACCATTGCTACCTTCCCGCCCGGACGAACATGCAGCTTGCATGCACGGACTACATCCTCTAAGGTACAATAGACTTCATGTCTTGCAATGGTTAAATATTCATTTTCATTATGCTCCGTTTCCTTTGGTGAACGGAAATAGGGCGGATTGCAAGTCACAACATCAAAGCTGCTCTGTCCAAGAATTGGCTGCATCTCTTTTAAATCACCATGAATCACATCAAGTTGGTCCTTCAAGTTATTTAAAGTAATACTTCGCTCTGCCATATTAAAAATTCGTTCTTGGATTTCTACACCCGTTATTTTGGCATCTGTTCGTTTAGACAGCAACAGGGGAATCGCTCCGTTTCCTGTACATAAATCGAGAATGGTTCCTCGTTTAATTGGAATACGTACAAAATGCGCGAGCAATACTGCATCCAGTGAAAATGCAAATGCTGTTGGACTTTGGATAATTTGCATGGATTCATCTGCTAATAGGTAATCAAGTCTTTCGTCATCATATAGTTCAACCACTTTCACCCCTCCTTCTCTTTTAACATAATTCATTGCAGTAATCGTCAGTTTGGTAATGCTGACTGCTAATAACATTTAGCAGGTTATATCTGCCAGAAACAGTTCCAATTGATTAAGAAAGCTGCCCCCTGTATAAGTGGGCAGCTTTGTGCTTTTTTATTATGTTCTTTTTGCGAAAAAATCCAAACAGAAGATGCAGTCTTCATCTTGTCTTGGGCTGCCAAATTCCAGATTACAAATATGGAATCCTTCTTCATATAATCTTGCAAGATTATCATGACCTTCACCAGGAAGAAGTCCTTTGACCGAATGCTTCTCTGCTGCTTCAGTTGATTGGGTTTCTTCATTTGTTTGCTCTAAATGATTGCGCAAGTTATGATTTTCTACTTGCAGCCTGTGATTTTCCTCAAGGAGACTGCTTAGTCTTCCTTTTAAATCACCCAGCTGTTCGTATAGTTCACCAATTTGTTTCTCCATATCAGAGACTTGGTCAAAAATTTGCCTGTTATTCACGCCAACTCACCTCTTTATTTTGTGGCCTGCGCTAAGATTCCTTCTTCGATCATTTCATCTAATGTATATTCAATCGTGCGTTCTTGTTCAAATAACTCGACTTGAACAAGCTTTTCTAAAATATTTAGACCAACAACCTTACCTTTTCCGTAAGTTGTTTTGAGTGTTTCACCAAAATCAGGCATTTCACGTTTTGCTTCCTCATAATGATCATTTTCATATTTAAGGCAGCACATTAACCGTCCACATAATCCAGAAATTTTCGCCGGATTAAGGGATAGATTTTGGTCCTTCGCCATTTTGATTGAAACGGGTTCAAAGTCACCTAAAAAGGTTGAACAGCAAAGCATGCGGCCACATGGGCCAATTCCGCCCAGCATCTTTGCTTCATCACGCACGCCAATCTGCCGCAATTCAATTCTTGTTTTAAACATAGATGCAAGATCTTTTACTAGATTGCGGAAATCAATGCGTCCGTCAGCTGTAAAGTAAAAGATAATTTTATTACGGTCAAATGTATATTCAACATCAACAAGATTCATCTCAAGCTGATGCTCAATAATTTTATCTGTGCAAGCGTCAATTGCTTTTTTTGCTTGCAGTTGATTTTCTACAACGGTACGCTTATCTTGTTCCGTTGCGATGCGAATAACCCGTTTTAAAGGAAGCACGACATCTTCTTCATCAACCCGTTTACTAGCAATGACTACTTTACCAAATTCTATGCCACGAACTGTTTCCACGATAACATAATCATCCCCGGCAACCTTTTCTTCCCCTGGATCAAAATAATATATTTTACCCGCTTTTTTAAAACGGACTCCAATTACTTCTATCATTTATTTTTCACCTCTGAATTTGCAGAACTAACTGCTCCATTACTAACGTAGGCTGAACATTTTGCTTTATCTTTCGTTTTGCCTGTAAAATCAAGTTCAGTATATCTGATAAACGCTCTTGGGAAAATGCCATTGCAGACTTTTCCAAAAATGCATTACCTGATTTAAAAATAGTCATGTTAGCTTCATTGCCTATATGGTAATAAAGCACATCACGTATTGCGAGTAATAATAAATCAAGTCCCTGATCTAGTTGTTTTCTATCTTTAAAATGTGTAAGCCAATGACTATGAAGATATAAATAAACATTCTCCGACTTGGCTGCAAGCATTTCTACTAATTGTAACATTCGAGTTCTTGCTTCGGCAAACCACTCGTCTCCAATCCGCTCAAAGGCATCATCTAAACTATTCGTAAGTGCACTCATCAAAATCGCGTCCGGCTCTTTCATTCCTTCAGATAGGAGTTGTTTCTGAAAATGAACTGGATTAAGTGGCTTCAAATCAATTACCTGACAGCGGGAGCGGATTGTAGGTATAATCGAACCACTATTTTCTGTCAGCATCATTGCTGTTGTTTGTTTACTTGGCTCTTCTAAAAATTTTAGCAAGCTATTTGCAGCATTAACAGTCATTGTATCTGCATCTTTTATTACGTAGACTTTCTTATTCGACTCCATGCCCGAATAAGAAAATTCCTTTTGCAGGTGATTCACCTGTTCTTTTGTTATAGATAAACCCTCTGGCTCAATCCAATGTATATCCGGGTGGTTGCCAGAAGAGATTCGTTTGCAATTATTACATTCGTTACAGGGCTCGATTCCTTGCATCGCTGTACAAAACAAACTCTTTGCGACCAGCAACGCAATGGCTTCTTTACCTGTTCCCCGTTCACCCTGGAGTAAATACGCATGAGAAATCCGGCCTTTTTCCATACTATTTGTAATGATTTTACTGGCTAATGGCTGTATGTCTGCAACCTGAGACCATGTATTCATGAGTATCCTTCCATTCTGTATTACGTATATATATTAATCAGCAGACCCTTAATTTCTCCAATAAGACCAAGAATGTCTACCGTCTTTCTTTCCTGATTCATAATTTCATCTGTCAATTCCAATAGTTTTTCATCAATTTCTTTTATAATAGCAAGCTTACGGCTGCTGCCGTCAAAGCTGAATGTATGTGATTTTTGCAATTGATAGCCACTTGAAACGGTCTCTTGTAAAAAACCTTTAATCATACGTTTAAACTTTGCTAATTCACGTAAGGTTCTATAGCGTGCAAGTTTTGTTCCTTGCAGAGAAATATTTTTGATCAATTGTTCTAATTCTTGCTGTTTTAACTGCTGTGTTTGAGATTGAACGAGTTTCTGGAAGGATTGTGATTCGATTGTTGTTGGCCGTTTAAATTTAATGTCTGACTGTGATTGCACTTCACTGCTGATTTTCACCCGAATATTCACTCCTTCCAGTCCACTAAAATAGATAATCTATTATTTGAAAATCAAGCTTAAAATTGCACAAATGACTCGATTGGCAAGATAAATACTGTTGCTCCGCCTACTTCAACCTTTACAGGCTTTGGAATATAAGAGTCAGCGCTGCCGCCCATAGGTGAGATTGGCGCAACCATTTGTTCACGCTGTGAGCAGTTTTCTTTAATAATTTGTAACGCAGCATCAACCTTTTCATCATTACAGCCAATCATTAACGTTGTATTTCCTTCCTTCAAAAACCCTCCCGTAGAAGCAAGTTTTGTTGTTTGGAAATTCCCCTCACCTAACGAGTTGATAAGTCGTGTTGAATCCTTGTCTTGAATAACTGCCATAATTAATTTCACTTGTCCGCTCTCCCTTCATTTTCCCCATTTAAGTAGGTTAAAATTTTATGAAATGCACTTTCAACTACCAGCTCCAACGATTGATCTGCATCTACTTTTTCAATACGTTCTGGAAATCGTTTTAAAAGCAGATGGTAGCCTTCATAAACCTGCTTGTGAAAGTCTATATTTTCTAAATCTAAGCGGTTTCTCTCTCTATCCTTATTTGCTGCAATTCGTTCTAATCCCTTCAGTGGATCGATGTCGAATAATAAAGTTAACCCAGGCATCAGATCCTTGATTGCGAATTGATTTACCTGATAAACCTCTTCCATCCCTAAGCCTCTTGCATGTCCTTGATAGGCAAGACTGCTATCGATAAATCGATCGCAAAGTACGACTTTACCAGCTTCTAATGCTGGCAGAACCTTTTCAACAAGATGTTGTCTTCTTGCTGCAGCATATAATAATGCTTCTGTTCTTTCTTCCATTTTTACATTTTCACGGTCCAAAATAATATTGCGAATCTGTTCTGCAATATCGATGCCGCCCGGCTCACGAGTCGTTACTACTTCATAGCCCTGTTTCGTTAATTTATCTGTTAAAGCGTGAAGAACGGACGTTTTTCCAGCACCTTCAACACCTTCAAATGTAATGAAATTTCCGTTCACGTCTCTATCTCCTTCATTTGCTGCTAAATACTTGAATGCCCTGTTTGCGCTGTTGGATTCTCACACCTTGCCTTATCCATTGCTCAACTGCTTGAATATGGTGTTGTGTAATGGTTTCCCCTTTTAATATGAAAGGAATTCCTGGCGGATACGGTGTAACTGATTCCGCTGCGATAAGTCCAACACTTTCTTGAAATGGGACGAGACGCTGTTCCAACCTTTGCATTTCCCTGTATGACAAGGCTAATTCTTGCATATTATCTGTAAAAAAGTTTACTACATCTATTGTAGCATGATTTCGCTTGTTTTTTAATTTTTCCTTGACGGATTTTAGTACTTTTTTTAATGGCTCCCAATCTGTATAAGGACGGAGGCCAAGAATAAATAAAATTTGCCTGTCTGTAGCAAGCTCTGGATAAATCCCCTCCTCCTCAAATAAACGTGCAATTACCTCCGCAGACCTGCCCTTGGCTGCTTGAAGTGTTATTTTTAAAGGGTCCTCTGCAGGTAAAACATTCCAATCATTACCTTGTGCAAATAATTCTCTTACCTTTGCAGCATTTTCCAATGTCTTTTTAATTGTTGCAGGCGTTTGTGCTGCCAGGAAAGCCCGAGCAATATCTAAGGAAGCCATTAGTGGATAAGAAGGACTGCTTGACTGCACCATTTGTAAATAGTATGCAAGGCTTTCTTTTGTAATATAGCCCGACTTCACATGTAAATAGGAAGCCATCGTCATTGCCGGTGCCATTTTATGCGCAGAATGAACGACAACATCTGCACCAAGAGACAGCGCTGAAGCAGGAAATGGTTCTCCTAATGAAAAGTGTACTCCATGTGCTTCGTCTACGAGTATTGGAATCTGATAACGATGTGTCAGCTCAATCATCTTCTTAATTTCATAGGTCTTTCCAAAGTAATCTGGATACGTTAAAATTACTGCCTTTGCATCTGGATGCATTTCAAGTGCTTCTTTTAACGTTTCAAATGTCGAGCTTGTAAAACGCTCAACAACTGGATCAAACTGTGGTGACAGAAAAACAGGATGAGCACCAGCCAGCTCGAGTCCGTTGATAATCGATTTATGACTGTTCCTTTGGACGAGTACTTTATCTCCCTCGTTACAGCTGGCTAATATCATTGCAAGATTCCCCGCAGTACTGCCGCCTACAAGAAAAAAGCTATGATCCGACTTAAAGAATTCACTTGTAAGCTGTTCTGCTTCCGCAATGGCCCCCTCTGGCGCATGCAAATCATCGAGCCCTGGAAGCTCTGTCATATCCAGTTGTAAAATATCATTAAAATAATAAACAGCCTCTTCTGGAAACACCTGTCCATTTTTATGACCAGGCACATGAAAGGAGATTGGCTGCTGCTTATGAAAAGCATCTAGCATATGTAAAATAGGTATATTCTTCTGATTCATCATATATTCAATTCCCCTGAATGTTTTCTTATATTTTATCATAAATAGAAAAGTGAAAGTTTTAAAGCGTTTCTTAATCACTCAACCTGCACAGTAATACATTGTCTTCTTATTTTCTGTACCACCGATAAATCCTATATTTTAATCAGGAATTTCTATCGGCTGTAACAAAAGATAACCTGTATAGTCGATTACCAAGCAGAGGAATAATACCAAAACAAAATTGTATTTTTCTTATGTGGAGTTAAGCTGATTATATTTTTCCAAAATAAAAAGCCTTTGCAAGCAAAGACTCTAGGAAAATAGCTGTGGCTGATTCATATTCTTTAATTTTTGGACATAATAGCGATATTTGGCTTCATGTGGTTCTGTATGGATCATATTGTATTCACAATCCTTACAAATAAAAAGCGTATGCAGATGAATGCCTTCGTGCTTCTCTTCCTCACAGATTGTACAATATTGAAGTCTTGTTTTCTCCATTTCCCCACCTCCATGAAAATAGTATTTCCAAGTCTAATAGAAAATATACATGGATAGGGTTATATTTATTTTCACTTTGATCAAAACGGAGGGGATAGACCCAGGATCAACTTACAATACAGCACCATTTGCACCATAGTATGTGGCAGGGAGAGATTCATACCGGATTTTTTAAACAACATCCTTCTTTACAAGATAAACAGATGAATTGCAACTAGTGATGCCATTCCAAAGAAACCGAGCAGACCAGTCACGAGCGCAGTAAATAAATTGATTGGAATATGAAGACCAAAGCTTGCACCAATTATATTTAAGAAAAATAATAGCAAAACACCAATTACTAGTTTCACAGTAGTTTGTCCAACAAATTTCATCGGCTTTATCGGTGCACCAATAATGAGGAGCAGCACAATAATAGAAATCATGATTATAATAATTGTTGTGGCACTCAATATACACACTCCTTCCCAAATAACTCGACGAACCCCTGTCTAGTAATATATATGAATTAGAATAAAAAAAAGACTAAAGATTCCCTCCTTAGTCTTTAAGTATATTTATTTGCGCAAAGCACTTACCTTGCGATGTCTTGCTTCTCTTAATAAATATAAGTAGCGAGCTTGTGCTAATTTTTCATAATATCTGCTTTCCTGTGTACGCTCAATACTTTGCGCACCAAGTGCCTGAATTTGCTTCCAGTCCTTTTCAAGTGCAAATATTGCGTCCAAAAGCTCATTATCAATATGTTTTTTCTTCAACTTCTTCGCCATGCTCTTCACCTAACTTCTACAAGCGTGTATTCAAAAAGAGGATAAACCAATCTTTTGAATAACATCTACAAATCTCTTCTGCCCTCTAATGCTCGTGATAAAGTTACTTCATCAGCATACTCTAAGTCTCCGCCGACTGGGAGTCCGTGGGCAATTCGTGTTGCGCGAATTCCTGATGGTTTTACTAATCGGGAGATATACATCGCTGTTGCTTCACCTTCAATATTGGCATTCGTTGCAAGAATGATTTCTTCAACTTCATCATCCTTTAAGCGATTGAGTAAATCAGGGACATTAATATCTTCTGGGCCAATTCCGTCCATTGGTGAAATAGCACCATGAAGAACATGATATTTACCATTAAATTCTTTCATTTTTTCCATTGCAATGACATCCTTGGGATCCTCAACAACACAAATAATTGAATTATCCCGATGAGGATCAGAACAAATTGCACAGACATCTTTATCCGTAATATGACCACAAATACTGCAATGAGTCAGCTCTCTTTTTGCATTCACTAATGCATTCGCAAAGTTTAAGACATCATCATCCTTCATATTTAAAACAAAAAAAGCCAGACGGACAGCAGTTTTTGGGCCAATTCCCGGCAATTTCGTAAAGCTGTCAATCAGCTTGGAAATCGGTTCTGGATAGTACATTAAATATGCCTCCTAATACAAAAGTGTAAGCGCCCGTTTAGCGACGTACAAACTGGAGCAATTCGTAATAAGATAAAGCAAACACGGCGAGGTACGAGCCAATGTTGACTTATCGCAATGAAGGATCGTGAAGTTTGCTAGTCGCTGGGCACTGCAGCTGGACGCGGTTATACCACAAACAAATATCTGCAGCCTTTCATATTTATAAATTTCAACTAATACAAAAGCTAAAGTGCCTGTTCTTAACAACAGACACTCATGCTATACCAATTGTTTTCTTTAATTAGAACATTCCTGGCATATTTAAACCTTTTGTAAATTGCCCCATTGTTTCATTTGACTTCTCGTCTACTTGGTTTAGTACGTCATTCGTTGCTGCAAGAATTAAATCCTGAAGCATTTCGATATCATCTGGATCGACAACTTCCTCTTTAATTTCTACATCAATGATTTCCTTTTTGCCATTTGCACTTACTGTTACCATTCCACCACCGCTGGATGCCTCAAACGTCATTTCATGTAATTCTTCTTGTGCTTTCATCATTTTCTTCTGCATCTTCTGCATCTGTCTCATCATATTATTCATATTTCCCTTCATGGAAAATACCTCCTCTAATTTGTTTTCATATTTTTATTATTATAAATTCTACTCTTGAATCTCCAACAGATCATCACCAACAAGCTTGCGTGCTTCTTCTACGAGCGGATCTGCTTCAGTCTCTTTCTTTTCCGCCGGCATATCTTGGGAACGGATGAAGTCTGTTCGCAGCTCAACCCAATTGTTTTCAGGTATTGGAATAATTTGAAGCTGTTTTCCTAGCACATTCGCCATGACGGATTCCACTAACTCACGATTATCCATGAAAAGTGAACAGTGAATTTCATATTTAAACGCTACAACTAAGGATGTTTTTGATGCTGCGGCTGGCTTACTGTCTATTATTGTTGCATGTGCTGGTGCATTGGTCGTTTTTAACTTATCTAAGAAGCTTGCCCAATTCCCTTGGACCAGCTTAAGCTCCTGCTTTTCAGCTTGCTTTAGAACTTCACGAATTTGCTCAACAGGCACTTTAAAGCCACTTTTCGATGACCGTTGCTGCGGGCGTCTTTGTTCTCGCTGCGCAGCCGGCTGATTATTTCCAGCTGGAGGATTTTCTCTCAAATGTGTTAATTCTTTCTCCAGATTAGCCATTTTTTGGGTCAAACGAAGGAGTTCTCCTTCATCAACAGTTTGCCCTGCATCATTTGCAGCTGAATCATAGCGATTTGTGATTGTTAATATTGCAATTTCGATAAACACCTTTGGACTATTCGTCCATTTTATTTCCTGCTGACAGGCGTTTAACTTCATAATTGCATCTTGAATCCATTCAACAGTTACAGTTTCTGCTAAATCACGAAAACCTTCGTCTGGTCTTGCTCGTTCCAGCATGCCTTCGAGATTTGGAGTGCTTTTAAATAGCAATAAATCCCGCATGAAATAAATCAGATCATAGACAAAGCGACCTGGATCCTTTCCTTGCTGAATGATGGTATCTAATCGCTCAATTGCATGCTGTACGTCTTTCTCATACATCGCTTTAGCAATTTCAGTCAGCACACTTTGCGATACACCACCTGTTACGGCAAGTACATCCTCTAAACTGACCTCTTCACCGCTGTAAGAAATAGTCTGGTCTAAGATGCTTAATGCGTCACGCATCCCGCCTTCAGCTGTCATTGCAATTGTATTTAAAGCTTCATCTGAAACATGAAGATTGTCAGATTCAATAATTGTTTTCATGCGACTGATGATTGCCTGATTCGAAATTGGTTTGAAATCAAATCGCTGACAACGTGATATTATCGTTAGTGGAATTTTATGCGGTTCTGTCGTAGCCAAAATAAATACGACATGCTTTGGTGGTTCTTCCAAGGTTTTTAATAAGGCATTAAATGCATTGACTGAGATCATATGAACCTCATCAATAATATAAACCTTATAAGGAACAACACTTGGTGCATATTTTACCTTATCACGGATTTCCCGAATGTCGTCTACACTTGTATTGGAAGCAGCATCGATTTCAATGATATCTGAAATGGAACCATCCTGAATTCCCCGGCAAGCATTACATTCATTACATGGCTCTGCCACAGGGCTTTTCTCACAGTTAATCGTTTTCGCAAAAATTTTGGCTGCACTTGTCTTCCCTGTACCACGAGGCCCAGTGAATAAATAAGCATGAGAAAACTTTTGCTGCAGAATAGCATTTTTCAGTGTTCGTGTAATATGTGTTTGTCCAACGACGTCCTCGAAGGTTCTCGGACGCCAAACGCGATATAAAGCTTGATAGCCCATAATAAGATTCTCCTCTACAGTCTATTTCTAATTATACCCGATTTATAGGTCCAATGTGAACCGAAGAGAAAGAACATTTTAAAAAACTATATGAGACAATTTTTATGTCTTTGACTTCAGCAATTTTTGATAGGCAGCAGTCTCATATCCCATATTCATAATTTCCATCAAAAAAAGACCGGAAATTTTTCTCCGATCTTTTTATATGACTTATGTATACCGTGCACCCAGCTTCGATACGACGTCCATACGCGCTTCATAGCTTCATGGCTCAGCCTAGGCTTCCCTACGGCACACAAGAATGTCCACTTACTGCTGCTTCCTTCCGGACCTGACAGGGTTCATGGGTTCCTGTTGCGCAGGACCCGAGCGTCAACACCAATCCACTAAGGCAGACCATACAGTCGCCATACCTCGGATGGGGATTCGACCTCGCTATAGCGGATTGCGAGTACAGGGCACCGCTACCTCCCCGCTTAGCACGGTATTTATTATTATAACGATTTTAGAGTTAAATTGCAAGAGTAAAAGCACATGAACAAACCATGACCACTTCCACTCCTAAATGGAATCAAGGAGGTTTTTTATACCTTTTATAGTAAAATAAATGGCAATTAAGGTGAAATCAAACTTTCCCCTTAAATACCCTTTACTTCCTTTTTCCTTTTGCGTAATTCCCTAAAGAAATCAGTAAGCAAACCGGCACAATCTGTTTCTAACACATTACTTTTAACTTCTGCCTGGTGATTAAAGCGAGAATTTTCCAGAAGGTTCATCAACGTACCAGCACAGCCCGCTTTTGGATCAGCGGCACCATAGACAACACGTTTTATCCTTGATTGCAGAATTGCACCAGCACACATTGGACACGGCTCTAAAGTAACGTATAGTGTACAATCCTCCAGCCGCCAGCTGTCTAATTTCTTATTTGCTTCTTTAATTGCTACAAGCTCTGCATGCGATAGCGTTGCTTGTGATGTTTCACGCAAATTATGCCCTCTGGCAATAATCTCATCCCGATACACAATGACTGCCCCGATTGGCACCTCATTTTTTTCACTGGCTTTTTTTGCTTCAAGTATGGCTTCTTGCATATATTTTTCATCTTGCATATTGTCACAACATTTCTGTTAAAAGTTTGAAAAAAATTAAATAGGAAATAATTAAGTACATCATTCAATTAATTATGTATTTAAAAAAGGAGTTATGCTATGCAGCACAATCTTGATAATACAGCAGTTGTTTTTATTGATTTAATTAATGATTTTAATTTTCCAGGTGGAGACAAATTATTGAAAAACACGAAAAAAATTCTGCCTAACATCATTAAACTGAAAGAATATGCCACAGCGAATAATCTGCCTGTTATCTATGTTAATGACCATTATGGATTATGGCAAGCTGATTTCAATAAAATCATTTCTAAGTGTACCAATAAAAATAGTAAAGAAATTATTGATCAAATAAAACCAGCTGATAATGATTACTTTTTAATTAAACCACAGCACTCCGCCTTTTTCCAAACACCACTGCACTCTCTGCTAACCGAATTGAACAGGTATGAGCTTATTCTTGCCGGGATTGCAGGAGATATATGTATTTTATTTACTGCAAAAGATGCCTACATGTATCAAATGGACTTACATATCCCTAGAAATTGCATGGCCTCAGAGGAAGAAGATAATAATGATTATGCGCTTTATCTGATGCAATCAGTTATGAAGGCGAATATTGCACCTGTAGATTAATACATCATTTAAAAAATCCCGTATTAGGGTTATTTCTCCTAATACGGGATTTTGTTTATTTCAATACTTCTAATGCTTCGCGATTGAACGCTGGGATATCATCTGGCTCACGGCTTGTAACAAGCTGGTTTTGACAAACAACAACTTCTTCATCTCTTACTTTTGCTCCAGCATATTCCATATCAACTTGGATTGATTTATAACCTGTTGCATCTCTGCCTTCTAATGTCTTAGCTGTAATAAGAAGCTGCGGTCCATGGCAAATTGCGAATACTGGCTTTTTCTCGTCCATAAAATGCTTCGCAAATTTTACAAAACGCTCATCTGCACGGAGCTGATCGGGAGAGAAACCGCCTGGAATAAAGAGTGCATCAAAATCATTTGGATCTACATCATCTATGCCATATTCTATTGGTACTTTAGCATCCTTCTGTTTTCCAATCACAGTATCGCCTTTTTGATTACCAATTGTAACAACCTCGTGACCAGCTTCTTTAAATGCTTCAGCCGGATCCGTATATTCAATATCCTCAAACAAATCTGTAATTACAGTAGCAATTTTCTTACCCAAATCCTCATCTCCTTTTAATAAGCTGATACACTAGTGAGTCTTCCCATTTCACGGAATATAAAACATACTTATTATCGATACAATGTATTAGCAAAGCAAGAGATTCTTTTGAATTTACGATAAAGCAAACCTGGCATGGCAAATTGCTTAAAGGTTTTGCGATTATCTTGTCGCAATAAATCCACCTTTTTATCATTTCCAAAATAAAATGCCTGCCAGATAAATTTAGAGCAATAGTTATTCCTCAAATCCAGCAAATCCTTAACGTAAATATAGCGTTCTATTTGATTATAATTTTGCATGGCCCATCTTGCAGCTTTTACTGCCTCTTCTTGATGCAGATGCCGTAAAACTGTTAATTTCTCACCTTTTTTATGACGCGATAGATAGATTGGCATACTATCTGCATGACCATATGGTTTCCAGCGGTTTATATGGTAAATCCGTAAATTCTCTCCAATAATTGCGATATGTCCAACTAAAAAGGAGGAGAATGCATATTTATGAGAATACAGAATATCGCCAGGGAGCATGCGGATGCCTGTACCGGGATAAAAATGAACAGGATCCTCACCTTCACCTTTTTTCTGTTCATCCATACACGATTCCTCCTCTTCCAGCTTCCGTCTTTAGCATAAAAGATTCCTAGCTTATGAGCAATAAAGAGTGAGAAATGAGTTAGTTTTCCAATGTAGACGTATCGCCAGTCGGCAATCCGAGTTCCCAAGACTTCAAGAGACGACGCATAATTTTTCCGCTTCGTGTCTTTGGTATGGATTCAACTACTTCTATTTCACGTGGAGCTGCATGAGCGCTTAATCCCGTTTTAATAAATTTACGGATGTCCTCGAGTAATTCATCTGATGCAGTGTATCCTTGGTTTAACGTGATAAATGCCTTAATAATTTCACCTCGTTCTGGGTGAGGCTTTCCGATAACTCCAGCTTCTGCTACTGCAGGGTGCTCAATAAGTTTCGATTCTACTTCAAACGGGCCAACACGTTCACCGGAAGTATTAATAACGTCATCGAGTCGTCCCTGGAACCAGAAATAACCATCCTCATCACGGTAAGCACTGTCCCCGGATATATACCAGCCATTAATAAAGTAGCTCTCATATTTACCTGGATTATTCCAGATTTGACGCATCATTGCTGGCCAGTCTGCCTTAATTGCCAGATTGCCCATCTGATTTGGCGGGACCTCATTTCCTTCATTATCAATGATAGATGCTTCTATACCTGGAATTGCCTTCCCCATTGAACCTGGCCGAATCTCATTACAAGGAAGATTAACGATCAGCTGGGCACCTGTTTCCGTCATCCACCATGTATCATGGATTCGTAAATTAAATACCTTTAAAGCCCAAGTGATAACCTCTGGGTTCAGTGGCTCACCAACACTTAGGAAATGGCGCAGTGAGGAAAGATCGTATTTTCTTACCGCTTCTTCCCCTTGACTCACTAGCATTCTTAAAGCTGTTGGAGCAGTATACCAAACTGTTACCTTATATTTTTCTAATGTTTCATACCAAGAGTCCGGTGTGAATCTTCCACCGCGAATCACATTTGTTACACCATGCAGCCAAGGTGCAAAAATGCCATAGCTTGTTCCTGTTACCCAGCCTGGGTCTGCAGTACACCAATATACATCATCTTCTTTTAAATCAAGCACCCACTCTGCAGTTGCATAGTGCTGAATCATTGCATTATGCACATGGTAAACTCCCTTTGGCTTGCCTGTTGAACCGGATGTATAGTGAAGAAGCATTCCATCTTCCAAATCCACCCACTCCATTTCAAATGCATCCGAGGCAGCATCCATTTCTGTTTCATAATCAATAAAGAACGATGAATCTTCTGGCGCATCACCAATCAGGATGATTTTTTCCAAATTAGACAGTTCTTTGTATGGTACCCTCATTAAGAGATCAGCTGTTGTAACAAGCATCGTTGCTTCACTATCTTCGAGTCGATCACGGACTGCCTGTTCCATGAATGCCTCAAATAATGGGCCAGCAACAGCACCTGTCTTTAATACACCAAAGAATGCAGCATAGAATTCAGGACTGCGCGGCATAAATAGGAAGACACGATCCCCCTTCTCCACCTCTTGGTTACGTAAAACATTTGCAAATTTATTACTTAACTTACTTAACTCATTGAAAGTATACTTTTCCTCACGATCAGGAGCAGAATAAATTAAAGCAATTTTATCCTTTTTCTCTGGATCAGCCGCATGACGGTCTATGGCTTCATAAGCCATATTTACCTTTCCTGTCTCATTCCAGCTGAAATGCTGTTTTACATCATCCCATGAAAAGCTTTCGCAAAACGATTCGTAATCCTGTAAATTATAATCCCCTTGCCTTGCAGGAATTGCCTTCATATCCATTTTACATCTCTCCTTCGTTTTGAAACCGTTAACAAATCGGATTACAACAAATTATTCAAATATTTTAGTAACTTGTTTCCATTTTAGAACATTTTGTGACAATTTTAAAGTAATAAAGCGAAAATAATCTAAAGTTATCGATCTTGAAGGATTGAACGTGTAATATGAGTCGAATTCCATTCCCCAAAGGAAAGTAATGTTATTGGGTATCTTTTCTTGAAAATTTCCTGGTGAATTTCTTGTTCATCATAACCTTGTTTTTGCAGTGTAAGTATTTTTTCCTGGAGTTCTTTTAGATTGTTAAGCTTATTTAATAGTGCTTTACGGCCACTTTTCACATAGCCTGCGTGACAGCAAAATACTTCATCAAATTCATAAGTAAGAACATGTTCAAGTGATTGGATAATCTGAGGAATATTCTCTTCCCGCAACACAACTTTTGTCTTCGGCTGTACATATAAATCACCAGAGAATAATTGCCCTGTTCCCTGATTAAGGAATGCAAGATGATCTTTGGCATGACCTGGTGTATGAATAACTTGCCATGCAGCTTTTCTAGAGGTAAATGTTTGACCAATAGACTGTGCTTTAAAGGGAGCCCTCTTTCCCCAGAATAATTTACGATAGAGTGGGTAATTTGCCTTTTCAGCACATTCTTCTATTGTTATTTCATTCATATAAATTGGCAGACCATATTCCTTTTGTAAGTACGCTGCCCCACCTGTATGATCTTCATGGAAATGAGTAATGAGGACTTGGTCAATATCAGCCTGAGAAAAAAATGGCTTGAATTCTTTTAATAATGATACTGCTCCAGTATCAATTAAAATACCGTCAATCTCGAAGCTTAGAACATTTAACTTTATACTTTTAAATGATACGATACCTTCAATATAGCGGACATCACTGATTTCGCTGATTTTTGTTTGTTTTTTAAGGAACATTTGTCTCTCCCCTTTCCTCTTCTGTAAAGATATAGCAGCATAAAGTGAATGACCATTCATTTTAATTAAAAATATAATCATGCCAGTGCATGATTAGTTAAATTAGTATTTATACATACTCTGTGACCGTTACCTAAACCTCTTCAATCTATACCAAGTAAAAAGCTACGGCCCCGGCAGGAATCGAACCTGCGACGCATGGTTTAGGAAACCAACGCTCTATCCCCTGAGCTACGGGGCCAATTTAGATTAACAGTATCATTATACAGAACATCAATTGAAAAAATCAAGAGCAGATTGCAGGAAGGACATGCTGCAATCTGCAAAATGATCATATTTTATACGTCTCAGCTAAATCCAATGAACGGTTCCTTGCACTTTGGATGCAATCTATAATAATATTTTCAAAATCATTCTGCGCCAATGCAGCCAAGCCTGCTTCCGTTGTGCCACCCTGACTTGTAATATTTTTTCTTAATACTTCCGGTGAGTCTCCAGATTGTTCAAGCATTTTTCCTGCTCCAATAATTGTTTGCGTAATTAATTCATCTGCGGTCTGCGGATCCATGCCATCTTTTAAAGCGGCCTTTGTCATCGCCTCCACAAAGTAATAAATAAAGGCTGGACCACTTCCGGATACTGCAGTTACCGTATGCATATCTTTTTCCTTAACAATTTTCGCCGTACCAATTGTTTGCAATAATTCCACAGCAACTTGCAAATGGCTTTCATGTACATACTTTCCTGCCGCAATTGCTGTCGCTGAGTAGCCAATTTCGGCTGATGTGTTAGGCATCGCACGAATAACAGGGATTGCTTTATGAAGTGTTTCTTCAATTGTTTCCGTCACCACACCAGCAATAACAGAGAGAATCAATTGTTCTTCTGTTAAATAAGGACGAATTACTGTTAAAGCAGCTTTCATGTCTTTTGGTTTCATAGCTAAAATAACTACAGCTGAATCTTCAAGCAGTTCGGTCAGGTCATAGGATGTCTTGATGTTATAGGTATTTTTCATATACATCAATCGTGCATGGTCCTGCTTATTCGTCACATAAATAAGTTCCTTATCTACAATATCAGCCTTTAAAATTCCCGCAATCATTGCTTCAGCCATCGAACCTGAACCAATAAATACAATCTTCTTCATCATCCAGCGACTCCTTCCAATATTCCATTTTCTTATTTAAAGCATAAAAAAACTGATTTCTCCCTAAAGAATAAGGACGAAATCAGACTTCCGCGGTACCACCTATTTTGGCATAATGCCCAGCTCTTCATTGATAACACAGTTTCCTGCGGTTAGTTTATCGCTAACGACTCCAAGGCAGGTTCATATAAGCTTATCCGCAAGGGATCTCTCAGCCGGTGAATCCCTCTTTCTGTTCAACAGTTCTTATATTACTATTCTTATCATCGTCTAAATTATAATTGATTTTGGTAAACTATAGAATGTTTTCAGCAGATTGTCAAGCTTCCTTTAAAATTAACTGTACGAAAATTCAGCCTGAATTTTAATAACAAAAAAAGCACTTTAATCAAGTGCCTTCGAACTTAATAATATGAAATGGAGGAGGTAGAGGGATTCGAACCCCCGCGCGGTTTGACCCGCCTGTTGGTTTTCAAGACCAATCCCTTCAGCCGGACTTGGGTATACCTCCGTTGAACACAAGAATTAATATATCATATAGATCTATTACTTGTCAATATTTTTTGGGAAAAATTAAAATCCCCGTTGATATCCAGCTTCTACACTGCTAAATGATGGTAAGCTACTTTAAATCATTTTAGACTGATGGCAATTCTTATTCAGAGCAGCTTCCATTGAAACCCGCAACTCGTGTAAAGCAAGGTGAGTTGGTACTTCAGTTCTCCGGGCTGAACAGTTAAACAGTAAAATTAACAAACTAAAGAAAGCACACCACTTTTCTTTAAGTGATGTACTTTCTTTTAAAAGTTATACAGCTGAATTCTTAGAGAACTGACTGTTATACAAATCAGCATAAAATCCTTTTTCATCCAATAACTCATCGTGTGTTCCTTGTTCAATTATATTTCCTTTATCCATTACTAAAATTAAATCTGCATTTTTAATTGTCGATAATCTGTGAGCAATTACAAAACTCGTGCGCCCCTCCATTAATTGATCCATTGCCTCCTGGATATACATTTCTGTCCGGGTATCCACGCTGGAAGTAGCTTCATCTAAAATCATGATTGGCGGGTTGGCCAGCACTGTTCGCGCAATGGTTAACAACTGTTTCTGTCCTTGTGATATATTTGATGCTTCCTCATTTAAGACGGTATTATACCCGTCTGGCAGCATACGAATAAAATAATCTGCATATGCCATCTGTGCAGCCTTCTTGACCTCAAACTCTTGTGCACTTTCTTTCCCGTATGCGATATTATCTTTAATCGTCCCATTAAATAACCATGTATCCTGAAGGACAACACCAAACACTTTTCTTAGCTCATAACGTGATAAATTCTTTATATCCGCACCATCAATCTTAATTGATCCACTATTTAGTTCGTAAAAACGCATTAATAAATTGATTAATGTTGTTTTTCCAGCTCCAGTAGGACCCACAATAGCAACAGTTTGACCTGGATACACATGCACATTCATATCCTTAATCAATAAATCAGATGTATAACCAAAACTCACCTGTTCAAATATAACCTCACCCTTGACTTCGTTTAATTGTTCCGTTGGTTCTTCCTTTATTTCCTCTTCCTCATCCAGAAGATCAAAAACCCGCTCCGCTGCTGCAATCGTTGACTGAATAACGTTCGCAATATTAGCCATTTGCATAATGGGCTGTGAAAATTGACGCGTGTACTGTATAAATGCTTGAATATCCCCTATTCGTATGGAGCCATTCATGACGAGAATACCGCCAATAATACTGATCAATACATAACTGATGTTTCCAATGAGTGACATAAGCGGTGACATGATCCCTGAAATAAATTGTGCCCTCCAGCCAGCATGGTATAACTCCTCATTGACTTCATCAAACTTCTCAACGGATATCTTTTCATAGCCAAAAGCCTTTACAACCTGATGACCATTATACATCTCCTCCACATGGCCATTTAAATTTCCCAATGTTCTTTGCTGATCAGCAAAGTGCTTTTGGGAACGACTTAGGAAGGGACGTATGACAAAGAGTGATAAAGGCAAACTGATAAGTGAAATGATTGCGAGCAATGGACTTATCCAGAACATCATAAATAATATCCCGCTTACTGTAATCATTGATGTAATAAACTGTGTAATACTTTGCTGTAAGGTGGTCCCGATTAGATCAATATCATTTGTCATCCGGCTTAATGTATCACCAACAGGATGACCATCATAGTATTTCAATGGGAGTTTTTTTAGCTTATGATTCACATCTTCCCTCAAATCATAAACCGTACCTTGCGCAACACCTGCCATCATAAACTGCTGCAGATAATTAAATATACTGCTGACGAGGTATAAGCCAGCCAAAATCAGTAAAATCTTGCCGACCGCTCCAAAGTCTATACCAGCTCCGGCAGTTCCTGCAATTACTCCATATGCCCCCTCAAATAATATGGTAACGGCATCCCCGATGATTTTCGGACCTAAAACCATAAATATCGTACTCATCATCGCTGCAAAAAATACAACTAGTAATTGCTTTCTAAATGGCTTTAAGTAACCTAACAGTCTAAAGAAAGTAACTTTCCAATTATTTACCTTAGGACCAGCATGATTTGCCTTCGCCTTGTCACTGCTTTCCTTTTGCCGATGAGCTAGTTGCTTCTTCTTTTCACTCATGAGATTTCCTCCTCTGAAAGCTGTGATTCGACGATTTCACGGTATACTTTATTGTCTTCGTAAAGTTCATTATGCTTTCCAATTCCCGCTATTTTTCCTTGTTCCAGAACAATAATCTGATCAGCATCCATAACTGTACTCACACGCTGCGCTACAATTATGACGGTTGCATTCTTTGTTTCTTCATTTAATGCCGTACGTAAACGCGCGTCTGTTTTGTAATCTAGTGCTGAAAAGCTATCATCAAACAGATAGATATCAGGTTTTCTAATAAGGGCCCTTGCAATCGAAAGACGTTGCTTTTGTCCACCAGATAAATTTGAACCGCCTTGAGAAACTTCCGATTCGTAGCCGGCTTTCATACTTGTGATAAAGTCTTCTGCCTGTGCGACGCGTGCTGCCTGTGCGATTTCCTCTGCAGTTGCATTCTGTTTTCCCATGCGTAAATTTTCCGCGACAGTTCCGAAAAACAGCAAGGATTTTTGAGGAACTAATCCTATTCGTGATCTAATTTCTTCTACTAGAGTTTCTTGAATCGGAACACCATTTATTCGAATGATTCCGCTTGTTACATCATAGAAACGGGGAATTAAATTAATTAATGTTGTCTTACCAGCCCCTGTTCCGCCTATAATTGCGGTTGTTTCGCCTTTTTCCGCTTTAAAGCTTATGTCAGATAGAACTGGTTCTTCTGCTCCTGGGTAATGAAAGGTGACATTTTCAAATTCTAATGTTCCACGTTCTTGATCCGCTGTTTTAGAACCTTCGTACATCTCAGTTGGATCCATATCAAGTAACTCATTAATTCTTTTTGCCGAAACAGCGGCTCGCGGAATCATTATAAACATAACAGATGCCATTACAAGAGATATCATAATCATTGTTACATATTGAATATATGCCATAAGATCTCCTATTTGCATCCCGCCATTCTCTATACGAATTCCTCCAAACCAAATCACACCTACTATGGTCAAGTTCATCACAAGCATTAATGTAGGCATCATAAATGCCATTAATCTGTTCACCTGAATGGACACATCTTTCAGTTCCTCACTGGCGCTCCGAAGTCTGACTTGTTCATCCTGTTCACGGTTAAAGGCACGGACGACTCGAATACCTGTCAGGTTTTCCCGTAATACAAGGTTTAGTCTATCAATTCTTTTTTGTACCGCTTGAAAAAGAGGGATGCCTCTTTTGAAAATAAGTACAATTGCCAGGATTAAAATCGGCATTGTTGCAACAATCACCAGAGATAATTTTGCATCTTTAGATAAGGCCATAATCAGCCCGCCAATAAACATAATTGGTGCTGATAGGACCATACGAAGCATCATAAGTACAACTTGCTGTATTTGGTTTATATCGTTCGTTGTTCTCGTAATTAACGAAGCGGTACCCACTTTATCAAAGTCTTGCAATGAAAAGCCTTCTACATGCTTAAATACCTTACGTCGAAGGTCTTTTCCAAGTCCCATCGCTGCCTTTGAAGAATAATAACTTGCCGCTATAGCTGCTAAAGCACTTATACCGGTGACAAGAATCATTAATCTACCAGTTTTCCATATGACTGGCAAGTCACTAGTTACTACACCTTTATCAATAATATCTGCCATAAGTGTTGGCAGAAACAGCTCTGATAATGACTGAATAAAAACAAGGATAAAAATTGCTGCTATCAGCCATTTATATACGGATAAGTTTTTTAAAATTTTAATCATATGGAAGTCTCCATTTCTGCATAAATTCGTACTGCATTATTCATGTATATCCTTCAAAAAAAGTATGGCCTACTATGGATATCTTACTTCCATACAGTCTTAAAATATCGTAAGTGACACGATGTCATTTGTCAATTTTCATCTATCACGATGCTGTAAGTACCCGTTGATACGATACAAATGCCATTTGAAATCAAAACAGCCCGGCCAGAAGATGAATGATTAATCTCTTCTAACCGGACATAATTCTGCCCTATATATGGAATTATTTAATTACTTCTTTTCCGCCCATATATGGTACAAGTGCTTTCGGTACTCGCACGGAACCATCTTCCTGCTGATAATTTTCTAAGATTGCTGCTACTGTACGGCCAATTGCAAGTCCAGAACCATTTAATGTATGAACAAATTCTGGCTTGCCATTTGTTTCACGTCGGAAACGAATACCTGCACGTCTTGCTTGGAAATCTTCAAAGTTTGAACATGAAGAAATTTCGCGGTACGTATCCTGACTTGGTATCCACACTTCAATATCGTATTTCTTTGCTGCTGTAAAGCCTAAATCACCTGTACACATGCTCATTACCCGGTATGGCAATCCTAATTCCTGAAGAATTTTTTCCGCATGTCCTGTCAATGTTTCTAATGTTTCATAAGAATCCTCTGGTTTAACAAAATGTACAAGCTCTACTTTATTAAATTGATGCTGACGAATTAAACCTCTTGTATCTCGACCAGCAGACCCTGCTTCGGAACGGAAGCAAGCACTGTATGCTACATATTTTTTAGGTAAATCAAGCATAATTTCATCACGATGATAGTTTGTTACAGGCACCTCTGCTGTGGGGATAAGAAAATAATCCGAGTCCTCCAGCTTAAATGCATCCTCCTCAAATTTAGGCAGTTGACCAGTACCTGTCATGCTCATGCGATTGACAATATATGGTGGAAGGATTTCATTGTAGCCATGGTGATCTGCATGGTAATCCATCATAAAGTTCAGCAGTGCACGCTCTAATCTTGCACCAAGACCTGTATAAAATACAAAGCGGCTACCTGTTACCTTTGCGGCGCGTTCAAAGTCTAAAATACTTAAATTTGTCGCTATGTCCCAGTGAGGCTGCACTTCGAAATTGAACTCAGGCAGGTCACCCCATGTCCGATCAAGAATGTTGTCTTCCTCATCTTCTCCAATAGGCACACTCTCATGAGGGATATTCGGTATAGAATACATCACATGCTCTAGTTTTTCTTCAATTTCCCTTAATTCTTTATCAAGTGCAGCAATTTGCTCACCGACTTGGCGCATTTCCTTAATTGCAGGCTCCGCATCCTTCTTTTCCTTTTTAAGCTTTGAAATTTCTTGAGTTGCTGCATTTCTCTTCGCCTTTAATTGCTCTGTTTCAGCAATCAGTTTACGACGGTTTTCATCTAACTCGCCAAATGCATCAAGTTCTGATAAATCCTCACCCCGATGCACCAATTTAGCTTTTACTTCTTCATAATTATTACGTAAAAATTTCATATCCAGCATTTGCTTTTCCTCCTTATTTTTTCTGGGACAGTCATGGACTAACTTATTTTTTCAAATAAAAAACTCCCATCCCAATAATAGGGACGAGAGTTTAATTTCCCGCGTTGCCACCCTTGTTGAAGAGAATACTCTCTTCCGGCTCAAAAGCATTAACGGTGCTTTCTCCGGGTTTACTTACTCTAGACGCATCTATTTCCATAAACCAGTTCAAGGATGGATTCACAGCATTTCCACATCGGTTTTCACCAGCCACCGACTCTCTTATGAAGAAAGGACTGTTACTATTTCCTGTCAATACTTTTATTAAGATTTATTTGCTAACATCATATCTAATTTATTTACAAAATGCAAGTGCGTACACCTATTCTTTCACAAGCCGTTAAGCTTATTCAATTAGTTAAATAGCTCTTTAACCCAATCTACTGATACAGAGAAGATATTGCTAAAGAAGTCGCCAATTGCACCTAAAGTCAGCATAAACCAATTTGACTTTTCTACCGCTTCATCACTCACAAGGTCTACTGAAACAGTGTTATCATCAAAGATATAACCAAAGTCTTCTGCTTCGCCTTCATAAATGAGTGTAGCAGTACCGACTTTCTCACCCTTTTTAATTGGAGCAACCAATTCACCGTTATCATTTAGCTTTTCTTTATCAATTTCATATTCAATGCTGTATAACTCTAAGTCCTCTGTTTGAATAGGGACTGAAATGGCATCACTGATTGAAACATTAACTTGATCTTCTTTTCCTTTAGCTACCGGAATTGTTGCTTCTTTTTCAAGTTGATATCCTGCAGCAAATAGCTCTTCTGTTTGGAAATTATTAAAACCATAATCAAGCAGCTTTGCTGTTTCCTTGAAGCGTTCAGCCTTGCTTGATGTCTTCATAACAACACTGATGAGACGTTTTCCATCTCTCTTAGCTGTACCAGTAAAAGTATAGCCCGCAAGCTCCGTATTACCTGTTTTCAAACCATCCATTCCTTCATAATGGAATTGTTTTAAAAACGTAGCTTTATGCGGAAGCATCCAGTTTAAGTTTTCAACCGTATAACCTTCAAAATCAACCTCAGTTTGGCTGGATATCTCCAATGACTCTGGATAATCATTTACTAAGTGATAGGCCAATTGAGCGGCTGATTTTGCAGAAAGTAAATTGCTTGCATTTGGATCTGTACCTTCAGGAGCATTGTCTCCTAAAGTGTCGTTATCCAAACCTGAACTGTTTACAAACTTATATTCAGAAAGGCCTAGTTCTTCTGCCTTTTCATTCATCTTTTTCACAAACTCTGTTTCGTTTCCTGAAATTAATTCAGCAAGTGCAATCGTTGCCGCGTTATCAGAAAAAACGGCCATCGCATTATATAAATCTCTCACTGCATAGTCTTTACTTTGAGTTAAACCAATTCCTGAGAATAGAACATTTGCAGAAATAGAATAGGCATAATCACTGATCTGTGTTGTAGAGTCCCAAGATATTTCACCTTCTGCAATCGCCTCAAGAACAAGGTATTCTGTCATCATTTTTGTCATACTAGCTGGAGGAAGAGCAACTTCTGCATTTTTGGCATAAAGAACCTTTCCTGTATCGCCATCAACTAAAATAGCAGATTCTGCATTTAAATCTAGTGTACTCTGGGCATTTGCTGCGAACGGCTGTAGCGTAAACGTTGTTATCAATAATACAAATGCTAGTATCACTGATAAACTCTTCTTTTTTAATTGAATCAACTTTCTGTACCTCCAACATAAATAAAAAATTTATTAAATAACATACGTCAATTATTCTACCATAACTCCGTCAAAAAAAATAGACAGACATCTGTCCAGTAAATAGTAAAAAGTAACTACATCCGAATGTATAAACTTCACCTAAAAATAAAAGCCTATTTTCTATTTGAGTAAAACTTATTCTCATTAAGAAAATAGGCATATTGATTCATATCATTCTAATTCGCAGTGTAACAGGATGCAGCTGCCAATTAGTTCAATTCAGCGGGGTAAAAGGAGCCCCCTGATTGAAACCGTTTATTGAATGGAATAGTTTGGCGCTTCTTTTGTAATTTGCACATCATGTGGATGACTTTCACGCAAACCGGCGTTTGTAATTCGAATAAATTGACTGTTCTTGCGTAAATCTTCAATAGTCGCTGTTCCACAATATCCCATTCCAGAACGCAACCCGCCAATTAATTGATGGAAGGTGTCGGAAAGTGCCCCTTTATATGGTACACGTCCTTCGATCCCTTCTGGAACAAGCTTTTTACTGTCACTTGTTTCACTCTGGAAATAACGATCCTTGGACCCTGCTTTCATCGCTCCAAGCGATCCCATTCCACGGTATACTTTGTATTTTCTGCCTTGGTAGATTTCTGTTTCCCCTGGACTTTCTGTTGTACCTGCAAACATACTTCCCAGCATAACGGCATGTGCACCCGCTGCGATCGCCTTTACAATATCACCAGAGTATTTTATTCCTCCATCGGCAATGACAGGAATATTAAATTCTGCTGCTGCCTTAGCACAGTCATAAACAGCAGTAATTTGTGGTACACCAACTCCTGCTACAACTCGAGTTGTGCAAATTGAACCTGGTCCGATTCCCACTTTAACAATCGAAGCACCTGCTTCAATTAATGCTACGGTAGCTTCAGCTGTTGCCACATTTCCTGCGATAATATCGAGTTCAGGATATGCTTCCCGCACTCTTTTTATTTGTTTTAATACACCCTCAGAATGTCCATGTGCTGTATCAATAACAATCGCATCCACACCGGCTTCCACAAGCTGTTCAACACGGCGCATTGAATCACCTGTAACTCCAACAGCTGCTGCAACAAGCAATCTTCCTTGTTCATCTTTTGCAGAATTAGGGAATTCAATGACTTTTTCAATGTCTTTTATAGTAATTAAACCTTTTAATATATTATTTTCATCAACAAGCGGCAGCTTTTCAATTTTATATTTCTGCAAGAGCTTTTCTGCCTCTGCAAGAGTTGTGCCTACAGGAGCTGTAACAAGATTCTCACTTGTCATAACCTCAGATATTGAGATGGAGTAATCCTGAATAAAACGCAAGTCACGATTCGTCAAAATTCCCACCAGCTTCTGTTCCTCAATCTCATTAACAATCGGGACACCTGAGATTCGGAATTTACTCATTAAATGCTCTGCGTCGTATACCTGATGCTCAGGAGTCAGGAAAAACGGGTTCGTAATGACGCCACTTTCGGAGCGCTTCACACGGTCTACCATTTCCGCTTGTTCTTCGATTGTCATATTCTTATGTACAACACCAAAGCCACCCTGTCTTGCCATAGCGATAGCCATTTCCGCTTCTGTTACGGTATCCATGCCAGCACTAATAAAAGGGGATTTTAAGTTTAATTTTTTTGATAAACTTGTCCCAAGATTTACTTCGTTTGGTAAAACATTCGACTCTGCTGGCACTAATAAAACATCATCAAAGGTTAAACCTTCTTTAGCAAATTTGTCTTCACGCATTTTCCAGCCTCCTAAGTTATTCATTTATGCTGCTTCCGTTGATAAGCTATTTTTACTTACTTTACGCCAACAACTAACGTTTTTCAACCACAAAATTTAAAAAGGAAATAGTAAATAGATTCTAAATCTTCCAGTCTAGAGCAAACATATCGTTACCAGACATTATTTTTATATTTACGATAGTAATTAAACTGTCTCAGCATTAAATAGAACTTCCTTTTCCAGCTCTTATCCTTTTTATAAAAGAGAGGATTGCCCCATTTTTTGGCTTTGATCAGACGTTTCACATCTGCCTTGACCTGTGCATCTTCCACAAAATTATTCAGCACAATTTTCGGCACAACGGTGAATAGATATTCTTCATTGATATAAGTTAAAGCTTTATCCTGATGATGAATCACATCATCGACAATATATTCTGCCATATTATGACCAAGCGCTGTCACATAATAACTGGAACGTCCTTGGCGGATATTCACTTCAAAAACCTTAAATTTACCATCTCTTGCATCATACTTCATATCAAAATTGGCAAATCCAACATAACCGGCTGCTTCAAGGAAATGCTGCAATTTCTTCATCATTTCCTCGTTGTAACGGGTAAGTACGGATGTATAATTCCCAATTGCAGTTGCTGTATGCTCCTGTAATACAACTTGTCCAAAGGTCACGAGCTGTGTTTTCCCCTGAGTGCTTAAATAAAGTACAGAATCCCACATGTATGTATCTTCTCCAGGAATATAATCCTGAATAATGAGTTCATCCTGATACCCGCTATTTTTTATTTTTGCAATGACCTCTTGTGCTTCCTGGAGTGAATTCACACGGTAAACCTTCTCTTGACCGGTAAATGGATGCTTATAATATTCAATCCCATTACTTGGCTTAATAATTACCGGGTATGTCAGCTCCTCTTCAAATGGTGCTTCACTTTTACAGCTATAAAAATAAGTTGTTGGTGTATCAATGCCGTATTCCTCGCACAGCTTGTAGAAATTTGCTTTATGCTGAAGCTGATTCATCAAATCCTCAGAAATATAATTAAAATAATAATTTTTCTTTAGTTCTTCTGCATTTTCAATGATCAAGCGTACATAGGCATCATTTGTGCCAACAAGAACAAGCTTTTTCTTTCTGCCTTTTAGTTTTTCCGCAAGCTCATTCAATATAACAACGAACCGGTCCTCTTCTGTCAGGTCCGGGTGTATATCAATTCGCTCTGGTATCGTGCTGAAACTAGTAAATCCCATTTCCTGTTTACCAACTAAAATAGGATTAACATTGTATTTTTCATGGAAAGAGATTGTCATATTATAAGCATTAATATCTGTTCCTATGATGATTGGAATAAAAGATAGATTGTTCATAATTCCTCCTGTGCTTTAATCCAGATGTAATTGATTAAAGTCTCATGGTGTTTAGTCTATGATGAAATCTTCAATCGCCAGCTGCGGATTTTCCTGCATACTGATAACTTTACTTGTTGTATCTAATTTTATAAATGGCATTGTTGGCTGCTCTTCATCAATAAATGCAATTTCTCCAGTTTCGCCATTTGATAATTGAACATTTTTTCCTAGTGCATGATTTGCAAAACTTTTAATAAAGGCTTTTACCACCCTCGCATCAAACTTTGCAAACTGCTGATTATACAATTCACCAATTGCCTTAAAGACAGATTGCCTCTTCTTGTATATGCGCTCACTTGTCATCGCATGGTACGTATCAGCAACAGCAAGTATCCGTGCATATTGGTTTATCTTACCTTGAGTAAGACCTAGTGGATAACCGCTTCCATCCATTCTCTCATGGTGCTGCAGGATAGCCAATTTTACTGCTGAAGTAACTGCTGGCAGATTTTCAACCATTCTGGATGAATAGGTTGGATGGTTCTTAAGATCTTGTTCCTGTTTCTCCAAAAGGAATTCTCCCTTGGTAATAATATCTGGATCAATCCGTGTCATTCCGACATCAGATAGTAGACCAGCAAGCCCAATCTGCAGCCATTCACCTTTTTCGAAACCTAATTTTTTTCCAATAAAGGCAGCAATAACGCTCAGCGCAACACTATGATAATAAATATATTCTTTCGCTTCAACATACTGATGCAATGTAAAGACTTCAATGCCCTGTTCATCAATCCGTTCCAGTAAAGGGATAATAAAATTCCTTGTTTTTGAAATGTCAATTGGAACACCATTATTCCATTGAATGAAAGCTTCTTTAAATTGAGTAACGACTTGCAAATAATGTGCAGTAAAGGACGTTATTTTTGTCGGCCTTGCAACTGTTATTATTTTCTTAAATTCTTTTTCTGTATATTTTCTTGACCCTGGCCGATACGTTTTGCCATCAGCCATTTTAGATGAAACCTCAACAGATTCAACTAAGAATTTCTGTAAAATAGTAATATGTTCACTCGTTAAAACAGTATTTTTTTTCACAATAGGACGCCCTGATTTACCTTGTACGTCCTTTAAAAGGATACAGCCTTCCACTAATTGTGATGGTTGCACTTGCAATGTCTACCCCTCCAAAACAAGATGGCAAAAGGTGACTCATTCTTCCTGAGTCACCTGCCAGCAATTTTATTCTTCTGCATCATGGTCTGTATCTATATTTTCGGCCTCAGAAATATCCTCGGTTTCTTCTTCAAGGAGCTTCTCTTCTTCGATTTTTGCAACGGTTGCTACTTCTTCATCATCCTGTATTCGAATGAGGCGAACTCCCATTGTATTCCGGCCAGTTTCGGAAATATCTTTGACTGGAATACGGATAAGAACTCCAGCTGCAGTAATCAGCATGAGATCTTCATCACCGATCACCGTCTTCACGGAGACTACCTCTCCAGTCTTATCTGTAAGCTTACCAGTCAACACACCTTTACCACCGCGGTTAATCATGCGGTATTCTGATTCAAGTGTCTGTTTTCCGTATCCTTTATTCGTAACATGAAGAATTTTAGAACCTGGTTCAATGATTTCCATCGAAACAACTACATCATTATCACGTAATGAAATACCTTTAACACCAGCTGCAGTTCTTCCCATCAGACGAATCTGTTCTTCCTCAAAACGAATGAGATAACCATTTTTCGTAGCAATCATGACATCCTTCGTACCATCTGTAAGACGAACTGAAATCAATTCATCATCATCTCTCAAATGAACAGCAATCAAGCCGCCTTTTCGGATATTCGTAAACTTAGATAGCTGAGTACGTTTTACGATGCCATTTCTTGTTGTAAAGAATAGATTTGTCTCATCATTGTATTCTTTAACAGCAATAATCGTATTAATTTCCTCTTCACTTTCTACCTGAAGCAGGTTAATAATTGGAATTCCTTTTGCTGTTCTGCTGAATTCAGGTATTTCATAGCCTTTTAATTTATAAACTTTTCCTTTATTTGTAAAGAACAATACAGTGTCATGTGTTGAACAGGAGACAAGCTGTTCAACGAAGTCATCTTCATTCGTGCCCATTCCCTGAATTCCGCGACCACCACGTTTTTGTGTGCGATACGTTGAAGCTGGAAGACGTTTAATATAACCATAATGTGTTAACGTAATGACAATATTTTCTTCCGGGATTAAATCTTCATCCTCAAAGAACCCAATTCCGCCAGCGACAATGTCTGTACGACGATCATCACTAAAACGTTCTTTAATTTCTGTCAGTTCTTCACGGATAATATTTAAGACTTTCTCTTCATCTGCCAGAATTGCCTTTAACTCAGCAATTAATGCCATCAGTTCGTTATATTCATTCTCGATTTTTTCGCGTTCTAAGCCTGTTAAACGCTGCAGTCGCATATCTAGAATAGCTTGTGCCTGTTTTTCAGACAGACTGAAGTTTTCTATCAAGCCTTGTCGTGCAATATCTGTTGTTTTTGAATTGCGAATAAGTGCAATGACTCTATCAAGATTATCCAGTGCGATTCGTAATCCTTCTAAAATATGAGCACGGGCTTCTGCTTTATTTAACTCAAAAGCTGTTCTTCGCTTAATAACTACGACCTGGTGGTCAAGATAATGCTCCAGACATTGTTTGAGAGTCAGCACTTTCGGACGCCCATCTACAAGAGCAAGCGTATTCACACCAAAGGTTGTTTGCAATGCAGTATATTTATATAAATTGTTTAAAATTACATTCGCATTCGCATCACGGCGTATTTCCATAACGATACGCATACCATCACGTGAGGATTCATCACGTAAATCAGTAATTCCTTCAATTCGTTTATCACGGACAAGCTCTGCAATTTTCTCTACTAGTTTTGCTTTATTTACCTGATAAGGCAGCTCTGTAACAAGAATGGTTGATTTGCCATTTGCATGCTCTTCAATTTCTACCTTTGCCCGCATTGTGATGGAACCTCTGCCAGTTTCATAAGCTTTGCGAATGCCGCTTCTGCCGATGATTAATCCAGCTGTAGGAAAGTCTGGACCAGAGATATAATCCTCCATCAATTCCTCAATTGTAATATCCGGATCTTTACTGACCGCTAATACTGCATCAATTGTTTCTCCAAGATTATGTGGTGGGATATTTGTTGCCATCCCAACTGCAATTCCTGAAGTACCATTCACTAATAAATTCGGGAAACGTGCAGGGAACACAGCTGGTTCTCGTTCAGAACCATCATAGTTATCACGGAAATCGACCGTATCCTTATTCAGGTCACGCACAAGCTCCATGGATATTTTTGACATTCTTGCTTCTGTATAACGCATGGCTGCAGCCTGGTCTCCATCAACTGAACCAAAGTTGCCATGACCATCTACAAGCATATGGCGATAACTGAAATCCTGTGCCATACGAACCATTGTCTCATATACCGCTGAATCACCATGTGGGTGATACTTACCGATAACTTCCCCAACAATACGTGCTGATTTCTTGTATGCCTTGTCTGAGTGCATCCCTAAGTCATTCATCGCATGTAAAATCCTGCGGTGAACAGGTTTCATGCCATCACGTACATCAGGCAATGCCCTTGAAACGATAACACTCATTGAATAGTCAAGGAATGATGTACGCATTTCATTACTAATATTAATCTCTTGAACGTTCTGCCGTTCTTCCGCCATACTTGCTACCTCCTATGAGGAAAATAATATATTTTCCCTGTAAAGCAGGAAATGAAGGCAGGGGTGAACATTTCCACTCCATGCCTTATCATTTTGCCTTCATCTATCTTTTATATATCTAAATATCTAAGTTTTGTACGTATTGCGCATTCTCTTCGATATAGTTTCTGCGTGGTTCGACTTTATCACCCATTAACATATCGAAAACCTGATCTGCTTCAATTGCATCTGTAAGCTTCACTTGAAGCAAGGTACGTTGTGCAGGGTCCATTGTTGTATCCCAAAGCTGATCTGCATCCATCTCTCCAAGCCCTTTATAACGCTGAATCACTGGCTTAGGTGCCTCAGGCAGACCCGCAAGCGCCTGTTGCAGTTCCTGATCACTATAAACATAGTTTAGTGTTTTACCTTGTTTAATCTGATAGAGCGGCGGTTGTGCGATATAGATGTAGCCATGGTCAATCAATGGTCGCATATAACGGAAGAAGAACGTTAATAATAAAGTGCGAATATGAGCTCCATCAACGTCAGCATCCGTCATAATGACAACTTTATGATAACGTGCCTTCGTAATATCAAAATCTTCACCAATGCCGGTGCCAAGTGCTGTAATCATCATACGTATTTCAGCGTTAGAAAGAATCCGGTCCAGTCGTGCCTTCTCAACGTTAAGTATTTTACCTCTTAGCGGAAGAATCGCTTGGAAATGTCTGTCTCTTCCCGCCTTGGCTGAGCCGCCGGCAGAGTTACCCTCAACAATATATAATTCACTAATTGAAGCATCTCTTGAAGAACAATCAGCAAGCTTACCTGGCAAATTAGAAATTTCCAGTGCACCTTTTCTTCTCGTTAATTCTCTTGCCTTTTTCGCTGCCAGTCTTGCTCTGGAGGCCATCAGACCCTTATCTACAATGGTTCTTCCAGTCGCAGGATTTTCCATTAAAAACTTCTGGAAAGCTTCACTAAACACTTGCTCAGTAACCGTGCGAACTTCGCTATTTCCAAGTTTAGTCTTTGTTTGTCCTTCAAACTGCGGATCTGGATGTTTTATGGAAACAATTGCAGTCATTCCTTCACGCACATCGTCTCCAGATAGATTTGTATCATTTTCTTTTAATATATTGCTCTTGCGTGCATAATCATTAATCACTCTTGTCAGTGCAGTACGAAAGCCAACTTCATGTGTTCCGCCTTCATACGTATGAATATTATTTGCGAATGAATAAAGATTCGTTGCAAAGCTGTCATTGTATTGAATAGCAACTTCTACTTCAATTCCCTGTGCACTTCCATCAGCATAGAAAGGCTCATGAAGCACTTCTTTATTATGATTAATATATTCAACGTAAGACTTAATTCCACCTTCATAGTAGTAGCTAATTGGCTCGCGTTCTTCTCGTTTATCTTCAAGGGTAAGCGTTAACCCTCTATTTAAAAATGCCAGTTCCCGTATACGCTGTTCTAATGTTTCAAAGTCAAAAACAGTTGTTTCTGTAAATATTTCCGGATCTGGTGTGAAATGAATAACTGTTCCTGTTTTATCTGTTTCACCAATTACATTGATTTCCTCAATGATTTTTCCTCTTTTAAAGGCAATGTGATGTATTTTATTATCACGATGGACAGATACCTCAAGTCCAACAGACAGGGCGTTAACTACAGATGCCCCTACACCATGCAGCCCGCCGGAAACTTTGTATCCGCCGCCGCCAAACTTACCGCCGGCATGCAGTACAGTCATAATCACTTCTACAGCTGGCCGTCCAGTTTTCTTTTGGATATCTACTGGAATTCCCCGGCCATTATCTTTTACAGTAATACTGTTATCTTTCTCGATAATCACTTGGATATGATCACAATATCCAGCTAGCGCTTCATCAATACTATTATCAACAATTTCCCAAACTAAATGGTGCAAACCGCGGCCGCTCGTCGAACCTATGTACATCCCTGGACGTTTGCGAACTGCCTCTAAGCCCTCTAACACCTGTATTTGTTCTGCATCATATGCTTGATTTTGTGGTAACTTATCTTCAATTGACATATTTCACACTCATTTCTTTTATAAAAAACTCATTGCTTGTTCTAACATACAAAGTCTTATTGTTTTGTTCCCTCTTTGCTGTCATTCGGGTGAGTAATCTTCCAGATTACTTAATGTTGCCTTGATGCTTGTGCGCTTTCTAAGTGTTGGTACAGATAATGTGCTGTAGTAAGTATTATTTTTCGTAATCATTACAGATTTTGTATGAATGGAAGGCCCCTTTAATCGTTCATCTTGTTTTTCACGTTCTATCATTTCCTCTAGAATTACAGAAGATGATATCAGTTCATAATCAAGAATCGCGATTATATCCTTTGAACGAATGACATTGCCATTTCCAATATCGATAAACATGATTGAAGCTATGACCTCCCCGCTAATGCTTTTGGATAGCTACCTTTCCGTCTGTCACGTGGAATATTTCAGCCTTTTTTAATGTCTCATGATTTATTCCATCAACATTTGTTGTAGATACGAATGTCTGTACTTTGCCTTGAATGGTATTTAATAAATGGGACTGTCTGAAATCATCAAGTTCACTTAATACGTCATCTAAAAGCAAAATTGGATATTCACCAATTTCGTTATGAATTAATTCAATTTCAGCTAATTTGAGCGAAAGTGCGGTTGTTCGCTGTTGACCTTGTGAACCATAAGTCTGCACATCCATTCCATTTACATAAAAAATTAAATCATCTCTGTGTGGGCCTGCTAATGTCGTGCCGCGTTCAATTTCTTTCTTTTGAATTTCTTGGAATTTTTGTGTGAAGCTGGCTTCAATCTGTTCTTGACTGTCTTCTTCCGATACTGTGATAGAGGAATCATACTTAATTTCAAGCCTCTCCAGTTCATGACTAATTTGATAATGAATGGATGCTGCCCATTTTCGTAATAATTTTAGAAAAACAAATCGTTTATGAAGAATAATTGCTGCATGCTGGATAAGCTGGTCTGTGAGTACTTCCAGCATCGTAACCTGACTGCTTTCCCTGCGCTGCAATTGCTTAAGCAGGGAATTTCGCTGCTTTAATATTTTTTGATACTGGGCCAAATGATAAATATAGGTTGCCTGGATTTGGCCAAGTTCCATATCAATAAAGCGTCGTCTAGTTTGGGGCGGACCTTTTACTAAAGTTAAATCCTCTGGTGCAAACATGACGACATTCATTGCTCCGATATAATCACTTAGCCTTTTTTGTTCCAAATGATTTAATTTAGCCTTTTTCCCTTTTGAAGAGATGGTTATTTCTAATGGGATAGATTGATTCCTCTTTGTTATCTTACCTTCTATTTTAGCATAATCTTCATCCCATTGGATAAGCTCTTTCTCTTTTGCAGTGCGATGAGACTTTGTAAATGCAAGGCAGTAAATTGCTTCCATGAGATTTGTTTTTCCTTGAGCATTCTCACCGATAATGACATTTACTTTATCGTCAAAAGTAATGTCCAAATCGTCATAGTTTCGGAAGTTTTTTAAATGAAGCTGTTCAATATGCATAGGAATTAATCCTCTTTATGAACGATAAAAGTGCTGCCTTCAATTTCTACAACATCATGATTGTACAGCTTACGGCCGCGACGATGTTCAAGCTCTCCATTTACCATGACACCTTGGTCCTGAAGATAAGCTTTAACCATTCCACCAGAATCTAAAATGTTTAACAGCTTGATAAATTGGCCAAGTGTTATATATTCCGTATTTATTTCGATTTTTTCTTGCATATGATCACCAATTTTTCTATAAGTTAATTAAAAATCATTTTTTACTTTTAAAAAGAACTCATATAAACAAAGAACAGGAGATTCAATTTTAATTTTTGACACCTTCTATCTTCGTTTGTATTGGAAGTTCCATTATTTCCAGTCTTCACTTATAAAATCTCTATAAACCTATTTTACTAAAGTTTTCATCATTTTGAAAGGTAAGACCCCGGGAATGTGAAATAAACCTGTCATTTGCTCTAAATTTTGCTTTTAAGAAGATAAAAAAACTTACCCACATGTGGATAAGCCTTTTTATCTTTTCTTTTTATTAAGATGTTAATAAGTTCTAACAGGTAAAATCAGCTGTAAGATGGATTCATCTTCTTTAGGCAAGATAACAAATGGACGCATTGCTCCAGTAAAGTCAATGGTCACTTCATCATATTCCATTGATTTTAACGCATCAATCATATATTTTGAGCTGAAGGAGATTTTTAAGTCCTCTCCGTTAATAGCTTCAACTACAAGATCCTCCTGGACATTACCAACCTCAGGTGAATTACTCGTAATTTCAATCATTGTGCTTCCTTGTGTTGTTAATTTTACAACATTATTTCTTTCCTCACGTGCAAGTAAAGATGCTCTGTCAATTGTTTGCAGAAGATCTTTTGTTTTCACGGTAATTTTTGTTTTGCTTTCCTCTGGTATAAGTCTTGATGTTTCCGGATAATTTCCATCAAGCAAACGTGACAGGAAACTTAAATGTTTTGTACGGAAAAGGATTTGGTTATTTGTTACGCTTATTTCAACCGTTTCCTCTGCTTCATCTAAAATTTTACTTAATTCATTTAAACTTTTACCTGGAACAACTACATTTTTAAATTCAATATTAGTCTGATTAATTTCTGTTTTTCGCATTGCTAGTCGGTGGCTGTCT
The DNA here is from genome assembly GCF_045040795.1 of Oceanobacillus sp. FSL H7-0719. Taxonomy (GTDB): domain Bacteria; phylum Bacillota; class Bacilli; order Bacillales; family Amphibacillaceae; genus Oceanobacillus. The sequence continues at coordinate 2,797,431 of NZ_CP150301.1, read as the reverse complement.
GTAGCTGTAAATGATAATTCTTTACCTTCAAGCTTCATGTTAACCCCAGTTAGAATTGGACGAGTTTCCATGGAAGACACTGCAAATACAGTTTGCTTGATCATATTTTTCATTAAAGGGATTGGCATTTCAAAACTTTCATCGGTTTGCAGCTGTGGTAAATGTGGATATTCTGCTGCATTTTGTCCAACTAAGTTAAATTCAGCTTTCCCTGAGCTAATCTTTACTTTATGATTTGGATCAACAGAAAATACGACGGTATCTTCAGGTGCTTTTTTTACAATATCAGGGAAATACTTTGCTTGTAATACAATACTTCCAGGTTCAATATCTTCAACATTTACATTTCCATTGTCTTCAGCTGGAATAAATGATTCGATAGAAATATCAGAGTCACTGCCTGTTAAAGTAATCCCGTGAACACTTGCTTCAATTTTCATTCCTGAAAGAATTGGAATAACCGCTCTTGCTGAGATAGCTTTCATAACGTCCTGAACAGCTAAAATTAATAAATCTCGTTTGATTGTAAATTTCATGAAATTATCCTCCTAGTGGAAGTGCTATATATTAATAATATTATTTATAAAAAATAGTAGTAATAGTAATAGTACCTGTGAATATGTGGATAAGTATCTTGATATCTTTTTGCTCTTGATTTAATCGATGTTAATAGAATGTTTATAAGTGAGAATATTTATTAACAGTATTCACAGATATATTTTAACTTAATTTAATCTTTTTGCGTATTACATAGACTTTATTGTCTCAATGAGTTCATCAATTTCCCGATTAAATTCTGCTTCTTTTTCAATCATTTTAGCAATCTTTTCGTGTGCATGTATAACTGTTGTATGGTCTCTTCCACCAAATTCTTCACCTATTTTTGGTAAAGAAAGATCTGTTAGCTCACGAGAAAGATACATTGCAATCTGTCTGGGAAACGCTATAGACTTTGTCCGCTTTTTCGCAGCAAAGTCTTCCATACGGATATTATATTTCTTCGATACTACTTCTTGAATTCCTTCAATTGTAATTACTTTTGGCTTGTTGCTAGGAATAATATCCTTTAATGCCTCTGCCGCAAGTGATGCATCAATATCCTGGTTTACGAGGGAAGAGTAAGCAACAACTCGAATTAATGCTCCCTCTAATTCTCTTATATTTGTATTAATCTGGTTCGCTATATACAGCATTACTTCATTGGGAATCTCGAGACCTTCTGCTTTCGCCTTTTTATTAAGAATTGCAATTCTTGTTTCCAAATCTGGAGGAGTAATATCGGTAATCAATCCCCACTCGAAGCGCGATCGCAATCTATCTTCTAATGTTGGAATTTCTTTTGGAGGACGGTCACTCGAAATAATAATTTGTTTGCTTTCTTCATGTAAGGCATTAAAAGTATGGAAAAACTCCTCCTGGGTTGATTCCTTACCAGCAATAAACTGAATATCATCAATTAAAAGCACATCAATATTACGATATTTGTTTCGGAAGCTATTTGATTTGTTTTCCATAATTGCGTTAATAAATTCATTTGTAAACTTTTCTGATGTTATATAAGCAACCTTTGCATCTGGATTATGCTGTCGTACATAATGTCCGATTGCATGCATAAGGTGTGTCTTTCCAAGGCCAACTCCTCCATAGATAAAGAGAGGGTTATAGGCTTTTGCTGGTGCTTCAGCAACTGCCAGTGATGCAGCATGGGCAAAACGATTTCCTGCACCAATAACAAATGTATCGAATGTATATTTATCATTAAGCATTGATTTTGGTATGTCATGATTATTAGCAGATTTTTGCGGTTTCATATCTGTCTTCGTTTCATCCGCATCTGTTGTGGAATCAGGGATAATAAATTTTGTTTCTAATATTGAACCGGTTACTTCTTCTAAAATTTCAGAAATGACGTCAGTATACTGATTTTCTAACCAATCCCTTGCAAACTCATTTGGTGCGGAAACAATAAGGGTAGATTTATTTAGCTCTACAGCCTTCGTATTTTTTAACCACGTATCATAGCTGGGCTTGCTGACCTTTTCTTCAATTTTATCCAATGCAGCAAGCCAAAGCTCATCAATATTTTCCAATACGGAATTCACTCCTTCCTGAAGTATTTATTCAAATGATACAGTCCTGTTTATGTGTTGCTCATTGATCGTTTATCGCGCAGAGAATCTCAAACTTCCTGCGCTTTCAGTCGATAAAGAAGACTTGCCGACTGGCTTGTCCAGAGGCTTAGTCGCACTTATACCCTTGCGGTGAAAGTCAACATCAATTCACTTTGTTCATTGTGTTTCCTTTATCTTCTTGCACCGCAATCCAGTTCGTACATCTCTAAACACCTCTTTCAGCTTTTCTTCACATGACAGAAAAAGCCTCTCTCAATCATGCAGAATGGATGAAAAAGGCGATTATATATAAAAAAGTTGTTTTTTAAGCTGTGGATATTTGAATATGTAGTCTATCAAGTTTATCATGAATTATAAAGGTAATCCACAAATCTGTGGAAAAAATCATTCAGACCGTGTGAATAAATATCCACATCTTATCCACAATCTGTGAATAACTTATAAGCTGATAAAGTTTTCCACAGGAGAAAACAATAACATAATATCAAAAAAGGGGTTAAGTTGCAATGAGTTTTCAACGGTTATCCACAAAATCATCCATCTGTTTACAGAAAACTATTAACAGGAGTTAATTCTGTGGGCATTTTGTCGATAAAGGTCGAATAAGAGGTGAACCTGAAAAAGGTGGCTGTGCATAACTGGTTGATAAGATTTGGTGACTCTTGCTGTTGTACAACAGCTATCTAAAAAGGAGAAAGTGCAAGTGTTAATAGAATATGCAATATCCCGATTGAATATTCATTAAAAAAATAGCAGTAATTAGATTTTGGCTGTAAAAGTAATAAAGAAAATGTTGAAATATGTTTTTTTGAAATCTTTATTGACATTAGAGGTTTGTTTTACGTATAATTATTAAGACTGTCTACTGGATAAGTTAATTAAATTTTAGATATTAGATCCCATAGGGAGGTGCAAGTATAATGAAAAGAACATTTCAACCAAATAACCGTAAACGTAAAAAGGTACATGGCTTCCGTACACGTATGAGTACAAAAAACGGCCGTCAAGTATTAGCTCGTCGCCGCCGCAAAGGAAGAAAAGTATTATCTGCTTAACCACTGAAGCATCAGTGGTTTTTTTCTACTTATTGAGGTTATTTATAACTTAATTAACGGGTCTTTAAGGTGATTTTAGACCCATACATAGTGCAATTGTTAGCAGTAAAGGTGACGTGAATGAAAAAAGCATATCGCATTAAAAAAAATGAAGAATTTCAATATACTTTTAAGAATGGGAAATCTTTTGCCAATCGACAGCTTGTCATTTATTATGCTGAACAGCCGGGGCAAGAGCATTTTCGTATTGGTTTATCTGTAGGGAAAAAAATAGGGAATGCGGTAACTCGCAATCGGATCAAACGGTATTTGCGTCAAGCTTTTCAAGAGCTCGAAACAGATATTAAAAACCATTATGATATTGTCATTATTGCAAGACAGCCTACAAAAGATATGAACTTTCACGAAATGAAAAAGAGTTTGAGTCATTTATTATACAAGCAGCACCTATTAAAAAATAAATAAAAGTATAGATAAAGATAGAATCTTATTAGCAATTAGGATAAAATAACAAATAGAGTTTTAGGTTCACGCTAAGGAGGAAAAATTTTGCGTAAAAAATATGTATGGCTATTTATGCTGATTGGTTTAACTGTATTATTAGCAGGATGTACAGAAATAAATGAACCAATTACAGCTGATAGTGAGGGAATTTGGAACACGATTTTTGTTTATCCGCTTTCTTGGGTTATTACTAAAATAGCAGAAATTTTTAATAATAGTTATGGACTGTCAATTGTACTCGTAACTGTTTTTATTCGTTTATGTATTCTACCATTAAGTATGAAACAAATTAAAAGTTCTAAAGCAATGCAGGAAATTCAGCCAAAGCTTAAGGAACTTCAACAGAAATATAGTTCAAAAGATGCAACAACACAACAAAAACTGCAGCAGGAGACAATGGAATTATTCCAAAAGAATGGTGTTAATCCATTAGCAGGCTGTCTGCCGATATTTATTCAGATGCCGGTTTTAATCGCAATGTATCATGCAATTATGCGTACAACTGAAATTAGCAAATATGAATTTCTTTGGTTCCAGCTTGGATCACCTGACTATATATTACCGATTCTAACAGCAGGGTTTACATTCTTGCAGCAGAAACTAATGATGTCGACAAACACATCAGTACAGCAAAACCCGCAAATGGCAATGCAAATGAATATCATGTTATATATGATGCCAATCATGATTGGTGTTATGGCGTTCTTCTTCCCAGCAGCACTTGCGCTTTACTGGGTAACGGGTAATATCTTTATGGTTTTCCAAACGCTTTTAATCAACAAACCATTAATGGCTAAATCCAATACTGGGGGAGACAAAAAGTGAAAGAAATAACTGCTAGCGGTTCAACAGTTGAAGAAGCTGTACAATCAGCTTTAGAGCAGTTAAACACGACTGAGGACCAAGTTGAAATTGATATTATTGATGAAGGTAAAAAAGGAATTCTTGGTTTATTTGGATCAAAGCGGGCAGTCGTAAGAGTAAAGCTTGCTAAAAATCCAATTAAGGAGACTGAAAAGTTTATTCAAGAAGTTACAAAACAAATGAATGTTGATGTAACGATTACGACGTCTATTGAAGATAAACATGTTACTTTTGAAATGGATGGAAATAATATCGCAATTCTTATCGGGAAACGCGGACAAACCTTAAATGCGCTGCAATACTTGGCACATTTAGCAATAAATAAAGATAGTGATAAGTATTATACAGTCACACTTGATGCAGAAGGCTATCGCGGCAGAAGAAAAGAAACGCTTGAATCTTTAGCACATAAGATGGCAGATAAAGCAAAGCGCCTGAACAAGAAGGTTGCACTTGAACCAATGCCAGCATATGAAAGAAAAATTATTCATAGCGCATTGCAAGATCAAAAGGATATCGCAACTTACTCAGACGGCCAAGAGCCGCATCGCCATATTGTAATTAAACCTTAAGTGAAGTCACTCCTGAATTCAGGAGTGATTTTTTTGCTTTTCTTTGAGTTCAGCTGATACCGATGCTGAAGCGCCAGTGTTCCTCATAAAGTTTAATGAGTGTGAAATGAAATAATTGCGAGTTTCTGCTGGGAACAGTCAACTTACTCGGAGTCTCCTGTGGGAGCTAAGGCAACGGTGAGACCACGTAGTGCGCGCAGCACGGGGAGGGTCAACAGTCGTTCACGGAAAGTGAGGAGTACTTTGACTGTGAACCTTCAGTGAAGAAAAACTAAAATTGTACTGAATTAAAGCAGGAAGGACAAAGATAAGATATTGAGTTTATCTATATAATTATTTCGAAATATCTTTGTGATGAATTAGTGAAAGTTTTGGGTTATTCGGATATATGGAAGTAAACCGGATGCGGATTTGAATAAGAATGCTTTATTCTTGTTGTGGATATCCAATTCATCGAAATGAAAAAATGAAATTATTCACATGTGGACAATTTAGCAACAAAATGTTCACTTATTAAAGCATCATTTTAATGTGGATAACTTTATTTTCAAGCGGAAATATGTTATTCTTTTTTGTTAGTGACGTATACTAACAAATCGTTTTTAAATAGAATGTTGGAGGTGTTGGAAATGGCGACAGATACAATTACTGCGATCTCAACTCCAATTGGCGAAGGTGCAATTGCGATTGTCCGCCTTAGCGGTCCTGAAGCAATTACAATTACAAATGAGCTATTTAGTGGGAAAGATTTACACGAAGTAGCTTCTCATACAATCAACTACGGTAAGATCATGGACCCGGATACAGAGGACATTGCAGATGAAGTAATGGTTTCTGTTATGCGGGCACCGAGAACATTTACTCGTGAAGATATTATTGAGATTAATTGCCATGGTGGAATGGTAGCAGTAAATAGAGTGTTAGAAATATTATTATCAAAAGGAGCACGTCTGGCAGAGCCCGGGGAGTTTACAAAACGTGCTTTTCTTAATGGAAGAATTGATTTATCCCAAGCTGAAGCAGTGATGGATTTAATCCGCGCAAAAACAGATAAGGCAATGTCTGTAGCGTTAAAGCAAATGGATGGACGACTATCCAAGCTGATTGCAAAACTGCGCCAGGAGCTGCTTGAGACGGTTGCACATGTGGAAGTGAATATCGATTATCCCGAATATGATGATGTTGAGGAAATGAGTCATGAAGTGATGCGCACAAAGACAAAAGAAGTGCATCAGGAAATCGAAGAACTATTAAGTGTTGCTAAACAAGGAAAAATTCTAAGAGAGGGGATTGCCACTGCAATAATTGGCAGGCCAAATGTGGGTAAATCATCTCTTATGAACACGCTTGTGCAAGAAAATAAAGCAATCGTTACGGACATACCAGGAACGACAAGAGATATTATTGAAGAATATGTCAATGTTCGTGGTGTTCCACTTCGCCTAGTTGATACAGCAGGGATTCGCGAAACAGAAGACATTGTTGAAAAAATTGGTGTGGAGCGTTCAAGACAAGTATTGAGAGAATCAAATTTAATTCTATTTGTGCTTAATCATAATGAAGCATTGACTAAAGAAGATGAAAAACTTTTTGAAGCAGTAAAAGGTCTGGATTATATTGTTATTGTAAATAAAACGGATTTAGAAGCAAAAATAGATCTTGAATATGTGAAGGAACTTGCTGGCGACCGACCGATAATCACAACTTCTTTAATTGAAGAAGAGGGTGTAGATGAACTAGAAAAGGCAATTGCAGCAACGTTTTTTGATGGGGAAATTGATACCGGTGATATGACATATGTCTCGAATATTCGACATATCCAGCTTCTTAAGCAAGCAAAGCAGGCGCTTGAGGATGCAATGGAGGGAATTGAACTCGGTATGCCATTGGATATTGTTCAGATTGATGTAACAAGAACATGGGAATTCTTAGGAGAAATTATCGGTGATACAGCAAGTGATAGCTTAATTGATCAGCTGTTTTCTCAGTTCTGCTTAGGAAAATAAGGCCTGCTTTTTATATAGGAAGGGTGAAACGATAGATGAACATGAATTATGATGCAGGAAAGTATGACGTCATTGTTGTTGGTGCAGGTCATGCTGGAATTGAAGCAGCTGTAGCAGCAGCGAAAATGGGTGCAAAAACGCTCATGCTTACATTAAATATTGATATGCTTGCCTTCATGCCATGTAATCCATCAATTGGCGGACCGGCAAAGGGAATTGTTGTCCGTGAGGTAGATGCACTTGGTGGTGTAATGGGGAAGGTTATTGATAAATCTTATTTGCAAATGCGTATGTTGAATACGCGGAAGGGTCCAGCTGTGCAGGCTTTACGAGCTCAGGCTGACAAACCCGTTTATATGCGTGAAATGAAGCGTATTGTTGAAAATCAAAAGAATCTTACACTGCGTCAAGGTATGGTAGATTCTCTTATTATGGAGGACGGTATTTGCAGAGGTGTCGTAACAGAGACAAAAGCAGAATATCGTGCAGAGGCAGTCATTATAACAACAGGAACTTTTATGCGCGGAAAAGTGCTTATGGGTCATCTTGAGTATGAAAGTGGACCGAATAATCAGCGCGTATCTGTTGAGTTATCCAAAAATCTCGAAGAATTAGGGTTTGAACTAAAGAGATTTAAAACTGGAACTCCTCCCCGTGTGAATAGCCACTCTGTAGACTATTCTAAAACGGAAATTCAACCAGGGGATGAGAACCCACGTTCGTTCTCGTATGAAACAACAGAGCAAATTCTTGACCAGCTTCCATGCTGGTTAACATATACAAATGCTGAAACACATGGTGTTATTAATAATAACCTAACATTATCTTCTATGTATTCTGGAGTGAAGCGGGGGACAGGGGCACGATATTGTCCATCCATAGAAGATAAGATTGTTCGCTTTGATGATAAGCCACGCCATCAAATTTTCCTTGAACCAGAAGGAAGAGATACAGAAGAGGTGTATGTCCAAGGTTTATCTACATCACTTCCAGAAAATGTGCAATATGAAATGATTAAAACAATCCCTGGTTTAGAAAATGCTGAAATTATGCGTCCTGGATATGCAATTGAATATGATGTCGTTACTCCAACGCAGTTATGGCCGACATTAGAGACAAAAAACATCCCAGGACTGTTCACAGCTGGTCAAATTAATGGCACTTCAGGTTATGAAGAGGCAGCTGGCCAAGGAATTATGGCCGGAATTAATGCAGCAGCAAAAGTATTAGGAAAAGAACCTGTTATACTAGATCGTTCACAAGCTTATATTGGAGTGCTTATCGATGATCTCGTGACGAAGGGTACGAATGAGCCATATCGTTTATTAACATCAAGAGCGGAATACCGCTTGCTTCTCCGTCATGATAATGCAGATATGCGTCTCACTGAAATTGGTTATAATATTGGTTTAATTTCAGAAGAACGTTATCAAAAATTACTTGATAAGAGAATGCAGGTAGCAGATGAGAAAAAACGTTTAAACAAGATTGTCATTAAGCCAGACCAAGTAAACCATTTACTGGAAGAGATTAACTCAACACCCTTAAAAGAAGCGATGAAAGCTTATGACCTTTTGAAACGGCCTGAGATTTCTTATGACTTTATTGATCAAGTTATTGAAACAAATGAGGCATTGAATGAGGAAATGCGTGAACAAGTTGGTATTCAAGTGAAATATGAAGGTTATATTAAAAAGGCAAATGAACAAGTAGATCGTATGGCCAAGATGGAAGATAAAAAGGTTCCAGAAGATATTGATTATGACCAAATCAATGGATTAGCTTCTGAAGCAAAAGAAAAGCTAAAGAAGATTCGTCCATTATCTGTTGGTCAAGCATCTCGTATTTCTGGAGTGAACCCAGCAGACGTATCCATTTTGCTTATTTATATTGAACAAGGAAACATTGCAAGAGTTGCAAACTAATATAATCTTCATTTTAAGAATGGAATGAAGTATATAAGAAGGAGCTATTTCCGAAATGAATCCAGAGCAATTTCGAGCAGCTTTGCTAGAGAAGGGGATTGACTTAACAGATCAGCAAATGCAGCAGTTTGCTGTCTATTTCAAGAACCTTGTAGAATGGAATGAAAAAGTAAATCTTACAGCAATAACTGAAGAAGAAGAAGTATATTTAAAGCATTTCTATGATTCCATTACACCTGCTTTTTACCATGATTTTAATAAAGAGTTAACTTTATGCGATGTTGGGGCCGGAGCAGGTTTTCCAAGTATTCCTTTGAAAATTTGTTTTCCAGAAATAAAGATCGCAATCGTTGATTCATTGCAAAAGCGAATTGTATTTTTGAATCATTTAGCAACTGAATTAGGATTAGAAGGTGTATCCTTTTATCACGATCGAGCAGAAAACTTCGGAAAGAATGTAAAGTTCAGAGAAACGTTTGATATAGTTACAGCCAGAGCTGTTGCTAGAATGTCTGTACTAACTGAACTTTGTTTACCTTTAGTAAAGAAGGACGGTATATTTATTGCATTAAAGGGAGCCCAAGCTGAAAAAGAATTAGAAATTGCAGCAAATGCAATTGAATTATTCGGTGGCAAGGCAGTTGCAGAAGAAACCTTTATGCTGCCTCAAGAAGAAAGTGAAAGAACTATATTTTGGATCAAAAAAAGAAGGAAAACACCAAAGAAATATCCGCGTAAAGCAGGATTGCCTAATAAAAGTCCGATAGAGTAATGATATTGCCCGCTGCCTTCGATACTGAACAGTGGGCAAATCATTTGTTAATCTATAATCTAAAACTAGTGATATTATAAATATATTTAGCAATTAGGTACTTTTATTTAGCAAATATGGTAAAATAAAAGAAGATAGTTTGTGACTTTATAATAAAGATAGCGGTAAATTAAAAATGTTTCACGTGAAACATTTTTTACATAATAGAGAGAGAAAAGTAAGTTAAGGTGGTGTCAGCTAGTGGTAAGTCCTTTTAATCGCTTATTTGGATTAGGTGAGAAGTCAAACACTGAGCCAGAAGATGCGGGCTATCATCCGGATGAAGTAATTCAATTATCGGTTAATCAAATTGAGCCTAATAGATTCCAGCCAAGAACAATTTTTAATGATGAAAAAATCCAGGAATTAGCTCAAACAATCCATACACATGGTATGATTCAGCCAATTGTTGTCCGCAAAAAGGAAGAAGAAGAGGATAAATATGAAATTATTGCTGGTGAGCGCAGATGGCGTGCTGTGAATTTACTAGAGTGGGAGCAAATTCCTGCAATTGTACGTGATATGTCTGATACAGAGACTGCTTCCGTTGCTTTAATTGAAAATCTGCAGCGTGAAGAGTTAACTGTAATTGAAGAAGCGAAGGCATATGCAAGCTTAATTGAACTCCATTCATTAACACAAGAGGCATTGGCACAGCGTCTAGGTAAAAACCAGTCTACAATTGCGAATAAGCTAAGGTTATTAAAGCTTCCTGAGCCAATTCAAGAGGCATTATTACAAAAGCAAATAACCGAAAGACATGCTCGTGCATTAATTAAACTAAAAGATGCAGATAAACAGCTCGAGTTATTAATTTTGATAGTTGAACAGGATCTTAATGTAAAGCAAACAGAAGAGAAAATTGAACAAATTAGTGCTCCTAAAGAAGTTAATAAACGTAAAAGGCCACGCATGAAGGGGATAAGCAAGGATGTGCGAATTGCAATGAACACAATTCGCCAATCATTGTCTATGGTCTCCGATTCTGGTTTAAATGTAGAATCAGATGAACAGGAAATGGACGATTACTATCAAATAACAATTAAAATACCAAAAAACAAGTAATAGATCTAATAAATATAATAATAATACTGATATATTTTAATTGATGCCCATCTTTAGCGAAAGAGATGGGTATTTTTAGCAGAATAAAAGTAAAGTAACGGTTATTATATGGAAAAACCTAGTATAAATGAATCAAATATGTGTATATTGCTAAATTAATAGTCTATATATGTTATTTAATGATAAAATATAAAGTATATTTCTTAGGTAGGTGTCAACATGGGTAAAATATTGTCCATCGCAAACCAAAAGGGTGGCGTCGGAAAAACAACAACTTCAGTAAACTTAAGTGCAGGCCTTGCATCCATGGGAAATAAGGTTTTATTAATTGATACAGATCCACAAGGTAATGCAACGAGTGGGGTAGGCATAAACAAAGCAGATGTCTCGAACTGTATTTATAATGTCCTGGTTGAGGATGTCCCTGCAGAAGATGTCGTTGTCTCAACAGAAGTAGTCAACTTAGATATAATACCTGCAACAATTCAGTTAGCTGGTGCGGAGATAGAACTTGTACAAATTATGTCACGAGAATTGAGGCTCTCTAAAGCATTAGAAAAACTAGGGGAAACGTACGATTATATTATTATAGATTGCCCACCATCTTTAGGTCTTCTTACGTTAAACGCTCTAACCGCCTCCGATTCCGTTATTATTCCAGTACAATGCGAATATTACGCTTTAGAAGGATTAAGTCAGCTGTTAAATACAATAAGACTTGTACAAAAGCATCTAAACAAGCAACTGATGATTGAAGGTGTATTGCTGACAATGCTTGATGCGAGAACAAATCTTGGACTTGAAGTCGTAGAAGAAGTGAAAAAGTATTTCCAAGAGAAGGTTTACAAATCAATTATTCCACGAAATATCAGACTAAGCGAAGCTCCAAGTCATGGACAGCCAATTATTGTTTATGATCCAAGGTCGAAAGGTGCAGAAGTCTATCTTGAATTAGCAAAGGAAGTGATGAGCAGTGGCCAAAGGGTTGGGTAAAGGAATCAATGCTTTCTTTCCAGAATTAGAGGAACATGATGAAAGCTCAATTGAACAAATTGCTATCACCGAATGCAGGCCAAATCCATATCAGCCAAGGAAGACATTTCATGCTGATGCGATTGAAGAGTTAAAAGAAAGCATTCTTGAATATGGGATTATCCAGCCATTAATTGTTCGAAAAAGCATTAAAGGTTATGAAATTGTAGTGGGGGAGAGACGTTTCCGCGCTGCAAAAGAGGCTGGCCTAGAAACTGTTCCAGCTGTTGTTAAAGAACTAACAGATGAAAAGATGATGGAGCTTGCCTTATTAGAAAACCTTCAACGAGAAGATTTAACACCGATTGAAGAAGCGCATGCTTATGCCAATTTAATGAGTGAACTCAAAATTACACAAGAGGAGCTGGCAAACCGTCTAGGTAAAAGCCGCTCACATATCGCGAATATCGTTCGATTATTGTCACTTCCTGACCAAATTATTGCCTATATTAACAATGGCGAGTTAACAATGGGACACGGTCGAGCGATAATAGGTTTAAAAGAGAAGGCGAAACTGCTTCCTTTAGCAAATCGAATTCGCAAAGACAAACTTAATGTGAGACAAGTAGAGAAGCTTGTGATTGAATTAAATGAGAAAAAGCAAGTAAAACAAAAGAAACCTAAAAAAGATGTTTTCCTTCAGGAAAGAGAAGCTGTTTTGCGAGATCGTTTAGGCACTGCGGTAAATATTAAACGAGGAAAGCAAAAAGGGAAAATAGAAATAGAATTCTATACGAATGATGATTTAGAACGTATTATAGAGTTCTTAGAGAAATAAGTAGAGGGACTAACAGTTATCTATTGTTAGTCCTTTTTACGTAGATGAGAGTATAAGTGTTTCACGTGAAACATTATGCTATAGATACTAGAAAAGAAGGAGTTTATGAAGCAGTGGTCTTGCTGGGAACGGTTATAAATGGATTATTAATTATACTAGGTTGTGTAATAGGAATGTTTTTTACACGCATACCAGAAAAATATAAAGAAACAGTCATGCATGGTATTGGCCTTGCAGTTATATTAATAGGATTGCAGATGGCCTTTTCAACAGAAAATATTATAATCGTTCTAGTTTCACTATTATTTGGTTCGATTATTGGTGAGTTTCTTCGGATAGAGGAAGGTTTAAATCGAATTGGAATGTGGTTAGGCAGTAAATTTACTACAAAAGGTGATGCAACGAGTGTATCTCAAGGGTTTATCACAGGTACGATGATATTTTGCATTGGAGCAATGGCAATCATCGGTGCACTGGACAGTGGAATCAGAGGTGACCACGAAGTGTTAATTACAAAAGGGATTATCGATGGTTTTACAGCTCTTGTTTTAACAACAACATTAGGTTTTGGTGTCGCTCTATCCATTATTCCATTAGTGCTTTATCAAGGGTTAATTACATTGTTTGCAACTCAAATAGAAAAATGGGTTCCTGAAGCGCTGCTTAATGGCTTAATTTTAGAAATTACTTCAGTAGGTGGTTTACTTATAGTCGCAATCGGTCTTAACTTATTGAAAATAAAACAAATTCGTATTGCTAATTTAATGCCTGCAATTGTGCTTGTTGTTATTATCTATTTTATTTATCAATTGTTCTAGAAAAACATCCAAATTCATCACTCAAGAGAGGGGGGAGTTTGGATGTTGTTTTTTTACCCCATCTGTTTATACGGTCTTCTCAATACAGCAGGATAATTAATGCTTGTACTTAAGCGCTGATCAATAGAGTCTAATACAGCTGAAATAATCTCAGCCATATCCATAACAACTGATAATCTAGTATTCTGCAGGATAGAATGCTCCATAAATCCACTCATATTCACAACACCAGTAATATGCACATCACCAATTTCAGGTAATGACTTCTTGAGGGCTGCACCAGGTAAAACTGGGCCAACACCTGTAATTAAATTACCAACAGATGAATTTTTCCCTAAACAGGCATCAATAGCAATTATAAAAGGATTCTTATGATTATGTGCTATTTCCTTCATATAATCTGTTAAATTAGTTGCATGTACGGGCTGATGGAGCGTGCCATATAGTTTCATATGTTTTGGTTTTTTTGCAGAAAATAAAGAACCTGTTAAGGGACCAAGCGAGTCGCCAGTTGAACGATCCGTTCCAATACAGACAACAACATATTCTCGAGGCATCCGTGGAAACCAGGAAATAATTTGTTCAGTTAGCTTATTTACTACATTTTCTTCATTATAAAGGATTCGATAGTTAGACATATTCATTGAAATAGATTTGTTATGATTCATAGCTTTTCCTCCAGAAACATATTGGTATAGTATATGGCAATTTTTAAAAAACTATACATTGATTAATGGAGGAATGAAGATGATTCGTGCAGCATTAAAATGGGTGTTTCTAATTACAGGAACAACTATTGGAGCAGGATATGCTTCTGGAAGAGAAATATGGCAGTTCTTTGGGAGCGGCAGTGAACTAGCAATAATACTATTTACGATACTATTTATTCTTTCAGTAAACATGATCCTAAAAATTAGCTATGAGGCACGGACATCAGATTACCTCCCATTATTACGTAAAATTGTAGGAAATAAATTCGCAAAGATTTATGATTATTTAATTTTAATTTATTTATTCTGTGTCACACTTGTAATGGTAGCTGGGAGCGGTGCATCATTCCAAGGCTATGGTTTCCCTTTCTGGTGGGGGACAGGCATCATTTGTCTTGGTTTAGTGCTCATCTTTCGTAAAGGAATTAATGAACTGCTCGTGATTAATGAAATCTTAATGCCATTACTTATCATCAGTTTGTTTGTTGTTCTTATTGTCTTTATGCGTGATGAACAAATATCCCTTGTAACAGATTGGAGAAGGCAGGGGAATTGGATGTCTGCATTACCTTTTACAGCTTTAAATGTATTGCCTTTAATCGCAGTGTTAGGGGCCATAGGCGGGAAAATTAAAACAAAAGGTGAAATATATATCGCATCAATCAGCAGTGGTCTGATGCTCGGGATATTATCTTTTATTTATAATAAAAGTTTAGTGCACCTATCATCACAAACCATGATAGATGAAATTCCATTATTTGCGATTATCAATAATTATGATGATAAAATTATGCTGCTGATGACAATAATGCTTTGGCTGGCCATTTTCACAACAGCTGCAGCAACATTACTAGGGATGGTCACACGAATAAAAAATAATTTTAACGTATCAATCGGAAAAATTGTAAGCATTATATTGCTTTGCATCCTGCCATTTACAGGAATAGGCTTTGCCCAGCTTGTTGCAGTGATATATCCACTATATGGGATATTAAATTTATATGTACTGGTAAAATTAATTTTCTATCCAATATGGAATAAATAAAACCTATCATATTATATGATTGAAAAATCAGATAAATTGAAGGTTTGCTTACTAAATTGTTACATTGCAAAAGTACTGAAAAAGCAAGTATAATAAAGGGTAATTAGAATATCCGTGCATAATGGAAATAGGAGGGCGTTTTATGGTCGATAAAGACTTTGCGATAAATGATATTGTTGAGATGAAAAAACCGCATCCCTGTGGAGAAAACAGCTGGAAGATTATCCGTATGGGAATGGATATCCGTATTAAATGTATGGGCTGTGAACACAGTGTCATGATTCCACGCAGAGAATTCACAAAAAAATTAAAGCGAATAACACAAAAAGCAGATAGTTCAACTTAAATTACTTTTCTGCTTAATCTGTGCATTATTTTCGATAAAATCTCTTGAATCATGTAATCAAGGAATGTAATTTCGCCTTTTGTGGGTAGCGGTTGACAGTGAAAGTTTATTTTAATGAAGGTAAACAGCATTATACTTTAGAAATTGAATTGATATTTGCAGTCTAATAAGTCTCCAAAGAAAATGCTGTAAAAGAATTGCTTGTCTGTGATAGTTGCATTATATAAAATAAATTCAAAAAAACTTAAATTTGAAAAATGGACAGACAGAATAGTATGATATGATGAGGAAGTAAGTTTAAAGTGAAAAGGCTGAGACTAAACGCTAAAAATAGGTACGTATTGTTGCCTATTTTTGTTTTTTACATTTTTGTCTTTTACCTTGCTTATAATATAATTGGAATAACGAACGCGTTCAGATGAATGTAATCCTTAAGGAGTGAAAGTTTTCATGAGCCTAACAGCAGGAATCGTCGGACTTCCCAATGTAGGAAAGTCTACATTGTTTAATGCAATTACTCAGGCAGGTGTCGAAGCAGCAAACTATCCATTTGCTACAATCGACCCCAATGTTGGTGTTGTAGAAGTGCCAGACGAGCGCTTAAATAAATTAACTGAATTAGTAAAACCCAAGAAAACAGTACCGACTGCTTTTGAATTTACAGATATTGCAGGTATTGTAAAAGGAGCAAGTAAAGGAGAAGGGCTGGGTAATCAATTCCTGTCCCATATTCGCCAAGTTGATGCAATCTGTCAGGTTGTACGCTGCTTTATTGATGAAAATATTACACACGTATCTGGTAAGGTAGATCCAATTGATGATATTGAAATCATTAATTTAGAGCTGATTCTTGCAGATTTGGAAACTGTAGAGAAACGTTTTCAGCGTGTAGAAAAGCTTGCAAGACAAAAGGACAAGGATTCTCTTGCAGAATACGAAGTTCTTTCCAAATTAAAAGATGCGCTGGAAAATGATAAGCCGGCACGAGCAGTAGAATTTAATGAAGAGCAAGATAAAATTGTTAAAGGGCTGCATCTGCTTACAAATAAGTCAATGCTGTATGTAGCCAATGTGAGTGAAGATGAAGTGGCAGATCCTGATTCAAATGAAAACGTACAGAAGGTCAGGGAATATGCAGCTGATGAAAATGCAGAAGTAATCGTTGTCTGTGCAAAAATTGAAGAGGAAATTGCCGAACTTGAGCCAGATGAAAAGGAAATGTTCCTTGAAGATCTGGGAATAACAGAATCAGGTTTAGATAAGCTAATTAAGGCATCGTACACCTTATTAGGCTTAGCAACTTATTTCACTGCTGGTGAGCAAGAAGTTCGCGCCTGGACTTTCCGCAAAGGTATTAAAGCACCACAAGCAGCTGGTATTATTCATACTGACTTTGAACGTGGCTTTATCCGGGCGGAAACCGTATCCTATGAAGACTTGCTTGATGCTGGAACAATGGCAGCAGCAAGAGAAAGAGGGAAGGTTCGGTTAGAAGGAAAGGAATATATTGTACAGGACGGCGATGTTATTCATTTCCGCTTTAATGTATAAGGAAAATCAAAAACGAAGCAGAGCCTGTTCAATTTAACCACTTATTTAAATAACGTAAAAAAGGTCTCTCGAATCCTTGTTAAATAATAAAAAGTTTGATATAATATCTTATCGTGAGTAATTAAAATAATTGCTCCTTGCTTCTAGTATAGAAAGGTCTATAAACTAGAGGCCGCTAAGACCAAAAGGAGGTGTTCCGGATGAAAAAATACGAAATTATGTATATCATCCGCCCAGACATGGAAGAGGAAGCGCAAAAGAGCTTAATTGAGCGTTTCAACAATATTCTTACTGATAATGGCGCGGAGATTGCAAAAGTTGATGAAAAAGGCAAGAAGCGTCTTGCTTACGAAATCAATGACTATCGTGATGGATACTATGTTGTCATTAACTTCACTAGCGGTGAAGAAGCTGTAAATGAATTCAACCGTCTAGCTAAGTTCTCTGATGATATTATTCGTTACATGGCTATTCGAGATGAACAATAATAAGGAGTGGTTCTGATGTTAAATCGTGTCGTATTAGTTGGCAGGTTAACGAGGGATCCTGATTTACGTTATACACCGAATGGAGTAGCGGTAGCTAACTTCAATATCGCAGTTAATCGTCCTTTTTCAAATCAGCAAGGTGAACGTGAGGCTGATTTTATCAATGGTGTCGTATGGCGCCGTCAAGCTGAAAACCTGGCTAATTATATGAAAAAAGGTAATTTAATTGGTGTTGATGGTCGTATACAAACACGTAATTATGAAGGTCAGGATGGCAAGACCGTTTATGTAACAGAAGTTGTTGCTGACAGTATTCAATTCCTGGAAACAAAAGGTGCTTCAGGTGGACAAGGAGCAGGACCATCAGGATACCAGCAAAATCAAAATCAGAACCAGTATCAAAACCAAAATCAATTCCAGCCAAATCAGAATCAGAACCAGAACCAATCAAATGATGATCCATTTAGAAATAATGGAGAGCCAATTGATATTTCAGATGATGATTTGCCGTTCTAATTATGATTTACTGTATCTGCAGGAAGCAAATTAGAATAATAAGTAAATAACTTAACTGTTCATATGAGATGAACATCAATAATATTTATTTTTAATTAAAGGAGGTAATCGTTATGGCAGCAGCTCGTCGCGGACGTGGTGGGAGACGCCGTAAAGTTTGTTATTTCACAGCTAACGGCATCACACATATCGACTATAAAGATGTTGATCTTCTAAGACGTTTCATTTCTGAACGCGGAAAAATTCTTCCTCGTCGTGTAACTGGAACATCTGCAAAATATCAACGTAAATTAACTATCGCTATTAAACGTGCTCGTCAAATGGCATTATTACCATTTGTCGCTGAGTAATAGTAAGATAGAAAAGACATCCATTCTCAGAATGGATGTCTTTTTTAATTAACCTACATAACCCGTTCTATTAAATTGAAGCTTTTATCATTTACTTTTATATAAAAGGGTGATAGACTGATTTATACTAACAACAATATATAGTATTCGTTTTGTCAAGGTACTACCGTATCATGTAGTTTAATAGGGAAGTTCGGTATAATTCCGACGCTGTCCCCGCAACTGTAAAGCTGACGAAGATTAAATCCACTGTGTGTCATGCATGGGAAGGTTAATCGGAGGATGATGCTAGCCAGGAGACCTGCCTAGATAAAACAAAGCATCATTTCTTCGGGGATCTAAGAAATGGGACGTAGCCTTTCTATGCTTTTTTACGTTGCCATTTTTAGCTATCTCTTTTGAAGAGGTAGCTTTTTTATTTGTATAAAAAGAAAGAGGGAGATAAATATGAAACTTTATACGAAAACAGTATGTCCGAAATGTCTATGGGTAAAATCCGAGCTGCAGCAAAATGGAATTGAGGCAGAGATTATTAATATTGATCACAATGAGGAAGCAAAACAGAAAATAGTAGATGGAGGCTTTCTGAGTGTCCCAGTATTAGAAATGAATGGAGAATTCATAGGAGATGTGAAAGAAATTATTTCACGAATCGAGCTGGTTACACAATGATTGTTTTTGCAAGCCGAACAGGGAATGTACGCTACATTGTTTCAAAATTACAAGCTGAGCTAGTTGAAGTGGCTGATGATTTAACATTGGACAAGCCTTATTTGCTGATTACGTATACAGATGGGTTTGGGTCTATTCCAGCTAAGGTTTCTGCGTTTTTGGATAGAAATGCAGCACTTTGCAAGGGTGTTGTTGTAAGTGGGAACACGAACTTCGGAAATACAGCATATGGAGCTGCTGGCGATAAAATAGCAGAAGCCTACAACGTTCCGCTCATACGAAAAATCGATGTACGCGGAAATTCAACAGACTATGAAGCGATTCAAAATTATTATGAAAAGAGTGTGATTATGTGAATACATATCTAAAGTTAAATAATGATGTCCTTAATCGCTACAGTGCGACTGGGCAATTAGAACTTGATAAGGACCGTGAAGCAACACGGAGGTATTTTATTGAATATGTCAATGTACGTCTGCGCCAATTTAGTACGATTGAAGAGAAGGTCCATTATCTGGTTGATGAAGGATATTATGAAAAAGAGTTCCTGGAACAATATGATATGGATTTTATTAAAAAAATATATACAAAAGCAGCATCTTACCATTTCCGCTTTCCTTCTTTTATGAGCGCAAGTAAATTCTATGACAGCTATGCAATGAAAAGCCGTGATGGTGAGGAAATTCTTGAAAAATATGAAGATCGTATTGCGATTATCGCACTCTATTTAGCGCAAGGAAATCGCACACTTGCTGAGAATGCAGTAGAAGCGATGATGGAAGCATATCAGCCAGCGACACCTACAGCCCTGAACAGTGGAAAAAAGGCACGTGGTGAGCTTGTCAGCTGCTTTAAATTGACAATGGATGACTCGATGAATAGTATCGCAGAAAATATAGGCTATTGCCTGGAATTATCTCGTCTTGGCGGCGGCGTTGGTGTAAACCTGACTGATTTGCGTCCGTTAAGTGACCCAATCAAAGGAATATTAAACCGTGCAAGTGGTGTTATTCCTGTAGCTAAGCTACTGGAAAACTCATTTAGCTATTCCAATCAGCTTGGCCAAAGAAATGGTTCTGGTGTCGTTTATTTAAATATCTTCCATCCTGATATAGAGAATTTTATCTCATCTAAAAAGCCTAATGCAGATGATAAGATTCGTCTGGCTACATTATCAACTGGTGTTATTATACCAAGCATTTTCTTTGAGTTAATGAAAAAAGATGAAGACATTGTTTTATTTAGCCCGTATGATATTTTTCGCGAGTACGGCAAACGCATGTCAGAGATTTCTATCACAGAAATGTATGATGAACTTCTAGATAATCCAAACATTCGCGAAATAAAGCGAATCAATGCAAGAAGACTTTACACGGAAGTGAAAAAGGCGCAATTTGAATCTGGTTATCCTTTTGAAATATTTGATGATAATGTAAATGATGTCCATCCATTGAAAGGGATAGGGCGTGTGAAAATGTCTAATCTTTGTACGGAAATCCTTCAAGTACAGGAAACAAGCATAATCACAGATCAAAATCAGGAAAATGAATATGGTCTGGATGTTTCATGTAATTTAGGTTCAATAGATATTCATGCTGCAAGTAAAACAGATGATTTTGAGCGATTGATTGATACATCCATGCGATTATTAACGAACGTTTCGCAGATGACAGACATCGTGAATGTGCCTCCTGTAGCAAAAGCGAATAGAATGATGCATTCAGTTGGACTCGGAGCAATGAACCTTCATGGACATCTTGTAACAGAAGAGATTATGTACGGTTCAAAGGATTCAATTGATTTTATTGATGGCTTTATGGAAGCAATGAACTACTACTCACTGAAAGCATCCATGGAAATTGCGAAAGAAACAGGGGAAACATTCTATCGTTTTGAAGACAGTGATTATGCTTCAGGTGTCTATTTTGATAGCTACTTAAGTGAAAAAGAAAGAGAATTATCGCCAGCAGCAATTAAAGCATTAGGAAACATTCCGGTTATTACTCAAAAGATGTGGCGTACACTAAAAGAAGATGTGATGAAATATGGTATCTTCCATTCTTATCGTCTAGCAATTGCCCCAACAGGGAGCATTTCTTATATTCGCAGCTGTACGGCATCAATTGCACCTAGTACAGAACGTGTTGAGGTCCGTGACTACGCAGATAGCCGTACGATTTATCCAATGCCGCATTTAACGAATGATAATATGCATTTATATGTCGAAGCATACGAAGTAAACCCTTATGATTTAATAGATGTCTATGCTGCTGCTCAACAACATGTGGACCAGGGAATTTCGATGACACTTTATGTAACGGATAATTGGACAACAGAGCAATTAGCTAAAATTTATATTTATGCGTGGACAAAAGGAATTAAATCTGTTTACTATGTCCGTCAACGTCTACAAACGATAGAGGAGTGTGTAGCATGTCAAATCTAACCTATGAAGCAGTTAATTGGAATAAACCGACTAGTGAGCTTGCACAAGTATTTTGGGACCAGCAATGGAAGCAGATTTGGTTTCCGGAAGAGATTGCGGTAAGTAAAGATGTAAAAGATTGGCAGGGTTTTGAACATCAAGAGACCTATAAAAAGGTTTTTGGCGGATTAACACTGCTTGATACGATGCAAACGAATATCGGAATGAATCATATTGCAGATCATGCGACAGATCTGCAGGAAAAAGCTGTTTATACTGTATTTGGTGCATTTGAGGCAATCCATGCAAAATCTTATTCTTATATATTCACAACACTTTGTACGAACGCAGAAATTGATGAAGTTTTTGAATGGGTAAAGAATAATGAGTTTCTTCAATATAAAGCAAATAAAATAGGTGAAATTTATAATGCTGTTGAAGCAGATAATCCCGAAAGTCTCTGGAAAGGACTCTATGCTTCTGTCATGCTTGAATCATTTTTATTCTATTCTGGTTTCTTCTATCCATTGTATTTGGGAGGACAAGGATTCCTGCGCAATAGTGCAGAGGTCATCTCCTTAATTTTGCGTGACGAATCGATTCATGGCGTAGCAGTTGGCTTCTTTGCGCAAAATATATTCAAAGATTTTTCGATTGAAAAACAAGAAGAGCTAAAAGTATGGGGTTATGAGCTATTGCTGGATTTATATCAAAATGAAGTGAGTTATACAGAAGATGTCTATAAAGGAACAGGATTAGCAGAAGATGTGAAGACTTATGTTCGTTTTAATGCAAATAAGGCATTAATGAATGTTGGCTTTGATACGATGTTTCCGGAAGAAGAAGTGAATCCAATTGTAATGAATGGAATCCGCAACGAAGGTTCCACATATGATTTCTTCTCTCAAAAGGGAGCAACATACGCAAAAGCAAAAGTAGCACCAATCACAGACGAAACATTCCAATTCCACCGTTAATTCTAAAAAACCTCTAAAGCTTTCCAAAACAGGAAACTTTAGAGGTTTTAAATTTTATTGTTTTTTACGGATGCGTCGTTTTGGGAATTTCAAAATCATTAAAATAAGCAATACGACAGAATAAATAAGAGCCAAGAATAAATAACGATCACCAATGGGATAAATAAATGCTAAGATGGTATAAATTAAAAACGGAATTGTCGTTGTAAATGCTAGCAGCTTCCAAATAATTTGAAAACGCAATTTTCTTTTTAGCAGCTTTGAGATTCCAATACCAAGATAGGAGAGTATTGAAATGAAGACAAACACACCAATGGTTAATGGCAGATAATAAAACATAAAAAAGTAAATTATCTTTAATATAAATGGCAATTTATCTGTTAATCCTTCTGTTACACCAAGTTGTTGGAGCAGGGCAGGCATTGAAACGATAAAAAGCAATATAAATAAATAAATCACAACAATATCCATGCCAATACGATTTAATTTAAACATTGCTTTCTTGTCAGGTAATTTTAAACTATTTACAAAAGCCTCAGCGAAAATCATTTTCTTCATCCTTATTCATTAATCATTCCATCTATATTATAGATGAAGTAACTTTAAAAAGCTTATTTAGAGAATACATTTAGAGCATTTTTCGACAACAATACCGAAAAAATTCATATATTTTTAAAAAACGCTCTATCAAAGCATATAAAATATTACCCGGGAAATATTTTCCGGAAAACATTCGACAAAATATTATTCTTAACGAGAAATTAAAAGTATGTGATTTCTACAGCGTTATGGGAGAAATGAGATGCTGATTCATGTTATTATAATAGAATAACAAAACTTATTTAATGAAATGAAAAAATTGAGGTGCAATGAATGAATCAATCTAGAAGGTTAACAGAAGGAGCAATCTTTTCAGTAATATATATAGCACTTCTGTTAACGACTTTCGTACCAATCCTACAGATCTTTGCAATGTTTTTACTGCCGATCCCCTTTGTTTTGTTTGCCTCAAGACATGGAGGAAAACCTGGTTTATTGGTTTTAGCAGTAACATCACTGTTAACAATTATATTTTTCACGATATATTCTCTGCCACTTACGATATTGGCGGGAGCTGGCGGATTATTAATTGGTCATGCAATTTATAAAAAACGTACAGCTTATGAGACACTGGCTCATGGTACTTTAGGATTTATTGCGGGGCTTTTATTAACAGTTGCTTTCTCACAGCTATTACTTAGTGTGAATTTCATCAGTGAATTTGAAACAATAGCAACAGAGCAAATGGAAACCTATATTTCCATCATAGATAGTGTTGATATAACAGAAGTTAATCCTGACGTCGATCTCGAGGAAATGCTAGCTGCACAAATTAAATTAATGACAAGTCTTATGCCAGCATTTTTAGCACTTTCAGCAGTTGTTATGGCATTTTTAGTGCAATGGGTAAGCTACAAGTTTCTGAATCGCATGGATAAAAAGGAATATCGCTTTCCTCCATTCCGGCAATTAAAATTGCCAGCGTCCATCATTTGGTTATATCTATTAGTCATTATTGCATCCTTTTTCAACCTTGATCCGGCAAGTACCTTATTTACAGGTGTGCAAAATGCACTGTTCATATTAGAAATGCTATTGGTTATCCAAGGATTTGCATTTATATTCTTTTTTGCTCATTATAAGAAGATGTCAAAAGCCATACCGATACTTAGTATTGTTCTAACAATACTATTCCCAATGATTCTTCTTTATTTCGTACGAATCTTAGGTATAATTGACATAGGATTAAATTTAAGAGCACGCTTAAATAAGAAGAAATAAGTATAATCAGTCTATGATAGCAAAATTGGAGTGAGCAACTATGCCTGATATGCAGAAGAAGCCAATAATAAGCAGTCATTTATGGATAATATACATATTGTCTGCGATTTTGCTTGCCATTCTTTGTTTTTATGAATGGAAAATTGGATTGATCTTCGGTATCTTACTAGCAGCATCGATAATTTATAGTATGCAAACGGAAAAGAAGCGGCTAGAAAAGGTAGAAAAAGATATATTGATGATTACCTCACGCGTAAAGAGTGTGAGTAAAGAGGCGTTAACGGAGCTTCCATTTGGTATTATCCTTTACGATGAAAACTATAAAATCGAATGGGCAAATCCATATATGAGAAACTTCGATACAGATGATGAGCAACTTATTGGCAAGACGCTGGAGTCTTTATCAGAAGAACTTGTAACACATATTAAAGAGAATAAACCAGAGGTACAAGTCGAGCTGGAAGATTATAAATTCCAGACTATTATTAAAAAGGAAGAGCGTTTACTTTACTTCATTGATCATACTGCCCAGGCAGAACTGCAGACATTATATGAAAATGATCAAACGGTCCTGTTAGTTATTTTCCTTGATAATTACGAAGACATTACTTTGCCTATGGATGATACTGCAAAGAGTCAGCTGAACTCTGAGGTAACTTCGATTATTAATAATTGGGCAAATCGAAACGGACTTTATGTAAAAAGAACCTCTCAAGAACGCTTTTTAGCAATCGGAACAAGAGAAATTCTCCGGACACTTGAAAAATATAAATTTGATATACTTGATGAAGTTCGGGAAATCAGCGGTGATCAAAGTACAAATGTTACTTTAAGTATTGGGGTAGGACATGGAAATGTACCACTTCCAAAGCTGGGTGAACTGGCACAATCGAGTCTTGACCTGGCCCTTGGCCGTGGTGGTGACCAGGTTGCAATTCGTGATGAATCAGGGAAAGTTCGTTTCTACGGAGGAAAAACAAATCCAATGGAAAAACGCACCCGTGTCCGAGCACGCGTTATCTCTCATGCAATGATTGACCTTGTAAAAGCAAGTGATAAGGTTATTATAATGGGTCATAAGTCTCCAGATATGGACTCATTGGGAGCAGCAATTGGCATTATGAACATCGCTAAAACGAATGGTGTAGAAGGATATATTGTTTTTGATCCGGACGATGTAGATACAGGCGTTTATCGTCTGGTAGATGCAATCAAGGCGGATGAAGAACTATGGGAAAGATTTATTGAACCAAGTGAAGCGGAAGATATAATTACAAATCAAAGCCTGGTTGTTGTCGTAGATACACACAAACCATCCATGGTTGCCAATCCAGATCTGCTGACGAAAACGGATAATAAGGTTGTTATCGATCATCATAGACGTGGAGAAGATTTTATTGATAATCCAACCCTCGTATATATGGAGCCATATGCTTCATCAACTGCAGAATTAGTTACGGAATTATTGGAATATCAGCCAAAATCAACAAAACTGCGTATGCTTGAAGCAACTGCATTATTATCTGGTATTATTGTAGATACGAAAAGTTTCACGTTGCGAACAGGATCGAGAACTTTCGATGCAGCTTCCTATTTGCGCTCAAAAGGGGCAGATACTGTTCTCGTCCAGCAATTTCTGAAGGAAGACCTTGATTTATATGTGAAACGGAGTAAACTGATTGAACGCACAGAAATTTACCGTGATTCAATTGCTATTATTGCAGCAGAACCAGGGGTAAGCTATGGAGCTGTTTTAATTGCACAAACAGCAGATACGCTCCTCGCAATGACAGGAGTTAATGCCTCCTTTGTTATTTCCGAACGAGATGATGGACGTGTTGGCGTGAGCGCAAGATCGCTTGGGGAAGTGAACGTTCAAATCATTATGGAACAGATGAACGGAGGCGGACATTTAACAAATGCTGCTACCCAAATAGAAGATACAACAGTGGAGGATGTTCAACTGCTGTTAAAAGATATTATAGATCAGTATTATGAAGGGAGAGATTCTGAATGAAGGTAATTTTTCAGAAGGATGTTAAAGGTAAAGGCAAAAAAGGTGAAGTAAAGAACGTTTCGGAAGGCTATGCTAGAAACTATCTATTAAAAAATAACCTTGCAATAGAAGCTACTTCAGGCAGTTTAAAAGCACTGGAAGCACAAAAACGCAAAACAGAGATGCTTGAGCAAGAAGAAAAAGAAGAAGCAATTCAGTTGAAGGACAAGCTAGCAGATTTAACAGTAGAAATGACAGCAAAATCAGGTGATGGCGGTCGTCTATTCGGTTCTATTACGAGTAAGCAAATTGCCGACACATTAGAAAAAGCACATGGTTACAAAGTAGATAAGCGAAAGATTGAACTGGACGAACCGATTCGTGCTTTAGGTTATACAACTGTACCAGTAAAACTTCATCCAGAAGTATCTGGTTCGATTAAGGTACATGTATCAGAGAAAAAATAAATTAAAAGCGCAAGTGCCCGTTTAGCGATGTCCGGAGTTGAAGGAAGTTTTCCAGTCGTTGGGTACAGCAGCTAGTAAACAAACAGAGGGGCTCACTTCACTATGAAAGTGAGTCTTTCTTCACTAATAAAAGTTGTTTAAAGAACGTGATATAATATTTAAACACATATCAATTTACCTCTAAGAAGGGTGAGTCATAATGAGTGCAGCGTGGAATGATCGAATACCACCACATAATATAGAAGCAGAGCAATCCGTTATTGGGGCGATTTTTCTTGAGCCAGAGGCATTCTCTACCGCATCTGAATTGTTGATGCCAGAGGATTTTTATCGTGCCAGTCATCAGCGGATTTTTACTGCGATGTTGAAACTCTCCGATCGCGGGGAGCCAATCGACGTTGTTACGGTAACAACATATTTAAATAATCTGAAGCAGCTGGAAGAGGTTGGCGGTGTAGCCTATCTCACACAGGTTGCTGAAAGTGTGCCGACAGCGGCAAATATGGAATACTACTGCAAAATTGTTGAAGAAAAAGGTCTGCTTCGCCGTCTGATCCGAGCAGCAACAGATATTGTAACCTCCGGATTTGAGAAGGAAGATGACGTAGATGATGTTTTAAATGAAGCAGAGAAGACGATACTCGAGGTTTCCAGTCGTAATAATAGCGGAAGCTTTAAAAATATAAAAGATGTTTTAATTGATGTATATGACAAAATTGAGCAGCTCCATGAAAATCAGGGAGATGTTACAGGTGTTCCAACAGGTTATCAGGAGCTTGATAAAATGACGAGCGGCTTCCAGCCAAATGATTTAATAATCATTGCAGCCCGTCCATCTGTAGGTAAGACAGCCTTTGCTCTAAACGTCGCACAAAATGTGGCTGTAAAGACAGACGAGAATGTTGCAATATTTAGTTTGGAGATGGGTGCGGATCAGCTTGTTCAACGTATGATCTGTGCAGAAGGAAACATCGACTCCCATCGCTTAAGAAGTGGACTCCTGCAGGCGGATGATTGGGGCAAGCTTACAATGGCAATGGGCTCTCTATCCAATGCTGGAATTTTTATTGATGATACCCCGGGAATTCGTGTCAGTGAAATCCGTTCGAAATGTCGCAGGCTAAAACAAGAACATGGTCTTGGTATGATTATGATTGACTACCTCCAGTTGATTCAAGGAAGTGCGGGCTCTGGAGAAAACAGGCAGCAGGAAGTATCAGAGATTTCCCGTTCTTTAAAAGGACTTGCGAGAGAATTAGAAGTGCCATTAATTGCATTATCACAGCTGTCCCGTGGTGTAGAATCACGTCAGGATAAGCGCCCGATGATGTCTGACCTTCGTGAATCAGGAAGTATTGAGCAGGATGCTGATATTGTTGGTTTCCTGTATCGTGATGATTATTATGATAAAGAATCAGAAAAACAGAATATCATTGAAATCATTATTTCGAAACAACGTAACGGTCCAACTGGATCTGTTGAGCTGGCATTTGTTAAAGAATACAATAAATTCGTTGACCTGGATTACCGCTATTCAGATAGTGATATACCACAGGCACCGCCAGTCCAGGCATAATAATAAAAACTGAAACAGCAAACAAATAACAATGCAATATTTTTGGTGAAGTGCTGATTAATTTAGTTCAGAATAACTTTCATCCTAAAGATACCGGACATTTGAAAAAACGTTATTAATAAGATTACGCTTAGACAATCTTTGATACGTTTTCTCTCTGCCCGAAGAAATCAGGATTGTTCTCTAACGGGTGATGAGAACTCTTCTCTAAGCTTGTGGGAGCAAGAAATTTGGAGAAACAGTCTTTTAGAAGATCTCTATAAGACAGTGGCAGCCAGATAAGCGATGAAATTGTCTATTAGAACGTGTCTATAAGACAGTGGCAGCTAGATAAGCGATGAAACTGTCTATTAGAACGTGTCTATAAGACAGTAATAGGCAGATAAGCGATTAAAGGTCTATTAGAACCTCTCTATAAGACAGTACCAGCCAGAAAAGCGTTGAAACTGTCTATTAGAACCTCTCTATAAGACAGTAATAGCCAGATAAGCGTTGAAACTGTCTATTAGAACCTCTCTATAAGACAGTAATAGCCAGATAAGCGATGAAACCGTCTATTAGAACTCTTCTATAAGACAGTATCAGCCAGAAAAGTGAAGAAGCAGTCCTTGAGAACGGCTTCTGTTCAGAAAAAACAGAGTTATTCTGAATGAAGACTGTCAGCTTTTCGTATCGATTGAGAAGCAAGCTTACCTGTTTCATATAGCCAATCAATATCCTAATACCAAGACGATTTTTTGTTTTCCTTACTTGAAAGTTAAGTAATAAAATTAAATTGAACCTTTTCTTCTGTTCAACTGTATAAGTTAGTGAGAGGAAGAAAAGGAGTCGGTGATATATGATATTAGGCTGGTTAATCAGTACCATTGTAGCTGCAATTCTTGGAACAATATTGGCTGCTTTCATTATGACAATGAACAAAAAGGTCGTTCGAGATAAAAGAGGGGAAATTGACTTCAGCAAGTCGGATATTTATTTCCATTGGACCAGATGGGATTATGTAATTATCTTTACAGCAGTTTATACATTTCTTTGTATAACAGGTCTCTTACTCTTTCTCCTTCGCGGGGATAACATTGATAGCCCTTGGATACAATTTTTTATTCATCAAACCTTTGTATTTTCATTAATCACTTCTATCTGGTTTATAACCAGAATTGCATTTGTGTTCAAGGGTATAAAAGAGCGGTGGTCTGATGAATTTAGATGATAAGACTGTATCTCAGAATATTGAACAGCAAGGAACCTGTCCAATCGAGGAATTGTTTGTGATGTATCAGAAGCCAATTTATCAATTTGTCTATCGGTATTGTCAAGATGAACAATTATGTTTGGACCTTGTACAGGATACATTTATCCGATTTCAAAAATACCAAAATCGCTTTGATGGGAAAAAATCAACTATAAAAACATATTTATTCCGCATGGCGTACCAGCTCATGATTAATCGATTAAAGAGACGCAGCCGGCTGGTAAAAATAATGCCTTTTTTATATATACAATCACAGGAACAACACACCCTCACATATGAGGACAAACTTACGGTTCAATCAGCAATTCTGCAGCTTCCCGACGAACAGAGGGCTGTTATATTATTAACTTATTATCATGATATGACACAACGAGAGGTGGCAGATATCCTGGCTATTCCAACAGGTACGGTGAAATCAAGATTGCATGCTTCTTTAAAAAAACTAAAGGTTTTACTGGAGGTAAACGAATGAGCAAAAGCGAGTTTCCCGATGAACTTCGAAATAAATTGGATGAATTTCATGTGGATGTACCGAGGATTCCAACGAAGAGTAAATTGGAACGATTGGCAAATTGGATTTATGCTCCTGCAAAGAGTCCAATTGAGCTTCTGCCTATTAAAGGAAATTCGATTACAGGCCTTACAATTTTTCCATTAATATTTGTGCTTATATTGTTTACACCGATCTTCCTTATTTGAACGGATTAGTAAAACAACTCCAACTGTTTTAACCCTGAGGTTTGCTCATTGTTAGAACAGTTTTTTTATGTTTTTAAGAAAAGAGAAAAGTATGGTGCACCAGCCATTCCGCTTGAGTCGTGAATAGACTAATGATAAGTTAACACATAAGAACGAAAACCTTTGAAAGATACAGACAGAATACCAAAAGTAAGATAAAATAGAAGATAGCTATACATGAAAAGGATGTGGCAATTTTGAATCAAAAAATACTTGTAGTAGACGATGAACAGCCAATTGCTGATATAGTAAAATTCAACTTAGAAAAAGAAGGTTATCAGGTTATTCTTGCACATGACGGCGATGAGGCAATTCGCCTAGCGCTTGATGAAGATCCTGATTTAATTTTATTAGATATAATGCTTCCAAATAAAGACGGAAATGAAGTACTGAGGGAAGTTAGAAAGACAAAAACGATGCCAATCATTATGCTGACAGCAAAGGACTCAGAAATTGATAAGGTATTGGGTCTTGAATTAGGTGCTGATGACTATGTTACAAAGCCCTTCAGCAACCGCGAGCTAATTGCCCGCGTGAAGGCAAACTTAAGAAGACAGCAAATCCCTGAAGAGACAGAGAAACCATCTAAAGACATTGTCATTGGTAATCTGACAGTTTATCCTGATGCTTACACAGTTTCCCGTAATGGTGTTCAAATTGAACTGACACATCGGGAGTTTGAACTGCTTCATTACTTGGCCCGTCATATTGGACAAGTTATGACACGTGAGCATTTGCTTGAAACAGTGTGGGGCTATGATTACTTTGGTGACGTTCGTACAGTGGATGTTACAGTAAGAAGACTTCGTGAAAAAATTGAGGAGAATCCAAGTAACCCGGCATGGATTGTAACCCGCCGTGGTGTTGGTTATTATTTACGTAATCCTGAGCAGGAGTAGTTGTGATGCATAAAGTTGGTTTTTTTCGTTCGATACAATTAAAGTTCATTATCATTTATATTCTCTTATTGCTGCTTGCGGTTCAGCTGATTGGCACGTTCTTTACGAGTCAGCTGGAAGATAATCTAAAAGAAGGTTTTGAGGATACAATAAACAACCAGATGGAGCTCTTAAGCTATAATCTGGAGCTTGTTTTCAATAAGGATCGGAATGAAAATGAGGAAGGGCGAACAGAGGAAGAAGTAGTAAGGCAAGAAGTAAGTGATATTGTTGCAAAGCTAACAACAGATGATATTACAAATGTGATTGTTGTGGATAACCAAAGCATAATTATCGGCACAAACAGTAATTTAGAAGAAGTTGGACAGCGTATAACGAGAGAAATTATTCAACAGGTGCTATTCTTTGATACATCTCAGCAGAATACATTTATTAACCAAGAGACAGATGAAACAGTTTCTGTCCGTGTGGATCCAATTGTAAATAAAGAAGGTACGGTTGTTGGAGCAATCTATTTAGAATCTTCACTTCAACAAGGTGTATATAACCAATTAGACGAGATTAATAAAATCTTCTTCCAGGGGGCACTGCTGGCAATCACCATCTCTGCGATTATAGGAGTGCTTGTTGCACGGACGATAACAAAACCAATTAAAGAGATGCGCAGACAGGCACAAGTGATGGCGAAAGGGGACTTTACCCAGAAGGTTAACGTGTATGGGAAGGACGAGATTGGCCAGCTTTCAGAGGCATTTAATGACTTAAATAGCCGTTTGAAGCACTCTTATGCGACGATTGAAGAAGAACGCTGGAAGCTGAGCTCCGTATTGTCAAATATGTCTGACGGTGTAATTGCTACAGACAATGCTGGTTCCATCACATTAATGAACGAAGCAGCAGGAATTCTTGTTGGCAGAAATCCGGATGATATGATTGGTGATGATTTACTGGATATGCTTCAGCTTGAAGATAAGTTAATTGATATCTCGGAGCTGCAGGACAGTGGCTCGATGATTATTGATTTTAGCGATGATAATCAGGTTTTCCTTATCCGTGCGAGCTTCTCCACTGTAAAGGATGATGAAAATGAGATTACTGGATTTATCACCGTTTTAAATGATGTTACAGAGGAAGAGAAGATTGAACAGGAACGACGTGACTTTGTATCGAATGTATCGCATGAATTACGCACACCTTTAACAACGATGAAGAGCTATTTGGAAGCTTTAGCGGATGGAGCATGGGAAGACAGAGAAATTGCACCAAAGTTTCTTGAAGTAACGCAAAATGAAACAGAGCGTATGATTCGCATGGTGAATGATTTACTTCAGCTTTCGAAGATGGATGCAGATGAGTACCCGCTTCATAAGGAACGCACAGAGTTTGTTGAATTTTTCCACCATGTAATTGACCGTTTTGAAATGCATCTTCCGGAAACAATCACACTTAATCGAGAATTGCCGAACAAGCGTTATAGTGTCTGGATTGATAAAGATAAGATGACACAGGTGCTCGATAATATCATTTCAAATTCGGTTAAGTATTCTCCAGAAGGCGGAAATATTAATCTTCGTCTGGAAAGCAAGCAGCATTTTCTGCTTATCACGATTCAGGATGAAGGAATGGGCATCGCCTATGATAAACTGGAAAAAATCTTTGAACGTTTCTATCGAGCAGATAAAGCGCGGACAAGGAAATTCGGTGGTACAGGACTCGGTTTAGCAATTACAAAGGAACTCGTTGAAGCGCATCACGGCAGAATCTGGGCTAAGAGTAGAGAAGGCTATGGAACAACAATCTACTTTACGCTCCCGCTTATTAAGAAGAAGCGGAGGGATAACAAATGAGATTGGAAACAGTAAAGACATTTGTACTAATTGTTTTAATTGGAATCAGTATGCTTCTTTCTTATACGCTATGGAGCTATCAGCCGAACTCTAACCGCACGATTGGTGGAGGAATAGTAGATAAAGAAACGGATGTTGGTGGCCTTTCGGACAAGACAAAGCGGAGTATGGTTAAGCCAGGAGAAATAATTTTCCATAAACAAGACAGGTATTACGGTTTTATTAATGCAGTTGAGCGAGACCAATTGTATGAAGAGATGCAAAAATGGGTGATTACAGACTTTGAGGCACAAGCAAGTGACGAAGATCTTCAGAAACCAAATAATGGTGTCGAGCTCATTTTTCCCGATGAAATACCGATGGATATTATGAATAGTTTATTTAAATTCGGATTTGATGATTTCATTCTTCCAACCTGGTCAATAGACCGTATTTTTATCAGCTTTCTTACGGAGAGTAAATCACTGCAGTTAGATTTTATCTCGAGTGAAAATAATCAGACATCACATGCAGTTATTAATGACACGAAATCCTATGAAAAGCTGTGGTCGATGATGGCAAATATCAATGAGGAAAAATTACAGAGATATCTCGTAATCAACGAGGATACATCGCCAATTTATATTCCACAAGATCCTGTGAGTTTGCCAAACTATTCAATTACAGCAACAGATATAAATCCAGGACGGTTTGTAAATATTCTTTTTGCTAATCCAACTATTGTAAGAGAAACAAACTCGGAAAGTATTGGCGAGGCTTACTTTACGGACAGCAGACAGCTGAGTGTATATTCAGAACGCATGCGGATGGAGTATGTTAATCATGCGACGTCTAATGCAAATGAAGATGTTTTTATTACAGAAGTCGAATTATTGGATCGCACGATAAGAAATATTAATAGTCATAGTGGCTGGACAGGTGATTATCGTTTAGAAGATATCCATTCTCCGCTTCTTCGGGTCAGCTTCCAAATGTATTACAGAGGGTATCCGGTTTTTAGCAACTACAAATTATCTACCATTCAGCAGCGCTGGGGTGTATCTCAAACAGGCGATATGCAGCTGCTTAATTATGACCGCCCGCTTTTCTCATTTGATAGAGAAGTTCTATTAAGAGAAGTAGATGATTTATCATCAGGAGAAAATGTAATTGCTTATCTGGAGAATCATACAGATGTCGCATTAGAAAATATACAAGATATTAAAGTGGGCTATGAGCTAATCTATAAGCGTGATGATCAAGAAAGTGAATATATTGAATTGAATCCAATGTGGTATAAAAAAGAAAATGGCATATGGCAAAAAATTGTTTTTGATGAAGATACAAATCCAAAGGGAGTGGAATAAGGATGCAATGGGGTCATATAAAAACATTATTTATCCTTAGCTTCCTCATCCTAAATATATATCTCGTCTCTGCTTTCATAGACCGTCAGCAGGATGTCAGCTATTTGGATAATCAGGAATTGCCAATTGAAGATCAGCTCGCAGCAGAGAAAATTACCTATGGTGACATTAATGTTGATGTAACAGAATCAACCTATATATCCGTCATCCGTAAACTGTTAACATCAAAAGAAATCGAGCTGTTGAACGGTAAGGAAGATCAGACTATCGAGGTTATTGACAAAAATATGATTGCTGCAGCATTAGAAAAACCAGTCAGTATCCCTAAGAATGCAAATCGGGAAATAATTGAAGAGCTTATCCAGGAGAAAGTTCTTTATGGCAATGAATATTTCCTATGGAATTGGAATGAGGAGTTGAATCTCCTCGTATTCTTTCAGAAAAAAGAAGGCCAGGATATCTATTATAATGAAAATGGCTTACTGCTCGTTTACTTGAATGACAATAATGAAATAACGCATTATACTCAAACCATTCTTGGCGAGTCTGAAGTGCAAGGTGATCTTGTCGCGCTAAATCAGCCGACACAAGTGATAGGCATCTTGTACAAGGGGAATTATTTAAACCGAGGCGATGAAATAACACATGTAGAGCCGGGGTATTACTCTAGAATTGCCACTGAAGGAGGAATTCAAGTATTTGCCCCAACCTGGAAGGTGACTGTGAATGACGAGCGCAATCATTTCGTCAATGCAATAGAAGGTATTGTCTATGAGAATGATGAGCTTGAATTTTTACAAAATGTAATGATTGATAATAAAGGCCGATTGACTTCATTAGATGATGAGAACGAGTTGCGAAATTCAATGATACAGGAATTAGATAAGAGGCTAGAGATAGATACTCGGCTAGAGATAGATAATCGGAGTGAAACAGAATGAGTTTACGTTTTAGTGTACTCGCTTCAGGCAGTACTGGAAATGCTTTTTATATTGAATCAAATAAAGAAAAAATTTTAGTGGATGCAGGTTTAAGCGGGAAGCAGCTGGATTTGTTGTTTTCCAAAGCAAACCTTGATCCGAAACAGTTATCACGTATTTTAGTGACACATGAGCATAGTGATCATATTAAAGGATTGGGAATTATTGCAAGAAAGTATAATTTACCGATCTATGCAAATGAGAAAACATGGAAGGCCATGGAACATTCCATTGGCAAACTAACACTGGATCAGAAATTTACTTTTAATATGGAGGAAGTAAAGACATTTGGCGATATGGATATTGAATCCTTTGGTGTTTCACATGACGCTGCTGAGCCAATGTTTTATACCTTCCATTCAAATGGAAAAAAGGTTGCACTTGTGACAGATTTAGGCTATGTTTCTGAGCGGATTAAAAAGACAGTTGAAGATGCAGATGCTTTTATTTTTGAGGCAAATCATGATGTAGATATGCTGCGGATGGGACGTTACCCGTGGAGCGTAAAACAGCGTATTTTAGGCGATTCAGGGCATGTATCCAATGAAGACTCCGGCCTCGCCCTAGCTGATATAATCAATAACAATACACAGCGTATATACCTTGCCCACCTCAGTCTCGACAATAATATGAAAGACCTTGCCCGGATGTCAGTCGACCGGGTTTTACAAGAAAGAGGCATTAATATTCAAATCTGCGACACCGATCCAAAAGAACCAACAGTCTTATATGATGTAGGGTAATCCAGGCTATTATTTATAATGAATGGCAGAGCTTGTCAGGACTCAAAAAAGACAGCAAATGGAATAGGTGAGACTGTGAAATGCAAAGCACAAGGGGTTCACCATCCCCCGCTGGAAGGCTAGTATATTCCATTTGCGTGTCTCATCTGCTTTTATATATCTATAACGTTATTTCTGTTTATGAAATGATACATTCAGGGAATACTAAGAAAGAACAGCAGAAGACGTTAGGGAGGCAGAAATATGGGTTATTATAATCAAGGCTACCAGCGCCGGAGGAAAAATCAATGGCTTACCCCACTGCTGCTTGGTATTATTATTGGAATATTAATTGTTTCGGTTGTCATTCCTGAATTAGTTGAATCCAACATCATCCCGCAATCACAGGACGAACCTGGAAGAGGAACGAATTTCGAAAATAATAATAGCCCAATTACGAATACTTCAGTCAGTGTTGATGTTTCCACACAAATTACGGATATAGTCGAGAAGGTAACTCCAGCAGTTGTCGGAGTTACAAATATGCAGCGGCAGAGTGATTATTGGTTTGAACAGGGTTCTGTTGAAGCTGGTACAGGCTCTGGGGTGATTTATAAGGTTACAGATGGAACAGCATATGTTGTGACAAATCATCATGTTATTGAGGGAGCGGACTCTGTCGAGGTAGTGCTTTATGATGATACACATATTGAGGCTGAAGTGATCGGCAGTGACCTATTTTCCGATTTAGCTGTCATTCGAATGGATGCAGATGACATCGGCGAGCCCATAGAAATTGGCCAATCCGGCAATATAAAGGTTGGCGAACCTGCAATTGCGATTGGCAATCCCCTTGGACTTATGTTCTCCAGTTCCGTAACACAAGGAGTGATTAGCGGAACAGAGCGAACTATCCCACAGGATTTTGATTTGGATGGAAGACCAGATTGGCAGGCAGAAGTTATTCAAACAGATGCAGCAATTAATCCTGGAAATAGTGGGGGCGCTTTAATTAATATTTATGGGCAGCTGATTGGCATCAACTCCATGAAGATTAATGAAGCAGCTGTCGAAGGACTTGGATTCGCAATCCCAATTGACTATGCGATTCCAGTTATGAATGAGCTTGAAGAGAAGGGTGTTGTAGAAAGACCATTCCTGGGAGTTGAGTTATATTCCTTGGACGAAATTCCTCATAGAGAATGGAAAGACACCTTAAACTTGCCGGAGAAAGTGACTGGCGGTGTTTATATTTGGAGCGTTCAACCATTGTCACCAGCAGATGAAGCCGGGTTAAAACGTCTGGATGTCATCACGGAATTAGATGGAGAACCAATTGAAAATGTAATTGATCTTAGAAAAATTCTCTATCAGGAAAAGAATATAGGAGATAATATGGCAATTACGTATTATCGTGATGGAAAGAAATTCGAGACAGAAGCTGCTTTGACAGCACAGTGAGCCATCTTCCTTAAGAAGGTGGCTTTTCCATGGCATAGAATATTATCCACAAAAAACGAAAGTTATTCACATTCCGTGGATAAAAAAACGGCGAAAATCAATATATGGTAGAGAAAGTAAATTACATAACAAAATAAGTACGAACATTTGTGCATATGTGGATAAAATTGGGGATAACAATAGGTTTTACCCAGTTTTTTTGTAATTATCCACTATTTATCCACTAAGTCGATTGGGTTATTCATTAAATGGTATGCCTTTATCCACAAAAGGATCTTCAAAGTAATTTATTCGCAGTCTATTTCTCCTTGGGAAGTTAACTTTTCCCTAAGATGTGTATAACTAACAGGGAATGTTAATTACTTTCTGCTAGCTTAATTGTTGAAATTACGAATTAATAACCATATAATTTCAGATAGATTTTAAAATAGAAAAGGAAGTGCATCAAGTTGATACGTCGTTTTTTCTCTTATTATAAGCCGCATAAGCGTCTGTTTATTGTGGACTTTACTGCTGCTATTATTGTAGCTATTTTAGAACTTGCATTTCCGCTTGCTGTCCAATGGTTTATCGATGATCTTCTGATGGGTGATGATTGGAATATCATTATGACAGTAGGGGTATTGCTTTTACTTGTATACATAATCAGCACCTTGCTCCAATATGTTGTGACCTACCTTGGGCATAAACTGGGTGTTAATATCGAAACGGATATGCGTAATGATCTGTTTAATCATGTACAAAAACAGTCCTTCCGTTTCTTCGATAATACAAAAACAGGACATATGATGAGTCGGATTACTACAGACTTATTTGATCTTGGTGAATTGGCGCACCACGGGCCAGAGGACTTTTTCATATCTATTATGACATTTTTCGGCGCTTTCCTTATCATGTTTACAATTAATCCATTGCTTGCAATGATTATCTTAATTGCAATACCTGTACTGATTTTCCTTATCACCTATGGAAATATTCGCATGAATCGTTCCTGGAAGAAGATGTACGAAGATATTGCAGGTGTTAATGCGAGAATTGAGGATTCTGTTTCGGGAGTTCGCGTCGTACAGGCATTTACAAATGAAAAATTTGAAATGGAACGCTTTGAAGAAAATAACCGCAGCTTTAGAAAAGCTAAAATTGGTGCTTATAAAGTAATGGCGACAGTGCATTCAAATATTTATTTACTCATGCGGATAATGACACTGCTTGTTCTTGTATTTGGAGCATGGCTGACGTTTAATAACCGTTTAAGCTACGGGGAGCTTGTCAGCTTTATTCTTTTAATGAACGTTTTAGCAAATCCAATTAATAAAATTACCGCGTTGCTTGAGATGTATCCAAAAGGAATGGCAGGGTTCAAACGCTTCACAGAAATGATGGATGTTGAGCCAGATGTTAAGGACAGACCAGACGCAATCGATGTGGATAATTTAAAAGGCAATATCACATTTGATCATGTGACTTTTGGCTATGAAGAGAATAAACCAGCAGTACTGAAAGAACTGAGTCTTGAGGTTAATGCTGGAGAAACAGTCGCCTTTGTAGGACCATCAGGTGCAGGAAAAACAACGATCTCTTCTCTGATTCCGCGTTTTTATGATGTACAAGGGGGCAGTATTCAAATAGATGGTATCGATATTCGTGATATGACGAAGCGTTCCTTGCGCAGCAATATAGGCGTTGTACAGCAAGATGTTTTCCTGTTTACTGGAACATTGAAGGAAAATATTGCTTACGGTAATCTTGCGGCAAGCGATGAAGAAATATATGAAGCAGCGCGCCGTGCACATATGGAGGAATTTATTCAGGAACTGCCTGATGGTTATGAAACGCAAATTGGTGAACGTGGCTTGAAGCTTTCCGGAGGTCAAAAGCAGCGGATTGCAATTGCACGGATGTTCTTAAAGAACCCGCCAATCCTTATTCTTGATGAAGCAACATCTGCGCTGGACACAGAAACAGAGCGAATCATTCAAGAATCACTCAACGAACTGGCGAAAAACCGTACAACCCTTGTAATTGCGCACCGATTGGCAACAATTCGAAATGCTGATCGAATTATGGTTGTTACGAAGAATGGTATTGAAGAACAAGGCACACATGATGAACTTCTCGCAAAAAATGGTATGTTTGCGAAGCTGCATAACGTACAAATGGGCTAGGGGCAATACTGGAACAATCAGAGGCTGTCCCTGATTGTTCCATTTAAATGACTTACTTCGTTTATACTTTTTATTTGCCAGGTGTTATCAATAAAGTGGATATGATTAATACAGCCATTTAAGAGGGCTGTTTTTTTATAGTCGATTTCTTCATTAAGCAGCAAGGAAAGAATCAGATTAATGACCAGCCCATGTGATACAAGTAAAATATGCTTATTTGGATATGCAGCAGTAATTTCCTGAAAACCTCCAACCACACGCGCATAAAAGTCTGTTTCTGTTTCTTCACCGGGAACGTTATTATCGGAATATAACCGCTCCCTTTTTTCATATGTTAAACCTTCAGCTTTTCCAAAAGCGCGTTCCATAAATGCGTCCATTTCAAGGATGGGCAGCTGTAAATGTTTGTTCATAATCTCTGCAGTTTTTTTTGCACGACGTAGCGAGCTTGTAATCAGCAAATCGAAATTCTGTGCAGCTAAATAAGCGCCAGTTGCTTCTGCCTGTTCCTGTCCTTTTGCATTAAGGCTTGTATTATGCTGCCCTTGAAGGATTCCCGCAGTATTCCAGTCTGTCTCTCCATGACGGACGAAGCAGATTTTTGTCATTCAAATTCTCCTTTTATGTACTTCAATTTTACGATAAAATATCGGATAAAAAATTATATCAAACACAAGCTATAACCAAGGAGATGATTTTTATGTGGAAGCTTGCCTTGATTTTTGCATTAAGTTTCTTGCCAATCCAGCCAGTATCAATTATAGCAGGAGATATGCCAAGTTTACTTGAAGAAGCACCACCATATGCAAAATGGGGAAGAGTCGCTATGCAAGCAACGAAGGAAAAGTACCCCAGCGCTGCAATTGTTGATTATCTGCATATTGGCAGAGAAATAAAAAATGATACCGTTACGGAAAAATTCAAGCTATGGCTGCGAGGGAAGGAAAAAGAGTTCGGTGTATATATCAATATTCAATTTGAGGAAAAGACGGATAAAATTATAGAGATAACTTTTGAGGAAACCGATCGTTAACTATTTGTTGATAATTAAAAGGGCATCCTCGTTTAGGAGAATGCCGCGTATTTCTATTTCCAGTCTGATTGAAGCATGCCATAAATGATGTGATCGACATAGTGGTCATACAGCCATTCTCCCTGACGAATCAGACCTTCTTCCTTAAATCCGAGTCGCTCTGGGATGGCACGACTTTTCTTATTGCCAATTGCTGCGCGAATATCAATCCGATTAAGCTCCAGTTCGTTAAAAGCATAATCAGTCAGTCCATGGACTGCGCGTGTCATAATCCCTTTTCCTTGAAACTCCACTGCCAGCCAGTAACCAATAAAGCCAACGCGGTTTACCCAATCAATTGAATTGAAGCCGGCCATGCCAGTGAGCTCTCCTTTGTAAAATATGCCACAGTTCAACCCTTTTTTAGCTTCATAATTTTTAATGGAGTTTTTAATAAAGTCTAGTGAATCTTCTTCTGTCTTTGTACCGTCAAGCCATGGCAGCCACTCACTTAAATTTTCCCGTGAATTTTCTGTAAGTCGAAATAACGCTTCAGCATCTGTCTCACTTAGCAGCTTCAATGTAATTTCTTCATCTACTTCATATTGGAACATAGCTTTCCCCCATTTCTGCTAACAATTTCTAATTTTTATTCTTTATCATACAACTTTCACTGTGAAAAAGAAATAGTAATCTGAATAATCTTTGCTAAAATAGGAAGATATAATTTTATTTTCATTCAT
The DNA here is from genome assembly GCF_045040795.1 of Oceanobacillus sp. FSL H7-0719. GTDB lineage: Bacteria > Bacillota > Bacilli > Bacillales > Amphibacillaceae > Oceanobacillus. The sequence continues at coordinate 2,755,764 of NZ_CP150301.1, read as the reverse complement.
TCTAGTTTATTATAGAAGTAATAAACTTTTTTTGAGAAGTACATCTACATATAAGCTTATTAAAAGGAAGGTAACGGATGACTGAGGATAATATAACGCGAATACAACTCAATGATAAAGAAATTATTTTGATTGGCACGGCACATGTATCGAAGCAAAGCGCAGAACAGGTAAAAGAAGTTATTGAAATTGAACAGCCTGATTCTGTCTGTATCGAGCTGGATGAACAGCGCTATCAATCCATTTCTGAAGGGAGTAAATGGCAGGAAACAGATATCTTTAAGGTGATCAAGCAGAAGAAAGCGTCACTCTTACTGATGAACCTCGCCATTTCTTCTTTCCAGAAGCGGATGGCCAAGCAGTTTGGCATCAACGCGGGTCAGGAAATGATTCAAGGAATCGAATCAGCAAAAGAAATTGGTGCAGAGCTGGTGCTTGCAGACCGCAATATTCAAATCACATTCTCAAGAATCTGGGGAAATATCGGTTTAAAAGGAAAAGCCATGCTTCTAAGCCAGGTTGTGTTCAGCATTTTTAGTAAAGAGACAATCACAGAAGAAGAGCTAGAGAAGATGAAGCAGCAGGATACAATTAATGCAATGCTTCAAGAGATTACAGAAAGCTTTCCTAAATTGAAAAAGCCATTAATTGATGAGCGAGACCAATATCTTGCACAGAAAATAAAAGATGCACCAGGTGAAAAAATAGTCGCTGTACTCGGAGCAGCCCATATTCTGGGCATTTCAAAAGAGATCCATCAGGAACAAGATTTAAAGGAACTGACAAAGCGGCCGCCAAAATCAAAGGCACCAAAGATTATCGGCTGGGCAATTCCAATTGCAATTATCGCACTGATTGCGTGGACATTCTTCATGAATCCGGATGCTGGCCTGCAGCAGGTTTGGAGCTGGTTCTTATGGAATGGATCACTTGCAGCGATAGGGACAATTGTTGCCTTTGGCCATCCAATCGCAGTGCTTACAGCCTTTATAGCAGCACCGTTTACGTCGCTAAACCCACTGCTTGCGGCAGGCTGGTTTGCCGGTTTTGCTCAAGCATATATGAAGAAGCCAGTTGTTCGGGATTTCGAAACATTGGCAGACGACGTAACAAGCGTAAAGGGCTTCTGGAATAATAAAGTAACCCGCGTAATGCTCGTTATCGTTCTTGCAAACCTTGGAAGTTCACTTGGAACCTTCGTTGCCGGTGCTGACGTCATCCGACTATTCATTCAAAACCTGTAAAGCAGGTGGGACAGCAGGGACAAACCCTAATTGTCCCACTTGTCTTTTTCAACCTATGAAACTACATAAAACATCAATTATTGAAATCGATGAAGGAGGAAGTTTCTTGTGATCATTGCGATCATCGTATTATTATTCTGTTTATCATTTTTCTTTTCAGGAAGTGGGCAAGCGCATACATCACTAAGCCAAATCAAACTTCAAACGAGAGCAAAAAATGGGGATAAAAAGGCAGAGAAGCTGCTGCATTTAACAGAAAACCCGGAAGAACTGTACACCACAACCATTATTGGCAATAATATTGTTGATTTAACCCTCGTTTCTGTCGTTGTAATGTGGGCTGCTCAAAATAACGTCAACATCGTATTGGCTGTTGCCATCACGATCACCGGAATTATTATTTTTGCAGAAATTATTCCAAAAGCAATCGCCCGAACAATACCTACAGAAATTGCTTACCTTATTTCACCTACTATTCAGGGGATTATTAAACTATTAAAACCACTTATCTGGTTAATGAATAAATTAACTGAACTTATTACAGGCCGTCTAACGAAAGAACGGGATGAGGAGGTTTCTGTCTCTAAAGAAGAGTTAAGGACATTAGTCGACCTTGCTGGTCTTGAAGGAACATTCCAGGCAGATGAATCCTATCGTATTAAAGGTGTCCTTGATTTTTATAATTTAAATGTGAAAGATGTAATGAAAACACCGCGTGTTGACATTCTAGCCTTACCACTTGCATCAACGTATGAAGAGGTAAGGGATTTTGCAATTGAAAATGGCTACACCCGCTTTCCGGTATATGAGGATGATATTGATAATATTATTGGGATTATGCATACAAAATACTTACTCTCCTGGTCAGTGAATCCAGAGAAACATGTATCAGAATTCATGGATACAGATCCAATGATTGTTTATGAATTCCAGCCCATTGAGCCAATCTTTCGGAAGATGACGAAAGAGAGAAGGCATCTGGCTATTGTACTTGATGAATATGGCGGCACAGAGGGAATCGTTACACATGAGGATATTATTGAAGGCATGATTGGTCTCGAAATTCATGATGAGATGGATCCAGATAGTGAAGTTTTAATCGAAAAACTTACCCCTACAAAGGTTATTTGTGATGGAAAAGTAACACTCCATCGCTTGAATACCATCTTTCAGACAGAAATACCTGAAGAAGAAGACGTGCTGGCAGCTTATCTCTTAAGCGAATTTAAGGACTTTCCGCAGACAGGTGATGTACTGGAAAAAGGGAATCTTACATTTAAAATCCTATCTGTTGAGGACCGCTCGATTAGACGTGTGCAAATTGTGAAATAATAAAGGTAAAGGATAAAACCGAACGAGCAAATAGGCCACGTTCGGTTTTATGCTGAACCAAGGCGTTAAGGAGCTGAATGAAAGTGTTTGTGGCTAAAACATTCATGCAGGCTATTAACCGTGCTGTTTTTTCCAAAATAGGGACGACACTGGTCCATATCAAACAATTTATAAAAGGGAGATCTATCTATTGTTGATCAAAGCCCTTACGCCTTAACTTTGATTTCGATTGAGTATCTCTAATTCATTAAGCAATTTGTCGAGCTGCGTGGAAATATCCATTAGCTGATCATAGCCTGCACTATTTTCATATGCGTGATGCATCTTTGTTCGCAATTGCTCAATTTGGATCTCTAATCTCTGTCTCTGATGATCCAAAGTAAAACCACCACTCCTTCGTGCTTTAATGTTATATTAGCCGATTTTAATAAAATTTAAACTATAAATCGCATAAAACATGGTAAACTAGCTTCAAAATAGGTCTATAAAGGAAGATTATATGAAAATAACAATTATCTCTGTTGGTAAACTAAAAGAAAAATACCTCAAGCAAGGCATTGAGGAATACTTAAAACGCCTATCTGCCTATGCAAATGTAAATATTATTGAAGTAGCAGATGAAAAGGTTCCCGAAAATATGAGTGAGGCCGATATGCTTATTGCAAAACAAAAGGAAGGCGAACGAATTCTTGGAGCGATTACAGCAGATACGTATGTAATCACGCTGGAGATTGAAGGAAAAATGCTGACATCGGAGCAGCTTGCAGCGAAGATGGATGAGCTTGCGACATACGGTCGAAGTAAGATTGCATTTGTGATTGGTGGCTCGATTGGGATTAGTAAGGAAGTGCAGAAGCGGAGTGATTATGCGTTGTCGTTTTCTAAGATGACTTTTCCTCATCAGTTGATGCGGTTGGTGCTGGTGGAGCAGGTTTATCGGGGGTTTCGGATAAATCGGGGGGAACCTTATCATAAATAGTGGTAAAGCAAAAAATAGAAATTGAATTGAGTAAAATTGTATTAGAAAAAATCAAATTATAAACTGGAAACTCCTTCAGATTCTTTAATGAATGCAAGGAGTTTTTTGTGTTAAGTTAGGGGGAATGAATGTTCTTATTTTATTATTTTTTTATATTTAAATGTTATAATATTCTATAGAAGAAAACGGTGTAATAAGTGTCAGATAAATTTTATAAAAAGGAGTGAATGGAATGGAAAACAAAACAGATATCTTAATCTATCAAACAGAGGATGGAAACACAAAAATCGATGTTAGACTGGAAAGTGAAACAGTTTGGATGACACAAAAGGCAATTGCGGAATTATATCAGTCGACTAAGCAGAATATAAGCCTTCATATTAAAAATATATTTGAAGAAGAGGAATTAGACGAGAATTCAGTTGTCAAGTATTACTTGACAACTGCAAATGACGGTAAAAATTATAAAACTAAACATTATAACCTTGAAATGATTCTCGCGATCGGCTACCGAGTTCGTTCCCATCGAGGTACACAGTTCCGTCAGTGGGCAACAGAACGCTTAAATGAATATCTAGTCAAAGGTTTTACAATGGATGATGATCGTTTGAAAGACATGCGTAATTTTGGAGAAGATTACTTTGAAGAGTTATTGGAACGAATTAGAGATATTCGTGCCTCAGAGAAAAGATTCTATCAAAAAATTACAGATATATACGCTACATCTGTAGATTATGATTCTAATGCAGAAGTAACACTGAGATTTTTTAAAACAGTTCAAAATAAATTACATTTTGCAATCCATGGTATGACTGCTGCTGAACTAATTTCAAAGCGAGCAGATGCGGAAAAGGAAAATATGGGACTCACTTCATGGAAAGGTGGTAAAGTACGCAAGCGAGATGTAACTATTGCTAAAAATTACTTATCTGAAAAAGAATTAAAGTCGCTTAACCGAATTGTTACAATGTATTTAGACTATGCTGAGGATCAAGCAGAGCGGCAACGTCCAATGTATATGAAGGATTGGGTTGATAAATTAAATGCATTTTTACAATTTAATGATCGTGATATTCTCGAAAATGCTGGGAAAGTATCAAAAGTCGTTGCAGAAAAGATTGCGACTCAAGAGTATGAGAAATTTAACCAACATCGTATTGAGCGGAGTTCATCTGATGATTTCGATAAATTTATTGAGAACAATGCTCTGAAGAAATAACTTTGTGGTTATAGTTAGCAGACTCTTCCCTTACACGGAAGTTTCTACGGAAGTGATGATCATTAAGCAGTGGTAATATTAATCTTACCACTAAAAATGGTCAACCGTATTATAAGTAGAGGCAAAAATTGTTGTAGGTAAGGTGGCAATTCTTTAATATCTCATCTCAGCCATCTCATATAATATGGTATAATTTAACTATATCTTTTTTAGCTATATTTCTTTTAAAGGGAGTGGCAACATGATTATTTATCAGTCAACAGCTGCTGAATTTATCCATGATACAATAAATGAAGTTTTAGTTGATAACTTGTATAATGCCTATCAAGAAAAAATTGGGCGGACGTCAAAAAGTGAAATTCGTTCATGGGAGAACTCCTTAACGAAGATGTCAAATGTATTATATGATCCTCAAATCCCAGGAGATATCTCGGTAGCGATTGAATTTAATATTCCAAACACCTCCAAAAGAGTAGATTTTATTATAGCTGGAAATGACGGCGATAATGAAAACGTAATGATTGTAGAGTTAAAACAATGGGAGTTTGCAGATAAAGTAGAAGGAAAAGAGGCAATCGTAGAAACAGCTCTTGGCAGAGGAATACGTGAAACGGTTCACCCCTCTTATCAGGCTTATACTTATGCTTCGCTTATTACAGACTTCAATGAAAGTGTACGTACAAATAATATAAACTTAATCCCTTGTGCGTATTTACATAATTATTTCATTCAAGATGAAGATCCATTGATGGATCCGCTGTATGGCTATTATATAGAGAAAGCCCCAGTCTTCCGCAAAGGCGAGATTAATAAGCTAAGAAATTTCGTGAAAAAATATATTAAATATAAAGATAAAACGAATGCCATCGTTCAAATAGATCAAGGAAAAATACACCCCTCCAAATCACTGCAGGATGCTTTAAAAGGCATGATTGAAGGAAATCAGGAATTCCACATGATTGATGAGCAGAAGGTCTTTTTTGAGGAAGCATTATATTTATTCAATAAATCAATGAAGGATAATAAAAAGAGAACAATGATTGTAGAAGGTGGCCCTGGTACGGGTAAATCGGTACTAGCTATTAACATGCTCGTTGAGATAATCAACCGTGACCGTCTAGCGATGTACATTACTAAAAATGCCGCGCCACGAGAAGTCTATGCAGCAAAACTCCAAGGCACGATGAAAAAGACACATATAAATAATTTATTTAAAGGTTCAGGCAGTTTCACACAGGCGGAAGAAAATGAATTTGATGTCTTAATTGTTGATGAAGCACACCGTTTGAATAGAAAGTCTGGGATGTTTCAGAATCTTGGAGAGAACCAGACAAAAGAAATCATACACGGCTCTTTGTTTTCGATCTTTTTTATAGACGAGAATCAAAAAGTTACTTTCTCAGATGCAGGAAGTATTGATGAAATAGAAAAGTATGCAAATGATCTAGGATCAGAAATAATAAAAAGAGAATTAGTTTCTCAATTTAGATGTGATGGCTCGGACGGATATATTGCATGGTTAGATGATGTACTCGAAATTAGAGAGACCGCAAATAAGAACTTTATAGGTATGGACTATGATTTTAAAGTAGTGGATAATCCACATGAATTACTAAGTTTAATTCAGAAAAAGAATAAGATTGCAAATAAATCTCGCATGATGGCCGGTTATTGTTGGGAATGGCCAAAAAAAGAACGCAGGAATGTAAAGCACCACGATATAATGATAGGCGATTTTGGGATGAGCTGGAATTTAAATACAACTTGGGCAATCGATAATTCATCTGTAGAGGAAGCTGGTTGTATTCACACTGCTCAGGGTCTTGAATTTGATTATATCGGAGTTATTATTGGTGACGATATGCGTTATGAAAATGGTAGTATCACTACTGATTTTACAAAACGCGCAAAAACAGATCAATCTCTAAAAGGAATTAAGAAGTTTGCAAAAGAAAATCCCGAACAAGCGAATCGAATCGCGGACAAAATTATAAAAAATACTTACCGAACACTCATGACAAGAGGACAAAAAGGTTGCTATGTGTATTGCACAGATAAACCACTTGCTGAATATTTGAAGTCGCGGATTGCGTATGTGGAGAAAGCGATGGATGACATACAGATGGTGGCGGAAAATCCTACTCCTTATGTGTTAGATGATGAATAAAGCATAGTTTATTTATTGGATAAAGGTAGTTGGAGAAGTAAATAATAAAAGGTTACCGTAATGAAATCTTAAAATGCAAATAGGTAAGAGCTTTTCGTTTACGATACAAAAGAAAAGATAATTTTGTATCAACCTCTTTTTAATAGAGGATAGGTAGTGGCAAAGGACGTTACTATACTCTGTCAAGATTTACATACGATATGCTTAAGTGAAGCATGACTTATGAACGGAAACAAAGTTTAGATAAAGAAGTAATGAAAATGAGAATTCTATCTATATTAAAAGATTGACCACTAAGAAACCAAGAGGTTAGACAAATGATGGGGCTAAATCGGCAGCAAGTCAATGCTCTGATTCATGATTTAGAAGAGGGCAAGGTCGTTGGATATGGAAGAGGAGCCAAATATGTTCTTGACGAGTAATTTTACATTGTAAATACATTTATTTATACGATTAATTAAGGAGAGGTCGAAAATACCTCTCCATTTTGTTAGTTATTTTAATCTACAAACCGTTACGGATTCTTGTCTATAAGATGTGCCACCATCTGTGTGATATTTATGTTCCTCTCCAAGAGCCTTCATAAATTGCCCAAATGACAATTTAGTCATTTGCAAAAACACCTTTCAATAGTAATATGCATGTTTTCTTTCTACTACTTTTTTCCGTATAAAATTACCCGGGTCAATCAGATAAAACTAATATATATTTCCGCTAACGATAAGTAAAATTGCAGAGGGAAGGAAAGCGGTTATCAACCACTTTATCTGCTGTATTATTTAGATTGTTCTAAATGTACGTTCTATTTCTGGTATAATAGATGTAAGACTAATTGAGTAATAGTTTAAATGTTTATTCTCTCATAAAAGAAAGGAGAAACTTTGATGAATAAGGATTTGTTCTTAAAGCAGCTTGCTGAAAATGGATATAACGTAATTTATGGGGCTAAAAAACATTTTGCGACATATGACACTGTTGTGAAAATGCCAGGACGGATTGCCTTTGTTACTCTTACTATTGGTATTTGGCAGGTATATCAACCGAGTTTCCTATATAATACCGAAGTTTCCCTTATATTGATTATTGCAAGTATCATTGCACTAACAATTAGTCAATATAACAATGAAAAAGATAGATATCGAGAAGTTGGAAATCAGTTAATACAGATCCACAATGAACTCCGTGAGATTTATTATCAAATCAAGAGCTCAGAACAGGAGGTTGTGGAAAATGACTCAAATAGAGCCTTACGAATGAATGAACTGTTGGAGGTTTACTATAGGATTAGTATTTCAAAACAGATATTTTTAAGTGATTGGCTTGCTCATTATAAGCTATTTTTTCAGAGCCAGTTTGAATGGATAGATGAACAAAAGAATTTTACGTGGAGGGATAAAGTTCCTTTTTCTTTCCAAATTGCTGTAATCGGTTTCATTGCGGTTGTTGTTCTGTTAATAATTGTTTTGTAGGGGGATTTAATGTTAAAAGAGAAGTTCGAGGAATTTGTCGATGGCTTGCAGGTAGAATCAATTGAGGAAGAAACAAAAAGAGTTAAGGAAATAACAAAAAGGTTAAATAAGTCATTTCGCAACTTAGAAAATGAAGAAATAGAAAACAGTCATGTAGTAGGGTCTTTAGGAAGAGATACTGCTATAAAAACGTTTAGTGATGTTGATATGCTTTATGTGCTACCAAAGGAACTAAAGAAACAATATGAGGAAGTGGAAGGGAATGGGCAGTCTAAACTTCTACAAAAAGTAAAAAAGGAAATAAAGAAAAGATATCCCAAAACAATTATAAGGGGAGATGGACAAGTTGTTGTGGTAAGTTTTGAGAGTATAAACAAAACTGTAGAGGTATGTCCATGCTTTGAAAGATCAGACGGGGCATTTGATTATCCTGACTCAAATAACGGGGGTTCTTGGAAAAAAACTGATCCCATACCAGAAATAGATAAGAGTATCGCTATGATAGAAGAAACGGACTTAAACTATAAGTATGCTTGCAATTTAGTTCGGGCTTGGAAAAATAATAAAGGGTTTAAGTTTGGTGGACTATTAATAGATACGTTGGTTTACAACTTCTTTAATGAAAATGATGACTACAAGAGTGCGACATTTGATGATTACCTTTCTTTGTTAAAGGATTTATTCTATTACTTGAAAAAACGGAACAAAGACCAGAAATATTGGCATGCTCTTGGCAGTAATCAGGAAGTTTATAACAAAGATGGCGCGTTTGTTGATAAAGCTAAACATGCATATGAAAAGATTGAAGATGAAACAGAAGATAGTGAAGACCTTTATGATGCATTGCAGGACATTTTTGGCAAATCCTTCCCTGTTCCAGAAGATATCGCAGAGAAAGAGGCATTTGAAAAAAGTGCATTGTTTGGTAAGAAAGTTAGACAGACAGAAGAATTCATTGAACATAAGTTTGATGTGGACATTCGATATCGACTGAAGATTGATTGTAAAGTAAAACAAGATGGATTTAGAGATAAGTTTCTAAGGCATATTCTACGAGATAATCTACCCTTAAAGGTGAATAAACACTTGGAGTTTTTCATAATTGAAAACGAATTTGATTGTTTGTCAAAAGATGCTGAAGATAGTCTTAGTTATAAGATTTATTGGAAGGTTAAAAACCGAGGGGAGGAAGCAATTAGAAAAGATTGTATAAGAGGACAAATTGTGAAGGATACGGGTGCACGAAAGAATACCGAGTCCACTAATTTTAAAGGTGAACACTATGTAGAATGCTATATTGTATATAGAAATGTTTGTGTTGCGAGGGATAGGATAAGTGTGCCTATATCAACAATATGATAAATTTTGTTTTGAGCAACGTCGGTTAGACGGAAGAAGTAAAATAAAAAGTATTAACATTTTAATGTATCACTTGATAACGTGTTGAAATTGTCAATAATATACTAATTCAGATGGGAGAGCTGCTTAGTATGGATAATTTATTTAGAGACTTTATTTATATGGATACAGAGAGATTAAAATCCATTGTTGCGCAACTAAATAAAGGTTTAATAGAGAGTACATCTACAACGGTTACTGACGGAGATGAAAGTAAAATAAATGCAGGAGTAGACTTCCTGAAACTGTTGAAAGTTGGTAGTGAAAGTTCTTTTCTTTGGCAGAATCAAGCTACTGAAAGTCATACTATGCATGATTACTTGTACAATCTTGCTGAGTTATCATTAAATGAAAAAGACTTATTGACTAATATTCCAGGTGACTTTGAAATTGACAATCTATCTAATCCCGACGATAAAATATCAGGTAGGCTAACTTCAACGTCATTTATATTAGTGAAAGGAAAAACTATCATAAATGATTTTATTTATATGCAAAGAATCTTGGATAATATTGATGATATATTAAAATCTGTTATTACAGGAGAACAGTCCGCAGCTAAGAGTTTCGAGAAGGCATCACAAACCCAAAGAAATAAAAAGGTACAGGAAAGAATGAATGAATATAATCTTCCGAAAGACATACAGAAAGCATTACAGGTCTTTTTAAAGAATTTTTATAATGATAGGGTAGTGATCAAAAACATTCCGTTTGTAGAAAGACCAAACTTTAGGTTTGTAGGCACATTAAACAAACTGTATTTAAGAGAAAGTATTGAAAATATTATATATAAGTACGGTACTGCACCACAAGATGACTGGTATATGTTTGCACAAATTGCATCTATTCCAAATAAGGGTTCTAATGAAGTCGATATGTCTTTTAATCAGAATGAGCTTGAAAAAGGACTACAGACAGTTTTCGACGCATTAAGAGATATTGAAAAGTTTGGTTTATCTATTTCATTTCCCGAAATTGCAGTTACACCAATTGCGATTTATCGTCAATGAAAGAGGTGTAGTAGTGTCTAATCAATTTTTTAATTATCTTTTAAGATTGAATGAATATGATTGTAAAATTAGATTAAGTGATAGTCTCGCGGTGAATTTAGACGAATTTCAAGAAAGATGGAATAATTATGCAGAAGAATTTAATTTTCCATATAGGAATCTTGAGATTAGCGTTGATAAAAATGTTTTAAATATAAAAATACATGGGAATAAAAACATAGCGCTTTTAGGTAACATCATTGAATATAATGATGAAAAAATATTAAAGAGTATCACTATGATTGCGTCGGGAGATGGTAGACTACAATCAGGGTTGAATATGATTATCGCAATAGGGATCCTAATTGCTTGCTTGAATCCTCAGGAAGACGTTGATTTTAGAAAGAGGCTATTCGAAAAGTTAGGGCTATCCGATATAAAGATAGGAACAAAAAATACAATTATAGTAAATAATCTGAAATATACAGTAAATTTTTCTAAAGAACTTGGGTTATGGTTTTCAGTAAAATCGGAAATAAAAAGACGAGAGGAATAATCCCTTCGTCTTTTTTTGCCTCTTAAATCACCACGGTGAACCGCATCACAAATACTGATAAAAATTGTTGAAGATAAGGTGGCAACTCTTTATCGGAAGCGGATATTGAAAAGGTATGTTCCTTATCCGTTTCACGATATAACAAGTGGATCAGTACAAACGTTTTCGATATATTCAGTTCAGTAAGTTCAAAATCAAGTTCTATGTTTTTAATCGTTCTGGATTTATCTATTTGCTTGATTGCGATATTATCAATTAACAAATGAAGTAATAGTTTTTGACTTCCATAGTTGTACTAATTGTACTATAAATTCATTTTTCCCTTGTTCTAACTCTTTTTTATCATTCGAGGCCTTTTGTAATCTTTCTTGTAGAATATCTACAGGGAGAATGTGCATGTCAAACTTTCGAATAATTAAAAGGTTGTTTATAAATCACTAAGTTGACTTCTTTTAAATAGAGTGATAGGCTTATTTAAATTAAGGATATCGTGAATCCTTAATAGACATAATAGTACAAGGAGGTTAATTATGAAATATTCAAACGCGACAAACTACGCTTTGCATACGATGGTCCATTTATTGCTGCAGCCCAGTGGGAACTTGGTAGGAGTGCAGGAATTGGCAGAAATGCAACATCTTTCCCCGACGTACCTTTCTAAGATATTAACCAAACTTACGAAAGCTGGTTTAATCGAGTCAACACCAGGTGCGAAGGGAGGCTATAAAATCTCGAGAACAAAACAGGAAATATCCTTTTTAGATGTTATTCATGCGATTGAAGGAGATACGAGTTTATTCGATTGTTCCATTCACCATGAAGGCTGCTTGATTGAAAACACCATGAGACAAGCAGAGGAAAATATGAAAGGTGAACTGGAATCAATGCTTCTGAACGATATTGCTAAAGAAGCAAAATCCAAACAGAAAGAAAACAATAGTTAAATTCATTTTTAAAGGAGACGACAATATGATAGTAGACTGTGCCGTGATTGGCGGAGGACCAGCTGGACTGAATGCTGCTTTAGTACTTGGAAGATCAAGACGTAAAACTGTCCTATTCGATGACAATAAACCGAGAAATCTGGTGACTTCTGAGTCCCACGGATTTATCACAAGGGACGGTATCCATCCGCAAGAATTAAAAAGAATCGCCCATGAGGAATTATACAGATACCCTGATGTGAGAATTGAAAAGCAACGGGTGCATCGTATAAATAAAGAAAATACCTTATTCAAAGTGGAAACAGAAAATGGCGAAGTATACACCGCGAAGAAAATTATTCTTGCTACTGGATTTAAGGAAGTTCTTCCGGATATTCCGCGAGTGATAGAGTTCTATGGTAAGAGCCTTTTCAACTGTCCTTTTTGTGATGGGTGGGAATTAAGAGATCGTCCACTAGCAGTGATTGCAGATGATCAAAAGGCGTTTCATTTGGCGAAACTGGTGTCCAACTGGACGAACGATTTAATTGTTTTTACCAATGGAAAAGAAGTGCTTTCGTTGGAAGAACAAGAAGTGCTCAAAAGTAATGGCATCCGTATTAACGAAAAGAAGATTGCCGCTTTCATTGGGGAAGAGGGAATGCTGGAAAAAATACAATTTGAAGATGAAACATCCGTACTCCGTGAGGGAGGGTTTATAGCTACCGAATGGATACCGGCAGATACCTTTAAATCTGCACTTGAATATACATTAAACGAGCAAGGCGGGATTGCAACTGACAGCATGAAACGCACGAAAACGGAAGGTGTGTTTGCTTGCGGAGATACGCGAATTGCCGGTCCCTCCCAATTAGTTGTTGCAGCGGGAGAAGGCAGTATGGCTGCCATATCTGTGATTGCGGCATTGACAGAAGAAAAGTTCAGCCAGGATAAATAGCACACTTAAACAGCTAAAAAAGGAGGATATATATGCATCACACACATGGTAAGCACAAAGGAAAAGTATCGTACTTGGAAAGCCCCGAACGAAGAAAAGAATTCTCTCCCGAACAGCTACTGAACATGATTCCCTTAAAAGAAACGGACAGCATCTTAGACTTTGGCGCTGGAACAGGATATTTTTCCATCCCGGTGGCGAAGAGAACTTCGGGCAACGTATACGCGCTAGATATCGATGCTGCAATGCTGGAAATAATTAAAGAGAAAGCCTTGAAGGAACAGCTTACGAATATTGTCCCAGTGCAAGAAAGGATAGAGGAACTTTCTTTACCTGATGGCACTATCGATATGATCATTGCTTCTCTGGTACTTCATGAAATTCAGCCGTTGGGGCTACTATTACAGCAAATGAGAGAGATACTGAAAAAAGAAGGCTATCTAATTTGTCTGGAACTTGAACCAAAAGGAAGTTCAGATAAAGGACCTAGAATTACCTTGGAAGGAATAGAACGAGAAATGAAAGATGCGGGATTCCAGGTAACGGAGAAATATTTCCCAGCGGAATCGCTATACATGCTCATTGCGCAGAAAACGGATTAACCGTTTAATTTTTTGTTTAATTAAGGACATTAGATATCTCTAAAGTATTTGATTGATTCTTCACCATAATATGCAGTTGACGAGCTATTTTGCTTTCCCTAGGCAAACAGGGCAGGAATGACATATTGGTACTAAGGCTAACATAAGTGTCCAATATCCATTTTATTTTGTGGTTTCTTTGTTAACTGATGTAGCAAGTGGCAGAACCTCGTGTATGTCTTGGTAACTTTCACGATAATGGATCTGTCACTTGTTTTCATTCATCCGCTTATCTATCAACTACAATTTATCGAGAATCGAGAATCCTTTTTTCAGGAAAAGGTGTCCAGAATTTATTAGCAGAAATCTTTCAAAGCTTCTTTTCAACGTTATCGTAATTCATGTGCCAGATAAAGTTCTTTCCTAGCAGCAAAAATCTCCTAAATCAGTCAAAAATTGCTATTACACCAAACACTTGCCATACCAAAAATAAGACAAATACAATGGCGATTAACTTATTTAGTAATAGTGGCAGTCTTAAAAGTATCATCTGCACATAATAATTAATTCTAGAAAGAAAAATTGCTATATATTTGAAAATGTAATCAAACAAAGTTGTTTTTTCCTGGAAAACATTCGATTCATAGATCCCCAAAGCAATTGGATGAAAGAGAATAGAATACAGAGACACCATAAAATTTGTCGCTAATATGAAAAATATGAATGTACTTGGATAAGGGATATTTGCTCTCAGGAAAATAAGAGAAAACAATGATAAGAAGATAAATGCAATTAATGCTCCAAGCCACTCTTTTGGTTGCTTTCTTGAAATACCCTTGCTTCGATTATTTCTGTTTGGTTTAATACATGCTATCATGCATAGAAGAATGATAAAAGTCTCTGCAAAAGTTGTAAATGTTATAACAGAAATTCTACCATCGTATTTCCATTCCACTTTATTAACCATAAATATTAGAAGGAAGAGAAATAGTAAAATATTTGCCTTTAGGAAGAATTTAATGCCGCTTCATAGAGAGAAATTCCTTTTTTCTATAGATGATTGTTTATTCACATTTATGGCTCCTCGTTCGTAAGTTAATTACAGATGCCCGAAAATCCTCTGTTTTTTCAGCTACTCCAGCGAATGCATCAAACTTCATGTGTTAAATCTTCAGGTTTGAGTTGTACTTTTTGCCGTAATTACTTAACAATCCAATTTAACTCTAAAACTAATAGGTAAAAACAGTACCAGTTACAATAAGCTGCATAGCTAAAAAAATAAGAAAGAGAATGGCAAATAACTTATGTATGATGAGCGGAAGTCCTTTCAAAGCTAATTGAACGTAATAATTTAAGCTCGAAAATAATATTGCGATATACTTAAATGTATAGTCAGTAATACTTTTATTTTCTTTAAAAACATTGAGTTCATAAATTTCTATAGCTACTTTATGAAAAATAACCGAATAAAAAGCTGCTAAAAGATTGGTTGACAATATTAAAAAAATAACTGTACTTGGAAATGGGAGGTTTGCAGGTAGCATAAAGAGTGATAATAACGATGTTAACAGGATTGCAATGACCATGCCAATCCATTCATTTTTGGAAATCCTCTTTTTTTCTCTATGTCGCTTATTACCTCGCTCAGGATTTATGCAAGCAAAAATAGAAAATAGGATAATAAGGCACTCAAACGTGAAAATGAAAGTTATTACCTTATCTTCCCCCACTGACCTCCATGCATCTTTATTTACGCCGAATAATGCAATCATTATTATCAGTATCGTATTGGTTTTTAATAAAAATCGAAAACCATTGTTTAAACAAATATACTTTTTAACTATTTTAGGACACATTATTAACCAGTCCCCTACCTATAGATGAATTTTTAACATGTTTATTTCTTCGTTGATAGATTCTGCTCCCATTATTTCCAAAATTAATCAAAAATGCTAATTAATAAAGCAGCTTGCCACAAAATAGCTAAGACAAAGGCAATGGCAATTAATTTATTTAATAATAACGGGAGCTTTAAAAGTGTCATCTGTACATAATAATTTATTCCCGAAAAGTAAATTGCTATATATTTAAAAATGTAATCGAGCATAGTTGTTTTTTCTTGAAAAACATTTGCTTTATATATCCTCAAAGCAATTGGATGAAAGACAACGGAATACAGAGATACCATAAAATTTGTCATTAATATGCAAAATATTAATGTACTTGGATAAGGAATATTTAAACCCAGGAAAATAAATGAAAACAATGATAAGATAACAAACGCAATGAATGACCCAAGCCATTCTTTTGATTGTTCCCCTCTATTATCATTTCTTCTATTATGCTTTTTTGGTTTTATACATGCTGTGATAGATAGCTAAATGATAAAGATCTCAGCGAAAGTTACAAACATTACAACTACAGTGCTACCATCATCATATTGCCACTGCGTTTTATTAATGATTAATATAAGAATGAAGGCAACTAGTAATATATTTGATTTTAGGAAGAATCTAATGCCACGCCCTAGAGAGAATCTCTTATGTTTCTCTATTTTTTTTGACTTACTTTTTTCTTCTAAAGACTGTTTATTCACATCTATAACTCCTTGTTCGTAAGTTAATAATGGAAAATCCTACTTTAGATGGATTATCTTGAATAAATGTTATACCAAATTTACGCAGTAATGTAGGTGTTTTGTTTCTTTTTCATTTTGAGTTGAATTATCCATCGCAATTACGTATCAACCTTTATATTAATGATTAAAAATCATACCTGTAATAGCGGCTTGCCACCATAAAAATAAGACAAAAACAATGGCAATTAATTTATTTAGCAATAGCGGGAGCTTTAAAAGTGTTATTTGTACATAATAATTTATTCCCGAGAAAAAAATTGCTACATATTTAAAAATGTAATCGAGCAAAGTAGTTTTTTCTTGAAAAACGTTCGTTTCATAAATTCTCAAAGCGATTGGATGAAAAAGAACGGAATAAGCTGCAAACATACCATTCGATATTAACATTAAAAATATTAATGTACTTGGATAAGGAATATTTGCACCCAAAGAAATAAGAGAAAACAATGATAAGAAGACAAATGCAATTAATGCTCCAAGTCACTCTTTTGGTTGCCTCTTTGTAATACCCTTGCTTCGATTATTTCTGTTTGGTTTAATACATGCTATCATGCAGAGAAGAATGATAAAAGCCTCTGCAAAAGTTGTAAATGTTATAACAGAAATTCTACCATCATACTCCCATCCCGTTTTATTAACCATGAATATTAGAATGAAGAGAACTAGTAAAATATTTGCTTTTAGGAAGAATCTAATGCCTCTTCCTAGAGAGAAACTTCTTCGTTTCTCTGGATTCCTTTTACCAAAAGATGATTGTTTATTCACGTTTATGGCTCCTTGCTTGTGAGTTAATTAAAGATACCCGAAACAAAATTGCTTACACTTGAGACTAAATATCCTGTTTTTTCGGCTACCCAATCTGCTGCATCATTGACAATTTCCTTTGTATCTACATATCAATCTTCAACCCAGCGGCCGGCATTTTCTCCCCAATCTTTTACAGTATCCTCAGCAAACCAAGATTCCACAATACCATTTTAATCTTAAACGCTTTACATTATTTCCTCTGTAATAAAAGCCGTTTTCCCTTAATGAAGAGTTTTTTGAAAGGTTATCATTTCATTGCCAGATAAGGATATCTATCCATTTAATTATCGAAAATGGAAATCATTATAAACCATTGCCACAATAATAATAAGACAAAAGCGATGACAATTAACTTATTAAGTAATAGTGGCAATTTAAATAGTGTCCTCTGCACATAGTAGCTTATCCCCGATAAAAAAATTGCAATATATTTAAAAATGTAATCAAACATAGTAGTTTTTCTTTGAAAAACATTTGCTTCATATAAACCTAAAGCGATTGGGTGAAAAAGAATGGAATATGCTGATACCATAGCGTTTGACATTAGCATGAAAAATATCAATGTACTTGGATAAGGGATATTTGCACCCAAAAATAAAAGTGAAAACAAGGATAAGAAGACAAAGGCAATTAATGCTCCAAGCAGCTCTTGTGATTGTTGCCTTTCAGCATCCTTGCTTTCATTTTCTTTTGGTTTTCCAGGTTTTAGGCAAGCTATAACCGATAACAAGACCGAAAATATTTCCGCAAATACTGTAAAGGAAATGATGGGTACTTTTGCACCGTTATTTATTAAAAAAATGCCTATAAAACACACTAGTAATATATTGCTAGTTACAAAGAATTTAAATCCATCTTTTAATGAAAATAATTTCTTATTAATATTCTCTTTCGCTCGTGTAGGAATATTAGTCAAATCTACTTCCTCATTTCATGAAATTATTAATTATAGATACTTGAGATAAAGTCACCCGTGCTGTCTGCCGGTTATCTATCCCTTCACTAATCTTCTCTCCTGTTTTCTTAACGTTTATTTTCAGTGATTTTCGTATTGGAATCTTCCAGTCACCTGACTTTCACAATATTAGCTTGAATGGTTCGGTTAAAACCTGCAATCTCGCTTGTCAATATACTTATTTGATATGCAATATCTATGATAATCGTCTCATTTCACGATAGTATAATTCTATATTTTAAAAAACGTGTTCTTTTCTATAAGTATAGAGGATTCGAAGAAAATATTGTATGAGAATTGTTAAATAGTAGAAATTTGAATCTTTTATTCTGTTTATATTTCGCTAAAATGCATTCTAGAGTTCAGATGCGTCCAAAGTTAATTTCAGATAGTTATTTAAAAGGTGTAACAATAGGCAAGCTAGCTGGTGAACTGCGTGAAATACTTGATCAAATGAAACGAATAGATTTTAAATTAGTAAGCGTTTATGATAACGCACCTGCAATTATTGAAATTGAAGTATTACTAGATTGTTTAACAAAAATAGTACTTGAATCTCTCTTGAATAATCACGGTGAATCTCATCATAAGTAAGCGATAACCGTACATAAAATTTAGTGAGCACTATAGAAACATAATCGACATTAGTGATAAGATAACACTTGATTGTAATTATTAATTATGGCCTTTTTGATTTAACAATTTAGGGGGAGGAAAAAAGTGGGGTTTATTGTTAAAAAGCTAATATTAATTGGTTCGTTAGGATGGGTGTTAGGTGCTTGTTCTGCTGCAACTGATACGGAAGAAAGCTCAGAGAATAAGACCGAAGTAGAGATGGCAGAAGCAGTTGAGGAAATTGAAGAAAGAGGTATTGTAGCCGACG